>CBHWBD010000048.1:0-29300 GCA_966111775.1 uncultured Comamonadaceae bacterium | reverse complement strand
CCTGATCTCCAAGGCCAAGGCCACCGAGCTGCTGGGCACCATGGTGGGCGGCTACAACGTGCATCCGCTGATCGAGTTGCTGGACGACGCCGAAGTCGCCGGCGTCGCCGCCACGGGCCTGAAGAAGACCCTGCTGATGTTCGACTACTTCAACGACGTCGCCACCAAGGCCAAGGCCGGCAATGCCAAGGCCCAGGAAGTCATGAAGAGCTGGGCCGACGCCGAATGGTTCACCTCGCGTCCGGAAGTCGAGAAGAAGATCACCGTCACCGTCTTCAAGGTGCCCGGCGAGACCAACACCGACGACCTGTCGCCCGCCCCCGACGCCTGGAGCCGCCCGGACATCCCGCTGCACTACCTGGCCATGCTGAAGAACACCCGCTCCGACGCGGCCTTCAAGCCCGAGGAAGACGGCAAGCGCGGCCCGATGCAGTTCATCGACGACCTGAAGAAGAAGGGCCATGTCGTGGCCTATGTCGGCGACGTCGTCGGCACCGGTTCCTCGCGCAAGTCGGCCACCAACTCGGTCATCTGGGCCACCGGTGAAGACATCCCCTTCGTGCCCAACAAGCGCTTCGGCGGCGTGACCCTGGGCGGCAAGATCGCCCCCATCTTCTTCAACACCCAGGAAGACTCCGGCTCGCTGCCGATCGAAGTCGACGTCAGCAAGCTCGAAATGGGCGACGTCATCGACGTGCTGCCCTATGACGGCAAGCTGGTGAAGAACGGCCAGACCGTCGCCGAGTTCAAGCTCAAGAGCGATGTGCTGTTCGACGAAGTGCGCGCCGGCGGCCGCATCAACCTCATCATCGGCCGCTCGCTGACCGCCAAGGCGCGCGAGTTCCTGGGCCTGCCCGCCTCCACGCAGTTCCGCCTGCCCTCGGCCCCCGCCGAAACCAAGGCCGGCTTCACTCTGGCCCAGAAGATGGTCGGCCGCGCCGTCGGCCTGCCCGAAGGCCAGGGCGTTCGCCCGGGCACCTATTGCGAGCCCAAGATGACCACGGTCGGTTCGCAGGACACCACCGGCCCCATGACCCGCGACGAGCTGAAGGACCTGGCCTGCCTGGGCTTCTCGGCCGACCTGGTCATGCAGTCTTTCTGCCACACCGCCGCCTATCCCAAGCCCGTGGACGTCAAGACCCACCGCGAGCTGCCCGCCTTCATCAGCAACCGCGGCGGCGTGGCCCTGCGTCCGGGCGACGGCGTCATCCACAGCTGGCTGAACCGCCTGCTGCTGCCCGACACGGTCGGCACCGGTGGCGACTCGCACACCCGCTTCCCCATCGGCATCAGCTTCCCCGCCGGCTCCGGCCTGGTGGCCTTTGGTGCGGCCACCGGCGTGATGCCGCTGGACATGCCCGAGTCGGTGCTGGTGCGCTTCAAGGGCGAGATGCAGCCCGGCGTGACGCTGCGCGACCTCGTGCATGCCATTCCGCTGTACGCCATCAAGGCCGGTCTGCTGACCGTCGCCAAGGCCGGCAAGAAGAACGTCTTCTCGGGCCGCATCCTCGAGATCGAAGGGCTGCCTGACCTCAAGGTCGAGCAAGCCTTCGAGCTGTCCGACGCCTCGGCCGAGCGCTCCGCCGCCGGCTGCACGATCAAGCTGAACCCGGCACCGATCAAGGAGTACCTGACCTCCAACGTCGTGCTGATGAAGAACATGATCGCCGACGGCTATGCCGACGCGAAGACGCTGCAGCGCCGCATCGAGAAGGTCGAAGCCTGGCTGGCCAAGCCCGATCTGCTGGAAGCCGACAAGGACGCCGAATACGCCGCCGTCATCGAGATCGACCTGGCCGACATCCACGAGCCCATCCTCTGCTGCCCCAACGATCCGGACGACGCCAAGACCCTGTCCGACGTGGCCGGCACCAAGATCGATGAAGCCTTCATCGGTTCCTGCATGACCAACATCGGCCACTTCCGCGCCGCGGCCAAGCTGCTGGGCGGCCAGCGCGACATCCCGGTCAAGCTGTGGGTCGCGCCGCCAACCAAGATGGACCAGAGCGAGCTGATCAAGGAAGGCCACTACGCCGCCTTCGGCACGGCCGGTGCGCGCACCGAGATGCCGGGCTGTTCGCTGTGCATGGGCAACCAGGCCCAGGTGCGTGAAGGCGCGACTGTCGTGTCCACCTCCACCCGCAACTTCCCCAACCGCCTGGGCAAGAACACCAATGTGTTCCTGGCCTCGGCCGAGCTGGCTGCCATCGCGTCCAAGCTGGGCAAGATCCCGACGGTGGCCGAGTACCACGAGGCCATGGGCATCATCAACAAGGACACGGCCAGCGTCTACAAGTACCTGAACTTCGACCAGATCGAAGAGTACGCAGACACCGCCAAGACCGTGGCCGCCTGAGACTGAAAGGCCTCGCAAGCCAGCCCGCCGCGCGCAAGCCCGGCGGGCTTTTTCCTTGCCGTTCAGCGTGCGTCGCGGTGAGGCGACTGTCATCGATTTGTCACCCGGCGCCGCATGCCCCACGCCTATGCTGACGGCATGAATAACAAGAACAAGAACGACATGGGGAAGGGGTGGCGTGGGCGCGCTGTGGGATTGCTGATCTCTGCGCTGTTCGCCATCGGGTTTGGTTGGGTGGGCGTGGGCGCCCTGGGGTCGCTGACCACCCTGCTCCACAACGCCTGGACGGTCAGGTCATGGCAGCCGGTGCCCGTGGAGGTGCTGGAAAGCGAACTCCGCAGCTCGACCGACCACGAAGGCAGCACCACCTACGCGGTGCAGGCCCGCTATCACTATGAATGGGCCGGCCGCTCCTACGAGTCCACACGCGTCGGGCTGGCGGGCGCCGGCAGCGACAACCTCGACGACTGGCATCACGCCTGGGAAACCCGGCTGCGCGCCGCTCGCGAGGGCGGACCGCCGTTGCAGGCCTGGATCGATCCCATGCGCCCCGAACGCGCCGTGCTGGACCGGGAACTGCGCTGGCGCCAGCTGCTCTTCCTGTCGCCCTTCGCTTTCCTCTTCCCACTGGTGGCCATCGGGGCGCTGTGGGCTGCCTGGGCGAGCCTGACCCACACGGACCGACCCGCACCGCCCTCCACCGTCCCGACGCCGCACAAGCCGCGGCACAACGTCATCGGCCTCTGGCTGTTTGCCGCTGTGATGAGCGTGATGGCCCTGCCGGCCATCGGCATGGCTTCTGCACCGGGCACGCCGGGCTGGGTGGCGCTGATCGCGGGCATGTTCGTCCTCGTCGGCCTGACGCTGGTGCGGGCGGCCCTGAAGGCAACGCGGCGAGCCTGGACCTACCGGGGCGCTGCCGCGGGTTTCCAGCCGGCCCAGCCTCGGGCCGGAGCGGCCTTCCAGGCGTTCTGGACCTTGCCGCCGCGCGACTCGGCCGCCAACGTACGGCAGGCCACCGTGCGGCTGCGGGTCGCCCACTACCGCATCGACGACAGCGGCTCCGGCACGTCGGAGCGGCAGGCAGAACAGTTCACGCAAGACACCCGAACCCTCTCCGGCCCCGATGGGAGCCTGAGGCTGCAGGCCCGCTTCGAGCTGCCCGCCGATGCGCCCAGCCAGGGCGCCCGGCGTTCGGGAGAGAAGGTGGAATGGCGACTGGAGTGGCTGGGCGACCGGGACGAGGTCGTGATGGCCGTGCCCATCCCGGTGCAGGCTGCAGCCGCCACCGACGACGGCGCAGCGATCGACCGTCTTTCGCGCGACCGGATGCCTGTCAAGCTGGACATTCCTGCGCCGGCATCCGATGACGCCATGCCGTCGCTGCCCGCCGGCATCGGGCTGAGCGAGTCCCCCGACGCGCTGCAGCTCAGCTTCGACCAGGCCGGCTGGCGATGGTTCGGGATGGCCGCCTTGATCGGACTGGTTGTCGCCTGCACTTCCTCGATGATCTGGCTGGAAGCCGTGCTGCTGGCACTCGGGCTGGGCGCCCTCTCCCGCCGCTGGACGCTGGAAGTGAGGGACGACGGCATCGTGGTGGACCGGGCGTCCTGGCTGTGGCACAGCCGCATCGGCGCGTCCGGATCCAGCCTGGCCGGCCTCTACCAGCGACTGCTCTACAGCGGCAACGACGGACAGGGCCTGGTGCCGCGGCACGCGCTGTGGGCTCGCGGCGTCGACTACGCCCGCGATCTGCGGCTCACGCCCGGCCTGACGGGCAGCGGTGCAACCCAGGTGGCACACATGCTGCGCTGGGCCTTCGCGCAGCGCGCTGGCCGCTTCAGCCCCGGCGCGCTGCGGGACGCGCCGGCCCGCCTGTCCAGGCCGGGCTGGGGATGGCTGGTCTGCCTGCTCTGGCTGGCGCTGCGTTTGTCGGGCAGCTGACCCGTCAGCGCAAGCGGTCGACCAGCTCCTCGTGGCCCTGGTCGCGCGCATGGTCGGCGGCGCTCCAGCCCTGCGGATCGCGGTCCGCCTTGCGCGCGCCGGCGGCCAGCAACAGATCGACCATCTCGCGCGATCCGCTGCGCGCGGCCAGCATCAGCGCCGTGCGGCCCCGAGAGTCGCGCGAATGGACCGGGGCACCGGCCTGCAGGGCCGAGCGGGCCGTGGCCAGGTCCGCATGCTCGACGGCCGCCAACAGGATGGCTTCCGGGGGCCCCATGAGCTTTGCAGGGGCCGCATCGGAGGCGGCCAGGGACATGCGAGACCGGTCCGCGACCAGCCCCCCCGCCGCTTCGGCGCGTGCCAGAGTCTCGGCCTGAGGCGGCACAGGCTTGGGCGCGGCCGGCGGCGCGAAGGGCGCCGGTGCTGGTGCGGCCGGCGGCATGACGGGCGCTGCCGCAACGATGGCAGGCGCCTGCGACGTGACAGGCGCTGCGGCCATCGGAGGAGGCTCCACCGCCTCCCGGGCGGCCTCGGTCGCGGTCGTCACCGCGGCTGCCACCTCCGCCCGCCGCTGCGCCGGGCTCGCAGTCGCCACCACCACCGCGGGCGGCGGCACGAAGGCGGGCGGCGGCGCCGGGACGATCTTGGCGGCGATGGGTGGGGCGGCGGCAACGCGTGCGTCCGCGGTTGACCCTGCAGGCGGCTCCGCCTTGGCCACCACCACGGGCTCCGAAGCGGCAGGGGCGGCGGCCACCCGTGGCTCGAGGGTTGGCCCCGGATCGGCGGATCGGCCCTTCAAGACCAGCACGGCCGCCACCAGCAGTCCCGTCGCCAGCACGCCCAGCGCATAGGGCTGCCAACGCCAGGCCAGTTCACGGCGCGCCACCGGTGCCGCAGCGACGACCTCGGGCCGAGGCAGCGCCGCCATCAGCCGCGCACGGCGCTGTTCGCGGCCCACATCGTCGCCCAGCAGGGCCTGCGCGTAGGCGGCCTCGGTGGCGTCCTTGGAAGGGATGGGGTCGAACTCAGCCATCACGCCACTCGCTCAGTCGATGCCGCAGCGCTTCCCGGGCATAGCGCAACCGGGTCTTGGCGGTTTCGGGGTGGGCCTGGGTCACGTCGGCAATCTCGGCGAGGCTGAGCTCGACGACCGTGAAGAGCAAGAATGCCTCCCGCTGCTCGACGGACAGGCGCAGCAGGCTGCCCTCCACGGCCTGGACGAGGCGCTTTTGCGCCAGCACCTGATCGGGCCCGGCGGCAGCCGAGGCGAGCAGATCCGGATCGGCCTCGTCATCGCCCTGGGGCGGTCGGGCTCGCAAATGGTCCAGCACGCGGTTGCGCAGCACGGTGTAGAGCCAGGTCGAGAACCTGGCTTTGCCCGGGGTGAAGCTAGCGGCCTTGGCTGCAACGGCCAGCCAGCCCTCCTGGTGCAGGTCTTCCACCGTGGCGCGGTCCGTCGGGTGCAGCATCTGGCGGATGAAGGCGAAGGTCTTGCGGTCGTGGCGGCGGTAGAGCCGGTCGAACGCCGCCATGTCGCCGCGCAGATAGCTGGCGATGAGTTCTTCATCGGACGGTTCACTCGCGGGCATGCGGCGCGGATGCTACGCCGGCGCGAGGGGATCCAGCATGAGGCGAAACCTCACCAGCGCGGCGGCGGGTCGGGCACATAGCCGCCGCTGTTGGGGAAGGAGCGCGGCAACTGCGCGACCGGCCGCGGCATGATGCCGGCCGCCATCAGATTGGCCTGACTGTCGTACTGGATCTCCAGCACCTGGTCGGGCCGGCTGCTGCGCCGCTCGAAGCCGGTGCGCGCGATGGGTGACCACTCCGACGCGCCATGCCCCGTGCCCAGCTTGGCGCGCGCCGTGCGCTCGTCCTCGGCACGGCCGGCGCTTTCCCTGGCGGGCGCCTGGGCCGCATCGGCCGACGCAGCGCCGTTCAGGCGACCCATGATGCTGGGCGCGGCAGGCGCCGCCGACACGACCGGGGCCTCATACGGCACCGGCGCCGGTGGCGCCTCGCGAAACACCGCGGCGCCGATGACGCCCACGTTGGCGGGACGCCCGGTGCGCGCGGCGTAGGACTCGCCCAGGGACGTGAACTCGAAGGCCGCGATGCGCTCGTCACTCTTGCGCCAGCCGGTGATGTCGAAGCTGTCGCCCGGGCTCAGCACATAGCCCGACTGGTTCCAGGCCGCGGTGTCGCCCGTGATGGCGTTGACACCATCCACCGACAACACCACCAGCACCCGTTCGCCGCTGCGATTGCTGAGCCGGATGGCGTAGCGCGCACCGGGCGTGCCTGGACTGTAGCGGCGCCCTCGGCTGGCGTATTGGGCCAGCGTGGCGCCACTGTCGCGGTCGACGAGTTGCAGGTCGAGCAGGGACGACGGCAGGGCGGCGGCGCAGCCGCCGTGCAGGCCGGCCAGGCTGGTGAGGGCGGCCAGTTGCAGCAGGGCGGTGCGGCGGCGCAGGGGAAGTGGTGAGCTCATGGCGGAACCTTCGCAGGGGTGGTGACCTCTGCTTCTACGCAGCCGCGCGGCAAACAGGGTGAAACCGACAGTTCCAGCCGGTCCAGGCCCTCGCCGTTCCGCAGTTCACGATGCCACGGGCATCGTCTTTGCCGAAGTCGTCGCGTTGGTGCGCGCTCAGGTCTGCGCCGAATGGACCGCCGTCCACTGCCTCATCTGGGTGAGGCGGACAAAGAAAAAGCGGCCTGAAGCCGCTTGTCGTGCTGGGCCGCGCCGCTCAGGCCTTGATGTCCAGCAGCGCGCCGGTGGTGTTGATCTGCGTCTGCAGCACCTTCAGATTCGCCACATAGGCATAGGCGGCGGACTGCTGCTCGACGATCTCGTTGGCCGGGTTGATCTCGCGCTGCGGCGCCTTGTCGACATTGGTCGGCTCGGTGCTGGGGCGGCCCTGGTTGCTGGCGGCCAGATTGGCGATGTTCGCCGACGACGCGCGCAGGCGCTCGTTCGCGGACGAGATACCAGTCAGGGCAGAGGACAGGGCGACGTTCATCGGGATTCAGTCGGTAAGCGCTTCGGCCGTACATCGGCAACGCCTGGCTGAACTTTAGAACATTTGGCGAAAAACCCCGCATTTCCGGGGATCGCCCTGGCGCCAACCGTGAAATCAGCCCGCGAGTTCCTCGTAGCCGCCGGCAGAAACGAACACGCGCACGCTGTCACCGCCGGCTGCCTTCGCCTCGGTACAGGCCAGAGCCGCGCCGCCCAGCACGGCATCCACCGTGCCCAGCGTCGGCTGGATCTGCACGACGCCCAGCGACGCCTTCACGCGGGTGCGGTGCAGGCCCCAGCGCAGGCGGTAGCTGGCGATGGCGGAACGCACCTTCTCGGCAATGATCTGGGCGTAATGCTGGTCGCAGTCGGGCAGCAGGATGGCGAAATGGTCTTCCTCCAGGCGCGCGACGAGGTCGGAGGCGCGCACCTTGCTGATCAGCATCTGGCCCAGGCCGTAGAGGAAATGGTCGCCCACCTCGGCACCCATGTCCTTGATGACTTCGCCGAAGCGGTCCACGTCCACCCACAGCACCGACACCGGCTCGTTGCGGCGGCTGCCGACATGCTCACCCAGGCGGCGCTCGAACTCGCGGCGGTTGGCGAGTTCGGTGACGCTGTCGTGCTTGGCCGTCCAGGTCGGCTGCAGGCGCAGGGCGCGGGCGGCCGTCACGTCCTCGATGATCCACAACGACTCGGCGGTCGGGGCATCCCAGTGCACCGGCGTGGCCTGCAGACGGCCCCAGAAGCGGTGGCCGTCACGCTTGACGTATTCGATCTCCTCGTCAAGAGGTTGGCCGGCGGCGAAGGCCGCAGCGGCGCGTTCATGCAGGGCCGTGTGGGCCAGGTCGGTGGTGTGGACGCCGCGCGTGGCCTGGCCGGACAGGTCGGTGTCGTCGCCGAAGCCGAACAGGTGGTTGAACTCCTCGCTGACGACCTCGAAGCGCTGCCCCGAGACGAAGGCAACGGCCGTCGGCGCCCGCACCAGCAGGGCCCGAAGGCGGGCGGCGGTGGTGTCCTCGGGGGTGGCGGGGGCGGCGCTGCTCATGGAGTCTCCTGGCTGGTCTTTAGTCTCGACTATCGCAGGACTGCCGGGTTTCGGCCATGACGCCGATCACGGCGTTAGAGTCCGCCTCCTTGCCGCGATGCGGCGCCACGACAAGACGCGACGATGCGCTTGCTCCCCGCCTGTTTCTTCGCCCTGCTCTCCGGCCTGACCCAAGCCCAGCAGCTCAGTGAAATCCCTCAGGGCCTGCGAGACGCCACGCCGCGCTGGCACGCACTGACCGGCGCCCGTCTGGTGCTGGCGCCGGGCCAGGTGGTCGAGAACGGCACCCTGGTCATGAAGGACGGCGTCATCGTCGCCGTCGGTGCCAACATCAAGCCGCCGGCAGGTGCACGGGTCTGGCCCATGGCCGGTCGCACGGTCTACGCCGGCTTCATCGACGCCGCCAGCAGCCTGGGCCAGGGCCGCATCGAACCGTCCAGGGCCAAGGGCCTGACGCCGGGCCAGCGCTGGGTGCGCAGCGACTTCCATCAGTCCGCCGCACTGGAGATCAAGCCCGAGGACCTGCGCGCGGCGCGCGAACAGGGCTTCACGACGGCCCTTTCCCTGCCGCCCACCGGTGCCGTGTTCCGCGGCCAGAGTGCGCTGATCAGCCTGCAGGATCCGAAACAGGGCGCCGACGCGCGCAGCCTGGTGCTGACGGCCGACGTCGCCCAGCACCTCGCTCACGAGTACCAGACCATCGACTTCGAAGGCGGCGCCCGCGTCGGCGCGCCGAGCTACCCGACCTCGCTGATGGGCAGCATCGCGCTGGAGCGCCAGACCCTGCTGAACGCCCGTTGGGCCGCCGGTCCGGCGCCCGCCGGCGAACGGCGCGAGTTCAACGCCGGCCTGGCGGCCCTCGCCTCCGCCGTGGCCGGCAAGCAACCCATCGTCCACGAAGCGCTGGACGAGGAAGACCTGCTGCGCATCGCCAGGCTGCGTGACGAATTCGGTCTGAAGGTGATCGCTCAAGGCACCGGCCATGAATACCGCAAGGCGGGTCAGCTCAAGGCCCTGGGCCTGCCCGTCATCCTGCCGCTGGCCTACCCCGCAGCGCCCGAGGTCGAGCAGCCCGAGAGCGCACTGGATGTGCCCCTGCACCAGCTGCAGCACTGGGAGCGAGCCCCCGGCAACGCCGCGGCCCTGCAGGCGGCCGGCGTCGAGTTCGCGATCTCGACCCAGGGCGTCAAGGACCTGAAGAAGGACTTCTGGCCGCGGCTGCGCCAGGCCGTGCAACGCGGCCTCGCGCCGGATGCGGCCCTGGCCGCGCTGACCACGACGCCGGCCAAGCTGTTGAACCAGCCGCGCCTGGGCCGGCTGGCCGCGGGCCAGATCGCCGACGTCATCGTCGCCAGCGGCGACCTCTTCACCAGCGAGCAAGCCGAGGTCGAACTCGCCTTCGTCGACGGCCAGCCGCTGCCGACCGAAGCCTGGGAGCGTTTCGACGCCCGCGGCCGCTGGACGGCCAAGCCCACCGGCGGTGCCGAGCAGAGCTGGCAGATTGCCGGCACACGCGCCAGGCCGACCCTGCAGGTCGACGGCAAGGCCTGCGAGCTGCAGCAGCGCGGCCGCGAACTGCTGCTGCGCTGGCCCTGCGAAGGCGGGCCCAAGGAAAGCCTGCGTCTGGAAGGCCGCGGCACGGTGCTGACCGGTGCGCTGACGCTGTCCGACGGCCGCACCCAGGCCTGGACGGCGACGCGCATCGCGGCTTTCGAGCCGCCAGCGCCCAAGCCGCCGCTGGCCGTGACGCCCTCGCCTGCCAGCTTCCCGGCCGGCGTTTTCGGCCGCGCCGCGCTGCCCGAGCGGCCCGCAGCCGTCCTGGTACGCAACGCCACCGTCTGGACCAGCGCCGCCGCCGGCAATCTGCCCGCGACCGACCTGCTGGTGCGCGACGGCCGCATTGCCGCCATCGGCAAGGGCCTGGCCGTGCCGGCCGGCGCCGTCGTCATCGACGCGGCGGACAAGCATCTGACGCCCGGCCTCATCGACGCCCATTCCCACACCGCCATCAACCGCGGCATCAACGAGTTCGCCCACTCGGTGACGGCCGAGGTGCGTGTCGGCGACGTCGTCGATGCCACCGACATCAGCCTCTACCGCCAGCTCGCGGGCGGCGTGACCAGCGCCAACCTGCTGCACGGCTCGGCCAACGCCATCGGCGGCCAGAACCAGGTCATCAAGCTGCGCTGGGGCCAGGACGCCGAGGCGCTGAAATTCGAGGGTGCCCTGCCCGGCATCAAGTTCGCGCTCGGCGAGAACGTCAAGCGCGCCAACTTCCCGCCCAACGACGGCGAAGCGCGCTACCCGACCACGCGCATGGGTGTGGAGCAGGTCATGCGCGACGCCTTCCTGGCCGCGCAGCGTTATCGAGTACAGCGCAAGGCCGACCCCGCCACGCGCCGCGACCTGCAGATGGACACCCTGGTCGAGCTGCTGGAAAGGAAGCGCGTCATCCACATCCATTCCTACCGCGCCGACGAGATCCTGATGTTCATCGCCGTGGCCAAGGACTTCGGGCTGGACGTCGCCACCTTCCAGCATGTGCTGGAGGCCTACAAGGTCGCACCCGAGATCGCGTCCATCGGCGCCGGCGCCTCGGGCTTCTCGGACTGGTGGGGCTACAAGGTCGAGGTGCAGGACGCCATCCCCTACAACGGCGCGATGACGCACCGGATGGGCGTGCTGACCAGCTTCAACTCCGACAGCGACGAGCTGGCACGACGCCTCAACACCGAAGCCGCCAAGGCCCTGCGTTATGGCGGCAAGGCCTGGGGCATGACGGAGGCCGAGGCGCTGAAGTTCGTCACCCTCAACCCGGCGAGGCAGTTGCGCATCGACAAGCGCGTCGGCTCGCTGGAAGTGGGCAAGGACGCCGACTTCGTCATCTGGAGCGCCAACCCCTTGTCCAGCGCGGCCAAGGCCGAGCAGACCTGGATCGACGGGCGGCGCTATTTCGACCTGGCCGAGGACGCGCAGCTGCGCGAGCGCGACCGCATGGAACGCGCGCGCCTCGTCGCTCTGGCCCAGCCCGAGCGCGCCAAGGCCGCGGCGCCCCCCGAGGGGCGACCGGCGACGCCCTTGAGCGCGGCGCTGGACCAGCTCGAGTTGCAGCGCTGGCTGCACGAAGCCAACCGCGACCGGCAAAGCTATTTCGGCGGCGACGCCTGGCATGAGTGCACCCAGGACACCTACTGACATGAAGCAGCTCGCCCTCATCACCACGCTCGTGGCCGCCGCCTTCACCGCGCAGGCCACACCCAACACGCCGCCCCCGCCGCAGCGCGAACCGCTGCTGCTGCGCAATGCCACCATCCACACGGTCAGCGGCCCGGTCATCGCCAACGGCAGCCTGCTCATCGAGGCCGGCAAGATCCGCGCGATCGGTGGGACCGAACTCGCGGCACCGGCGAACGCCAGGACCATCGACCTCGGCGGCCGCCATGTCTACCCGGGCATGGTCGCGGCCAACACCAGCCTGGGCCTGGCCGAGATCCGCTCGGTCAACGCGTCCACGGACAGCACCGAGACCGGCGCCCTCAACCCCAACGCCCGCGCCCTCGTCGCCTTCAATGCCGACAGCGAGCTGCTGCCCATCACGCGCGCGGGTGGCGTGCTGGCGGCCCTGTCGGTGCCCGAGGCCGGCCGCACCGGCCTGATCGCCGGCACCTCGGCCCTGCTGCAGCTCGAAGGCTGGAACTGGCAGGACATGGCCCTGGTCCCCGAGGCCGGCCTGCACGTCGTGCTGCCGCGCATGCGGCTGAACAGCGCCCTCTTCCCCAACCAGTCCGAGGCCCGGTTGGCCGAGATCCGCAAGTCCACCGAGGCTCGCCTCAAGCTGCTGGACGACAGCTTCGAGCAGGCCAAGGCCTACGCCCTGGCCCGCACCGCCGACCCGGCCACGGCCATCGATACGCGCTGGGAAGCCATGCGGCCGGTACTGCCCGCCACGCCCGGTGCAACACCGTCGCGCCCGGTCTTCATGCATGCCGACGACCTCGCGCAGATCCGCTTCGCACTGGACTTCGCAGCCCGCCACGGGCTCAAGCTCATCATCATGGGCGGCGCCGACGCCTGGCGCGTGGCCGACACGCTGCGCGAGCGCCAGGTGCCCGTCGTCATCGACGGCCTGCTGCGCCTGCCCATGCGCCGCGACGACCCGCCGGACGCCCTCTTCGCCCTGCCCGCCCAGCTTGCAGCGGCCGGCGTGCGCTATTGCATTGCCGATGGCGGCCGCGATTCGACCAATGCGCGCAACCTGCCCTTCGAGGCAGCCCACGCCCGCGCCTTCGGCCTCAGCGACGACGAGGCGTTGAAGGCGGTGACTCTCTACCCGGCACAGATCCTCGGCATCGCCGACAAGCTGGGCTCGCTGGAGGTCGGCAAGCTGGCCAATCTCTTCGTGGCCGACGGCGACCCGCTGGAACCGGAAACGCGCATCGAACGCGTCTTCATCCAGGGCCGTGAGGTGGAGCTCAGCGACCGCCAGACCGCCCTGCGCGACAAATACCTGAAGCGCAACTAGGGCGCGGCCTTGGCCGCCGACGACGGCGGCGTGGGCGCCGCCGGCGCGCCCAGGCCCATGCGGGAATTCGGTTTGGCGTCGCGCCCATGCTTCCACTGGCGCATCGTGTCCACCGCCACCGAGCGTCGGATGTAGCGGTGCCAGATGAAGCTGAGGTCGAAGATCAGGATGGCCAGCCACCACAGATAGAGGAAGGCCGCGCCGGCCAGCAGCACCGGCCAGACGGGCGGCCCACCTTCCATCTCGACGCCCACCAGCCGCGAAGCGACGATGAAGACGATCACCAGCGTGCCGACGCCGACCAGGCAGCGCCGCCCCCAGTTGGGCTTGCGCGGCAGCAGCCAGCCGCTGAGGGCGATCACCGCGGCAGCGAGCACGGGGGCCAGCCGGCCGGCGAATTCGGAATCCGCGGCCGATACGGAGAACAGCTTCGTCAGCGGCCCGCCGAGGAAATCCGCCGGGCCAGGCGGCAGCCAATGGAAGAAGGGCCAGGCGCCAGCGGCGAAGGCTACCAGCGACGCCAGATGCCATCGCAGGCCGCCCGTATGCACCAGGCGCGGAAAGCGTGCGGCGGCGGTGATGCCCATCAGCAAGCCGCTCATCAGCAGGATCTGCAGCGGCAGCCGGTCGAAGTTGGAACCGGTCTTGGTGACGCCCTTGTAGAGCAGGAAGACCGCGGCAACGTGCAAGAGAAAGCTGGCTGCATAGGGAATGGCCACGCCCACGCGGTCGACCAGCCAGCTGCTGCCGGGCACCTTGGGCTTCACTGCCGGCGTCGGCAGCACCACCTCGTCGATGAAGTGACCGAAGACCTCGGGGTCGTTCCAGTAGTCGTTGTGGGCCTTGCCGGGCAGCCAGTAGCGGCTGAAGCCGTAGTCGTGCTCGCTGCCGAACTCGAAGGCCTCGCAGCCCTCTTCCTTCAGGAAGCCGGCCGCCGAATCGAGCTTGAAGCCGATGGGGTCGCCGAGGTCGTAATAGTTGCGCCACTTGATCTTGCGCGTCAGCGTCAGGCGCGGCGCCTTGGCATCGCCGAACCGCACCTGGCCTCCCGCGACGCTGGATTTCAGGTCGAGGTCCCGCCACAGCGCGGGCCACAGCACGATGTGCTTGTCGATGGGTGAACCGATGGTCATGTAGCCGCGCACATAGCGGATCCAGCCATCGTCCACCGGCGCACCCGTCGGGTTGTCGGGATCGACGACGGCGCGCCCTGACAGGGCCTCGAGCAGGCCGAGGAAGCTGATGACCGTGCCTTCGCTGTGGGCGACGATGTGGATCTCGGGGTCGCAACCCGGGCAGGCCTGCTGGAAGGTCGCCGCGATCTGGGCCAGGGCGCTGTGGAAGCGGTGCAGGATCTTCTGGCGGTAGTAGGGGAAGTCGGTGACGAGTTGCACGTCGCCGACGTAGTCGCGCAGCAGCGGGGCCAGCTCGAACTTGAAGATGCCCATGTGGGCGAGCACCGCCAGCAGCTTCTCCAGCACGCCCACGGTCTCGACGATCTCGTCGACGACACCGGTGCCGAGCTGGAAGTCCTCGGGCTTCAGGTGGCCGTCCGGCACCTGCTTGCGGTACTGCGATTCGGCACGGCTGACCACCGTATGACCCCAGGCCTTGGTCTCTTCCAGCGTGTCGTTGGCCTTGACGACCTGGCCGGGGATGTCGGCCCAGTAGACCTCGGCGAAGCCGATGCGGGACAGGGCGTCGTCCTCGTGCGCGTCCAGGCGGCTGATGCGCACGGTCGCCGCCGAGCCGAGGTTGAAATAGCCCAGCGGCATGACGGGCAGCGGCGGCGAGGCCCGGTCGCCGAAACGCCGCGCCACGGAGCGGATGGTGTCGCTGCGCAGCTGGCTGCCGATGCCGTGGATGGCGACGATGATCTTGTCCATCGTCGGCCGGCCCTGGCTGGCACCGGCGATGGAGGCGGCGGCGGCCTTCTGCTGCTGTGCGGCGGTGGAGGCATTCGTCATGAGGGGCTCTCCTGGCGGAAGGCCCTCATGGTGACCTCAAGCTGCCCCTGGCTGCGTCAACAAAGCTAGGGAGAAATCCGCCCGGCCGCCTCAGGGCGCGATCTGCTCCGCGTAGTCGTACAGCGCCGACAGGATCTCCTCGCCGCGCTCGTCCGCCGTCTCGCCGAGCTGGTCGATGCGCTCCATGAAGGCCGACAGCGTCTGTGCGCCGCCCTCGCCTTCGTGCAGACGCGCCGCCAGGTGGTGCTGCCAGCGCTCGGACTCGTCCGCCGACAGGCTCTGAGGAAAGTTGCGCGCCCGCCAGCGGAACACCAGCTCATCCAGCCGCCCGTCCTGGAAAGCCAGCTTGCCCTGGGCAGCACGCTCGGTGAGTTGTTCCGGTGCCGTGGTGCGCACGCGGTTCAAAGCACGGCGGTCGTCGTTGCCGATGAAGCCGCCGTAAAGATCCTCGTCGACGTCGGCCGGCGCGAAGGGCTCGCGCTGGAAGACGTCCAGCCACAGGCCGTCAAGCAGGCGGCCCTTCTCGGCCAGCAGGCGCGCGTTGGCGAGCTGGGCTTCGGAGTCATGGCCCCAGCGCTCGGCCATCGCCGGGCTGAGCGTCTTCAGGTTGCCGATGACGATGGGGCTCTTGTTGACGTGGATGGTCTTGATCGGCAGGCGCGTGACGCCTTCGGGCAGCAACTCCTGCTTGGTGAACATGCGCTCGCGGATGGCGGCGGCGTTCAGCGACAGCAGCTCCTCGGGCGAGGCCGAGCAGTCCCAGACGATGAGCTCGTTCTTGTTGGTGGGATGCGGCGCCAGCGGCCAGACCATGGCGATGCAGCCACGCTCGGGGCCGTACATGCCGGAGATGTGCAGGAAAGGCTTGCCGATGCCGATCTCGTCCCACACGGCCTGCTTGCTGCGCAGCTTGACGCAGAAGTCCCACAGCTTGGGCTGGGCCTGGCGCAGCTTGCGCGCCAGCGCCACCGTGGCACGCACGTCGGACAGCGCATCGTGCGCCGCCTCGTGAGCCACGCCGTTGGCGATGGTCAGGTGCTCGAGCTTGAAGCTGGGACGGCCGTCCTCGTGCTTGGGCCACTCCAGGCCGTCCGGGCGCAAGGCATAGGCGCAGCGCACCACGTCCAGCAGGTCCCAGCGGCCGCAGCCGTTCTGCCACTCGCGGCCATAGGGATCGATGAGGTTGCGCCAGAACAGATGCCGCGTGACCTCGTCGTCGAAGCGGATGCTGTTGTAGCCCACGCCGATGGTGCCCGGCGTGGCCAGCACGGTCTCGATGGCGGCGGCGAATTCATGCTCGGGCACGCCCTTTTGCAGGCAATGCTGGGGCAGGATGCCCGTCAGCAGGCAGGACTCGGGGTCAGGCAGGTAGTCGGGCGCCGGCTGGCAATACAGCATCAGCGGCTCGCCGATCTCGTTGAGCTCGGCATCGGTGCGCAGGCCGGCGAACTGGGCCGGGCGGTCACGCCGCGGCACGCGGCCGAAGGTCTCGTAGTCGTGCCAGAAGAAGGTCAGGTCGCTCATCCCGGCACGATAGCCGAAGCCTGGGGCTTGACCGGTCGGCACCGGGCCGGCGGAAATGATCGTCTGGCAAGCAGCGCGCAAGCTGCAGACCCGACTCAATGGCAAGAATGGACGTCATGAAAACCCTCAGCCTTGCATTGCTGCTGTGCGCCAGCGCCGCTTACGCCGGCGACGACGCCATTTCCCCGGACCGGCCCGATTTCACCAACGGCCCCGATGTGATGGCCGCAGGCCGTTTCCAGATCGAGACCAGCGGCGCCTGGCAGAAGGACGCTTCCACGCGGCTGCGCTCGACACCGACGCTGCTGCGCTTGGGGCTGGGCCATGACTTCGAGCTGCGGCTGGACAGCGACGGCGCCCTGCGCCAGCGCAATCCGGACGCCAGCGGCCGCGGCGACCTCGGCCTGGGCTTCAAGTGGCAGCTGCAGGACGGCGACGAGAGCAAACCCGGCCTGGGCCTGCTGGTCGATGTGAAGACGCCCAGCGGCAGCGGCGTGTTCAAGGGCCATGGCTTGAGACCGAGCGTGAACTTCCTGGCGCAATGGGAACTGCCCGGAGGCTACTCGCTGGGCACCATGGCCGGCCTCCTCACCGACCGCAATGATGCCGACCAACGCTACACGGCCGCCGTGCTGTCGGCCAGCCTCGGCATCCCGCTGGGCGACAAGCTGCACGGCTTTGCCGAGATCGCCGGCCAGCAGATCGCGTCCAGCCGCAACGGCGGCAATGTCGTCACCGCCGGTACCGGCCTGGCCTGGCAGGTCACGAACGACGCCCAGCTCGACGCGGCCGTCTTCCGCGGCCTGAACCACAACACGCCCGACTGGGCCTGGACCGTCGGCCTGTCGCTGCGGTTCTGATCAGCGCTTCTTGACGACCACGCTGCCGATGGAATAACCCGCACCGAAGGAGCAGATCACGCCCGTGTCGCCGGCCTGCAGATCGCCGCGGTGGTGGTGGAAGGCGATGATGGAACCGGCCGAGGCCGTGTTGGCGTATTCGTTCAGGATCAGCGGCGCGACATCGTCGCCGGCATCCGCACCCACCAGCTTCTTGATGACGAGCTGGTTCATGCCCTGGTTGGCCTGGTGCAGCCAGTAGCGGCGCATCTGCGTCGGCTCCAGGCCCAGCTTGTGCAGGTGGGCCTCGATGTGGGCGGCGGCCATGGGCACGACTTCCTTGAAGACCTTGCGGCCCTCCTGGTAGAAGGTCAGGTCGCGGTCGCTGGGGTCGCGGTCCTCGGCGCGGTTCATGAAGCCGAAGTTGTTGCGGATGTTGCTGCTGAACTGGGTGGCGAGCTGGGTGCCGAGGATTTCCCACTGGTCCGGACCCGTGGCGTCTTCAGCGCGCTCGACGATCAGCGCCGTGCAGACGTCGCCGAAGATGAAGTGGCAATCGCGGTCGCGCCATTCCAGGTGGGCCGAGGTGATCTCGGGGTTGACCACCAGCACGCACTTGGAAGCACCGGAGCGCACCGCGTTGAAGGCCTGTTCCAGCGCGAAGGTGGCCGAGGAGCAGGCCACGTTCATGTCGAAGCCGTAGCCACCGGCTCCCAGGGCCTGCTGGATCTCGACCGCCATGGCCGGGTAGGCGCGCTGCATATTGGCGCTGGAACACAGCACGGCGTCCACGTCCGCGCCGGTCTTGCCGGCCTGTTCCAGCGCCTTGCGGGCGGCGTCGGCGGCGATCTCGGCCATCAGCGAGATCTCGTTGTCGCCGCGCGGCGTGAAGCGCGGATACATGCGAGCAGGATCCAGCACGCCGTCCTTGTCGATGACGTAGCGCTGCTTGATGCCCGAGGCCTTTTCGATGAACTCGACGCTGGAATGTGTCAGCGCGGCACGCTCGCCGCGGGCGATCGCGTCGGCATGGCGCGCGTTTTCGCGGTCGGCGTA
Organism: uncultured Comamonadaceae bacterium; assembly: GCA_966111775.1. Classification (GTDB taxonomy): domain Bacteria; phylum Pseudomonadota; class Gammaproteobacteria; order Burkholderiales; family Burkholderiaceae_C; genus Pelomonas. The sequence goes on along the minus strand of CBHWBD010000048.1, from coordinate 11,025 downwards.
GGCATTGAAGGCCTCGACGAGCTCGGCATTGGTGATGACGTGGGGCGGCTGGTAGAGGCCGGTGCCGGAAATGACGACGGGCGGGAATGAAGCTTGCATGAGGAGGACGCCCTGTTGATGTACGAAGCCTGAAATTTTATCGAGCCACACCATAGCCTCATCTAGGCACTAGCCTGGGGACCCATGCACGAAGACAGCCTCCTACCGCCCGACGACCCCCTGCGCCTGGCCCTGCACAACGAGGTGCATGCCCGCCCGCCAGCGCGCATCCGGCTGCCGGCCGTCATCGTGCACATCGCGGTGCTGAACGACGGCGTCACGCGAGCCGCCGAGCATGCCCATCTGCGCCAGCTGCCCGGCCAGCACGAGCTCGCCCTGGAGGCGCTGAACGCCAACTTCCTGCGCCTGCGCTGCGGTGAGTTCTCGCTGAAGTGGGAGCGCCATGCCGAGTTCACGCGCTATTCTGTCGTGCAGCCCCTGCCGGCCGATGCCGAGCCCAGCGCCCAGACCCTGGATGCGCTGGCCCTGCGCGTGGCGCCGGACTGGCTGGGCCGCATCCCGGGCCGCACCTTCGCCGCCATCAAGCTGGTCATGATCGAGCGACCGCTCACCTTCACGCCCAGCGCCCTGGCCGAAGCCCAGGCCTGGTTCGGCGCCCACGCCGTCGTCGCGTCCACCATGGGCGGGCATTCCCTGGTGGTGACGGATTTCTGCCTGCGCGCGACCGGCTTCGAGCACATGGTGGTGCTGACCGAGCCCGGCACCTCCGCCACCCGCGCCGGCCGCGTCAGCCAACGCCTGCTGGAGCTGGAAACCTACCGGCTGATGGCCTTGCGCGGCCTGCCGGCAGCCAAGTCGCTGGGCGGCACACTGGCCGAGGTCGAGGCGACGCTGGCCAACATCACGGCGCGGCTGGAGCAGCGCGGGGCGTCCGAGGCCGAGCTGCTGGACGACCTGATCTCGACGGCCGCCCGCATCGAGCATGCGACGGCCTCGCACCAGTACCGTTTCGCTGCGACGCAGGCCTATCACGCCATCGTCGAGACCCGCATCGACGAGTTGCACGAAGGCAAGGTGGCCGGCACGCAGTCGCTGGGCGAATTCATGCAGCGGCGGCTGTCGCCGGCCATGGCGACGGTCAACGCGACGGCGCAACGCTTGGCCGGGCTGTCGCAGCGCATCTCACGCGCCAGCGCGCTGCTGCGCACGCGGGTCGACATCGCCACCGAGGCGCAGAACCAGCAATTGCTGGCCCAGCTCAACAGCGGCCAGGCCACCCAGCTGCGCATGCAGGCCACCGTCGAGGGCCTGTCCATCGCGGCCATCACCTATTACGTGGTCAGCCTGCTGCTCTACTTCTTCAAGGCCTTGAAGGCCGAGGGCTGGTTGCCGGTACAGCCGGAGCTGGCGGCCGGCGCGGCGATTCCCGTCGTGCTGTTCGCCGTCTGGCAGACGACGCGGCGCATCCACCGCAAGTTCTTCAAGCACTGACGGTGACGATCTCCAGGCCCGGTTGGCGCAAGGCGTCGAGCTGGGCCGCGCCGGCCTGCGGCGTGACGAGCAGCGTCGACAAGGCCGACAGCGGCGCCACGCGATAGGGCGAGACCTTGCCCAGCTTGTCGCTGCTGGCCATCAGCACGGTCTCGGCGGCGCTGACCATCAGCAAGGCCTTGACCTGGGCCTCCTCGGCGTCACCGGTGGACAGGCCGAAGCCCGCGTCCACGCCGGTCACACCGAGGAAATAGCAGTCGGCCCGCAGCGCCTGGATGGCCTGGGCCACGCCGGCGCCGACGGCCACGCCGGAATGCTTGAAAAGGCGCCCGCCCAGCATCAGCACCTCCACCGTCGGATGCTCGATCAGCGCCGCGGCGATGACGGGGCTGTGCGTCGCGATGGTCGCGCGCAGCGTGGCGGGCAGCTGCCGCACCATGGCCAGCGTGCTGGTGCCGCCGTCGACGAAGACGAGCTGGCCGTCTGCGATCAGCGATGCCGCATGGCGCCCCAGCGCCTGCTTCTCGTCGACGGCGATGACGCTGCGCCGCGCCAGGTTGGCCAGCGCCGGCGACAGCGGCAGCGCACCGCCGTGCACGCGCTGCAGCGCGCCGCGGGTGGACAGCTCACGCAGGTCGCGCCGGATGGTGTCCTCAGAGACCTGCAGGCGCTCGGCCAACTCACGCGCCAGAACGCGGCCCTGGCTTCGCAGTTCGTCGAGGATGGCCAGATGGCGTTGTTCGGTCAGCATCTGTGGGATTGCACGATTTTGCGTGATTTATTCAAACCTCAGGAAAAACATGCACTCACCGACAGAAACAAGCATTGCCGCCCTGCCCTTGCCCGAACGCGTGCGCGTCCAGCAGGTGCGCCTGCTGTCCGACAACTGGTACACGCTGAAGACCACTCGCTTCGACTTCCTGCGCAGCGACGGGCAGTGGCAGAGCCAGGACCGCGAAACCTATGACCGCGGCAATGGCGCCTGCATCCTGCTCTACCAGCGCGCGCGCCGCCGCGTGCTGCTGACGCGGCAGTTCCGTTACCCGGTCTTCGTCAATGGCTGGCAAGAGCTGATGGTGGAGGCCGTGGCCGGCCTGCTGGACGAGGCCGACCCGCTGAGCTGCATCCGCGCCGAAGCCGAGCAGGAAGCCGGCGTGCGGCTGCGCGAGGCCCGGCCGCTGTTCGAGGCCTATATGAGCCCGGGCTCGGTGACCGAGAAGCTGCACTTCTTCGCCGCCGAGTACGGCGACGACGACCTGGTGGGCGAAGGCGGCGGCCTCGTCAACGAAGGCGAGGACATCGCCCGCTTCGAGATCGGCTTCGACGAGGCCATGCACCAGGTCGACGCCGGCCAGATCGTCGACGCCAAGACGATCATGCTGCTGCGCTGGGCCGAGCGGCATGTCTTCGGCCCACCGCCTCGGCAAGGTCCCCTGCTCGTCTTCATCGCCGGGCCCTACCGCAGCGGCACGGGCGATCGTGAAGACCTGATCGCCGCCAACGTCAAGGCCATGCAGGACGCCGCCGTGCGAGTCGCGGCCCTGGGACATGTGCCGGTGCTGGGCGAGTGGGTGACGCTGCCTCTCATCGAAGCCACGGGCGGCCAACGCGGCGATGCGACTTGGGACCGCTACTTCCACCCTCACGCCCAGGCCGTGCTGGAGCGCTGCGACCTTTTGCTGCGCATCGGCGGCGACTCGGTTGGCGCCGATGCGATGGTCCAAGCCGCATTGGCCCGCAACCTGACGGTGATTCACGATCTCGATTCACTCGTCGCGCGGCCTGCGTAGAATCAATCACCGGGCCCAAATTTGGCGTCCGGTTTTTTTTGTCCGCAGCAGAAACGGACGAAGAGCCGGCAGAGCCAGTCAAGCGCTCGCAGCCCAGGCACGCACTGCAATAACGCGCGCCGCAACTTGCGAACTTGAATCATGGAAATCTTCGACTACGACAACATCCTGCTGCTGCCGCGCAAATGCCGCGTGGAAAGCCGCTCCGACTGCGACACCTCCGTGCAGTTCGGCCCGCACCGCTTCAAGCTGCCGGTCGTGCCCGCCAACATGAAGACCGTCGTGGACGAGCCCATCACCGAGCTGCTGGCCCGCGAGGGCTACTTCTACGTGATGCACCGCTTCGACCTCGACAGCCTGGCCTATGCCAAGGACATGCGCGACAAGGGCCTGCTCGTCTCGCTGAGCGTGGGCGTCAAGCCGGCCGACTTCGAACTGGTCGACAAGCTCGCCGCCGAAGGTGTCGGCGCCGACTACCTGACCATCGACATCGCCCACGGCCATGCCGAGAGCGTGCAGCGCATGATCGCCCACATCAAGCACAAGCTGCCCGAGACCTTCGTCATCGCCGGCAATGTCGGCACGCCCGAAGGCGTCATCGACCTGGAGAACTGGGGTGCGGACGCGACCAAGGTCGGCGTGGGCCCGGGCAAGGTCTGCATCACGCGGCTGAAGACGGGCTTCGGCACCGGCGGCTGGCAGCTGTCGGCGCTGAAGTGGTGCTCGCGCGTGGCCACCAAGCCCATCGTGGCCGACGGCGGCATCCGCCACCACGGCGACATCGCCAAGAGCGTGCGCTTCGGTGCGTCCATGGTCATGGTCGGCTCGCTGTTCGCGGGCCATGAAGAGTCGCCCGGCACGACGGTCGAGGTCGACGGCAAGCTCTACAAGGAGTACTACGGCTCGGCCAGCGACTTCAACAAGGGCGAATACCGCCATGTCGAAGGCAAGCGCATCCTGGAGCCGGTCAAGGGCAAGTTCGCCGACACGCTGCGCGAGATGCAGGAAGACCTGCAAAGCTCGATCTCCTATGCAGGCGGCACGCAGCTGGCGGACCTGAAGAAGGTCAACTACGTCATTCTTGGCGGAGAGAATGCGGGCGAACATCTGTTCATGTGATTCCCTGCGGAACGCCGGGGAGCACCTCGCGCTTTGCGCGAGGCCCGCGGGCCGGCGCAGCCAAAATGCGGGCGAACATCTGTTCATGTAAGCCGCACTGATGGACTTCGCCAGCTACCGCCGCCACGACGCCACCTCGCTTGCCGCCGAAGTGGCGGCCGGCAGGGTCAAACCAGAGGCCTTGCTCGACCTGGCTCTGGCTCGCCTGGCCGAAGTCCAACCCCGGCTCAACCCCGTCTGCCGTTTGATGGAAGGCCAGGCCCGCGCCCAGCTCGCGCAGGGCCTGCCCCATGCCCCGCTGGCCGGCGTGCCCTGGCTGATCAAGGACGTGGCCCAGGACTACGCCGGCGTGCCGACGAGCTGGGGCAGCCAGGCCCTCGCCGCCCTGCCGCCGCCGCGCGAACATGCCCATGTCGTGAAGCGCATGCTGGACGCTGGCCTCGTCATCTTCGGCAAGACCAATGCGCCCGAGCTCGGCCTCAAGGGCGTCACCGACCCGCTGGCCTTCGGCCGCAGCAGCAACCCCTGGGACGTGAACCGCACGCCCGGCGGCAGCAGTGGCGGGTCGGCAGCGGCCGTCGCGGCCGGCGTCGTGCCGATGGCGGCGGGCAATGACGGCGGCGGCTCCCTCCGCATCCCGGCGGCCTGCTGCGGGCTGGTCGGGCTCAAGCCTTCGCGGGGTCGTGTCTCCGTCGGGCCGGCGGCCAGCGAAGTCTGGTTCGGCGCCTGCTGCGAAGGGGTCATCTCGCGCAGCGTGCGCGACACCGCACTGGCCCTGGATGTCCTCAGCGGTCCCGAGCCCGGTGACCCCGTCGCCCTTGCCCGGCCCGCCACGCCCTTCATCGATCAGATGCGCCTGCCACCGCGCCGGCTGCGCATTGCCTGGTGTGCCGACTCTCCCATCGGCGAGCCCGTGCATGACGAAGCCCGGCTGGCCGTCGAGGGCGCGGTCACGCTGCTGCGCAGCCTGGGCCACACCGTCGAGCCGGCCCGGCCAGACATCGACGGCCGCGCCCTGGCCAACAGCTTTCTGCACATCTACTTCGGCCAGGTGGCCGCCGCCGTGGACCGCACCGTTGCGCAAGGCGGCCGCGAGGCTGGCTTCGAGCCGCTGACGCGCCTGATCGCCACGCTGGGCCGCGCCACCAGCGCCGCGAAGCTGACGCTGGAGCTGCAGAGGTGGAACGATTTCGGGCGCTGCCTGGCCGCCCTGCATTCGCGCTACGACCTCTACCTGACGCCCACACTGGCCTCGCCACCCGTGCTGCACGGCACCGGCGACACGCCGCCGCTGCAGCTCGCGGCCCTGGGCGTGCTGCGCGCCTCGGGCCTGCTCGGCCTGCTCAAGCGCGCCGGCCTGCTGGACGGCATCGTGCAGCAGATGGCCACCGACAGCCTGCGCCATGTGCCCTTCACCCAGCTCGCCAACCTGACCGGCACGCCGGCCCTCTCGCTGCCGCTGCACTGGACGGCCGACGGCCTGCCGCTGGGCGTTCAGTTCAACGCCGCGTCAGGAGAGGAAGGCCTGCTGCTGCAACTGGCCGCGGAGCTGGAAGCGGCGCAGCCTTGGTTCGACCGCCTGCCCCCGGCCTTCAGCTGAAACGGATCGAGGCCTCGAAGCCAGGCTCGGCATTGCGCAGCTCGAGCCTCCCGCCATGGGCCTCGGCCACCAACCTGCACAGGCACAGACCCAGGCCCACGCCGCCGCCGTGGCGGGTGCGCGCCTCGTCCGGCCGGTAAAAGGGCTGCCCCAACTGAGGCAGTGACTCGGCCGGCACGCCGGGACCGAAGTCGCGCACCGTCAGGCGCACGCCCGTGCCATCACGTGCCAGCGTGAGCTGCACGGCCCCGCGAGCCGCATCGTTGTGCCGCAAGGCGTTCTGCACGAGATTGCGCAGGCAGAGCTGCACGCGCAGCCGATCCAGCTTCATCAGCGGCAGATCGGGCTCGATGTGCAGCGCCACGCCTGGTTGAGCCTGCTCCCGCGCCAGCGCGGCGAGATCGCAGTCCGACAGTTGCAGCGCACTGTGCCCGCTGCCCAGGCGCTCGCTTTCCAGCAGCGCCGAGATCATGTCGCGCATCTGCGCCAGCTCCTGCAGCAGCGCGTCGCGCGATTCGCCCTCGTCGACCAGCTCGGCATGCAGGCGGGCTCGCGTCAAGGGGCTGCGCAGCTCGTGGCTGATGGCCAGCAGCAGGGCTCGCTTGCCGTCCAGCATGGCCTGGATATCGGCGGCCATCTGGTTGAAGCGCATGGCCAGGTCGCCGATCTCATCGCCATGGATGACGGGCACGCGGTGCGAAAACTCGCCACGCCGGAAGGCCTCGGCGCCCAGGGCCAGCGCATGCAGGGGCCAGACCATGTGGCGGATCATGCCGAAGGCCAGGCCCGTGACCACGCACAGCGCGGGCACCGCCCACAACAGGCCGTAGGGGCTGCCCATGGCAGCCCAGAGGATGAAGCTGCTGAAAAAGGCCAGCAGCATGAAGATGGCGATCAGGCGCGCGCCCAGCGAGTGCTTGAAGCGCTTGTGCTGGTGATGCCAGCGCTGGTGCCAGCGATGCCGCACCCGCCAGCGGTAGTCCCAGTCGCGGCCCATGCGCCGGGCGCGCTTGGCCTTCTTGCGCTCCCAGCGCTCGCGCCAGCGGTGGTCGTAGGCGTGGGGCTTCATGATGCGGAAGCCATGAATGAGCTCCGTGCGCCCGAGCAGGCTGCCGCGGCGTCGCCAATCAAGGCGCAAAGCGGAGCCGTAGCGGGTCTACGACGAGCATTTGCAACGCCGAGTGGCGGCGTTGCGGCGGAGTGAGCGGGTGTGCGGGGCTCGTTCATGGCTTCCCTGGCAGGGCAAAGCAGTAGCCAGCGTTGCGCAGGGTCTTGAGCGCCTGCAGCGGCTCCAGCTTGCGGCGCAGGCGGCTGACGAGGATGTCGACGGCGCGCGTGAACAGCTCGGCCTCCTGGCCACGCAGGCGGTTCAGGATGTCGTCGCGCGAGAACACCTTGCCCGGCTCGCGGGCCAGCATCAGCAGCAGTTCGTACTCGGTGCCGGTCAGCTCGACGAGGCCGCCCTCGCCCTTCACCTCGCGGCGCGTGGTGTCGATCTCCAGGCCCACGAAGCAGAGCTTGTTCGTCGGTGGAGCAACGACGGGCGCGGCCGGCGGCGCAAAGCGCGTGCGGCGCAGGATGGTCTGCAGGCGCGCTGCCAGCTCACGCGGCTCGAAGGGTTTGGGCAGGTAGTCATCGGCGCCCAGCTCCAGGCCGACGACGCGGTCGGTCAGGTCGCCGCGCGCCGTCAGCATCAGCACGGGCATGTCGCGCCAGGCGTCGCTGCCGCCCCGCAGGCGCTTGCAGAACTCGAAGCCATCCATCTCGGGCAGCATGCCGTCGAGGATGAGGGCATCGAAGCGCTCGGCCGCCAGCCGCTCCAGCGCCGCGCTGGGGCGCGTCACGGCCTCGAGCTGGAAGTCGAAGCGGGCAAGGTATTGCGTCAGCGGCCCGGCCAGGGCCTCGTCGTCGTCGATCAGCAGCAGTCGGTGCATGGACGCCTATTTGACCCGCACCAGGGTGATGGCCCGCTCGGGACAAGCGCTGACGCAATGACCGCAGGCCTCGCAGGCCGCGGCGTTGGGCGTGAAGGCCTGCTCCCAGCCATGGGCCATGCCGCGCAGCTTGCCGAACAGGTTCAGGTCCTGGCGCTGCCCGGGCGCCAGCTTGCCCAAGGTGAAGACATTGAAGGGGCAGACGGCCACGCAGTCCCCCTTGCCCTCGCAGCGGTTGCGGTCGATGTGGGGCATGAACAGGCCGCGCGGCTGCTTGCCGCAGTGGACGTCCATCACGAGTTCGCAGCGGCGTCGCCGTGGCGGCGCGAATGGTTGAAGCGCCGCATCATGAAACGCAGCACCTGGCGCTGCTCGGTGTCCAGCGAATCGAAAAAGTCGGCGAAGGCGCCGATGAGGCCGGGGCCGGCGGCACGCACGGCGTCCAGCTTGGCGTCCAGCAGCTGCTGGGCCGACTCGCGCGGAAACTGCTCGCCGGCGATGAGGCCGACCAGCTCGGGCCCGCGGGCCATGCCCTTCATGGCGTCACGCTGGTTCTGGATCTGCTCGATCCAGGCGGCGAAGCGGCGCTGCTGCTCGCTGTCGAGGTCCAGCTTGGCGCCGACTCGGGCCATGAGGAGGTGGGCGAAGCCATCAGCATGGCGGCCGAGATGCTGGCCATGGTGGCCGTGGCCAAAGTGGTGATGGAACTCGTGGTGGGCGTGCCAGCGACGAAAAAAGTTCATGGTGGTGCTCCGTGGGCGCTCGAGGCCCGGGGTTGGGATGGCACGCATGTTTCCCGTTAGCGCCTGCCAGAGCATCTCGACGCGGTATCGCCTTTTTTCGTTTTGTTTCGTCCACGGGCCTCGCTAGCACGGCTCGGCGCAACGTCGCCCTCCCCTAACCCGCATGAACGTTCCGCCGCCACAACGTCAAGCATGGCGGGCGGGATTTCCCCAGTCGGCGGCCGGCCAGGACCTCGAAAAATTGAACGAACGGTCGTGCTTTTTTCGGGGGTGGCGACCGTCTTCACATCAACCCCGAGGAGACAAGCCATGAACGTTTCTCTGCAGGGCTGGCGCCGCCGCGCCGCCCGGGGAGCGGCCCTGTTGGGCTGCCTGTTAGCTCTTGGATCCGCCCAGGCCGCCAACCTGAGCTGCCGGGCCGCCACGCCGCTGGAAGCCGTCACCTACACCACGCCGCTGGCCCTGCCCGGCGTGATCTCGCCCAAGGACGGCACCTGCTTCCTCAACGGCCTCAAGGTCACGCGGCCCGACGGCGTGCGACTGGCGGCCAATGTCTTCCTGCCGGCCGGCGCCAGCAGCGGCTCGGCCACCAAATACCCGACGGTGATCTTCGTCACCAGCTGGGCCGTGGCCGACTTCTTCGAATACCTGGGCCAGCAGCAGCGCCTGGCCCGCGACGGCTATATCGCCGTGGCCTACACGGCCCGCGGCTTCTGGGACTCGGAAGGCACCATCGGCGTCGCCGGCCCGGTGGACGTGGCCGACGTCAGCGGCGTGCTGGACTGGACCCTGGACCAGACGCCGGCCGACCCGGCCCGCGTCGGTGCCGCCGGCATCTCCTATGGCGCCGGCCTGTCGCTGCTGGCCCTGGGCGCCGAGCCGCGGCTGAAGACGGCCGTGGCCCTGTCGGGCTGGGCGACCCTGCTTGACCAGATGTACCGCAACCAGGTGCCCAACCCGACCTGGCTGGACATCCTGCAGATCTCCGGCCAGTTGACCGGCCGCCTGGATCCCCTCGTGGCCGAGTACAACGCCGCCATCCAGAACCCCGACACGCCGGCGTCCAAGCTCGCCGAGATCACCGCCTGGGGCTGGCCGCGCTCGCCGGCCAGCGCCGTGGCGGCCATCAATGCCCGCGGCGCGCCGGTCTTCATCGGCAAGAACTGGCAGGACGACATGTTCTCGCCCAACTCCTCGCTGGCCCTGTTCAGCCAGCTGACCGGGCCCAAGAAGCTGATGCTGCAACCCGGCATCCACGCTTCGGCTGAAATACCGGGCGCGCTGTTCGATGTCGACAACGCGATCTGGGACCAGGCCCACCGCTGGTTCGACCGCTGGCTCAAGGGCCAGGCCAATGGCATCGACAACGAGCCCAAGGTGCTGCTGCAGCCCAAGTTCGCCAGCTACCGGGAGACCCTGTCGACCTGGCCGGCGCCCGAGCTGCGCAACCTGGACTACCAGATCACGCCGCGCGGCAACGTGCGCTGGGAGTTGAGCTGCCTGTGCTGGCGCGGCATCACCGGCGACCTGCAAACCGGCACCCGCAGCACCAGCGGCCGCGACAGCATCAACAACGCTCTGGACACGACGGCCACGACCGGGCCCATCCCCGTGCTATCGCCGCTGGCCGAGAGCGTCGGTCTGCCGGTCATCAACCAGATGACGACCGTGCTGCCGGCCTTCGGCGTGCGCTACGAGGGGCCCTGGCTCAGCCAGACGCTGAAGCTGCGCGGCGCGCCGACGCTGAAGCTCAAGGCCATCCCGTCGCAGCAGCGCGGCATGCTGGTGGCCTATCTCTATGACGTCGACCTGGTGGGCTTCGGCACGCTGATCACCCATGGCGCCCGCGCCGTGCACGCCGCCACGCCGGGCCAGTCGCAGGACTTCAGCTTCGACATGGTCGCCACCGGCTACGACGTGCCGGCCGGCCACCGCCTGGTGCTGGTCTTCGACACCCAGGACAGCCTCTACGGCCCGCCGGTACGCGCCGGTGAGCGCTTCGACATGGCCCTGGACTTCAGCAGCGGCACGCCGCTGCAACTGAAGCTGCTGACGCGCTGAACCGTCAGAGGGGGCCGCCCAGTGCGGCCCCCTACAATCGCGGACCCCCGAAAAGCCCTCTTTTCGCCCCAGCTTCACAGCGGGCGACGCCGCGATGACCGAACTTGCCAAGTCCTTCGAACCCGCCGCCCTGGAAGCCCATTGGGGCCCCCAATGGGAAGCCGCCGGCCTCTATGAGCCGACCCTGGACCCGGCCAAGCCCTCCTTCAGCATCCAGCTGCCGCCGCCCAATGTGACCGGCACGCTGCACATGGGCCACGCCTTCAACCAGACGGTGATGGACTCGC
>CBHWBD010000047.1:0-29409 GCA_966111775.1 uncultured Comamonadaceae bacterium | reverse complement strand
GCACTGCCTTCACACGGCAGGGGTCGCAGGTTCGAACCCTGCACCGCCCACCAGACAGACCCCCTCAGCCCTGCGGCGAGGGGGTTTTGCTTTTTCCGACTCGCTGCGCGCATGCACGCTGGCTTTCTTCCGGCCGGCCGTGGTCCTCGAGCTGCTGCGGCGACACGACCGCAGCGCGGTAGCGGCCCGCATTCAGCAGGCGCATGACGCCGCGCCGTGCCCGGCTCGCCAGGCGTTCGCTGTCGTAGGGGCCGAGCCGCTTGACGGGGAACAGCCCCAGCTCGTCGATGACCTCGACCCAATGCGCCTTGTCGCTGCCTGTCCCCATGGCGATTCCTCTCGAAGTCGGGCGTTGCAGGACTTCGAGTCTGCGGACCTCGGGTGAGGCCGCTGAGAGGAGGGTGAGGCCAGCGTGAAGTTCAGGCGCCGGTGGCTGTCACTGGCTGAACGCGACGCCGTTGAAGTTGGAGATGCCGATGGCGCTCGTCGTGGCTGCGGCCGTCAGGTCACCGTAGGCGTCGATGGCATACACGGCGATGTGGGCACCGTCCGCGGCGCTGTAGATGACGGCCAGCCATTTGCCGTCCGGGGAGACCGTGAGATCGGTCGGCGCACCGGGCAGCGGCACCGACTTGTAGAAGGAGCCGCCCATGCCGTCGCTGAAGAAGATCGAGATCGCCTTGGCCGGCGTGTTGCCTGAATACCAGAGGTTGCCCGGCCCCTTGACCAGCCAGCAGGGCGCGTTGCCGTTGGGGAAGGCGGGTGTCGGGCCGGCGATGGGGTAGACCATGCGATCGGCGTTGACCAGGGCCAGGCTGTTGGGGCTGTGGGCCGGGTTGAAGCCCAGCATGTCGCCCCAGAAGGCGGCGCCCAGCGGCGTGTCGTTGGCGCCGGCAGGCAGGGCGATCGCGGTGCCGGTGCCGGCCAGCGCGCCCTGCTTGTTCAGCGGCAATTGCATGACCGAGCCGGCCTTCATCGTCACGGCCGCCCAGCTGCGGCCCGCCACGATCTGGGCCGCCGACGTGTTGGGCAGCGCGACCGCCGTCCCCTCCAGCCTGCCCGACGGCCAGTCGTGGGCCTCGGCGCAGTTGGCGCCGGCGACGAAGAGGTGGTCGTGCTTCAGCGCGACGGACACGGGCTTGGTGCAGCCGGCTGCGAGGCCGAGGGTTCGGCCGATGTGCACGAAGTCGCCCTGGCGAACCAGTTGGGTCACGGTGTTGGACCCGTAGTTGGCGACCGCGCCGACGCCGTCGTGGAATTGAACCAGGCCGGCGTTGCCGCCGGCGCCGCCCGCGCCGCCCGTGGCCAGCGACGTGACGTAGGACAGCGAAGCCGCCCCGCCCGTGTCGAGGCGGAAGACGACGATGTTGTTGGCCGTGGCGTTGTTGGTGCTGGTCACCAGCAGGGTGGCGCGACCCGTGCCGTGGTCGTCGTGGCCGTCATGGGCGAGGGCCGGGCTGCTGGTGAGCGTCGTGGCGAACAGTGCGCCGACGACGGTGGAGAGAAGGGAACGTTGCAGTGTCATGGGGGCTCCTTGGGAAGCGATGGGGGCGACGCGCCTGCGGTGGTGTGGAGGAGGGCGCTGGGCTTGGTCCGCCGAGGGCGGCGGTCCTTACGGGGCCGGGTGAAGCGTGAACCGGTGACAGCGGGGGTGTAAGGCGCCGGCTCGTGGCCCGACCACCGCGCAGGCGGGCGCCCTGTCGCCGGCCTTCAGCAAGGAGAACTGCCATGACGACCGCATTCAATGTCGTTCGCTTTCGCGTCAAGCCCGGCCGCGAGCAGGCCTTCATCGACGCCCACCGCCGCGCCGATTTCTCGACCGAAGGCTTCCGGGGCGGCGCGCTCGTCCAGACCGGCGAGCACAGCTTCTGCATCATTGGCGAGTGGGCCTCGATGGAGGCGCTGGCCCAGGCGCGGCCGACCATGATTGGCGTGCTCGACAGCTTCCGCGCCGAGCTGGAAGACCTGGGCGGCGGCCTGGGCGTGACCGACCCGGTCTCGGGCGAAGTCGTGCTCACGCTGCGCTGAGACGCGCCTCCTGCCGAGGGGCTGTCAGGCCGGCGCCTCGGTTCCCCACCATGCCTGCACGCGCATGGCCGTCGCGATGACGAGAAACATGCTGCCCAGGGCCAGCCAGGCATAGGGCCGCAGCAGCGGAATGCCGATCAGGATCAGGCCGTCGTTGGAGCCGGGTATCAGCAAGCTGCCCCAGGCCATCAGCACGCCGCCGGCGAAGCAGCGCCGAACCTGGGCGAGCACCGGCCACGCCGAGCGCCAGCGGCCGGCGGTGAGGCCACCGAGCAGGGCGCCGACATACAGCACCGCCAGCAGCAGCAGCGGCAGCAGGCCCGGGCCGACCCGGGCGGGACCGACCCTCCTCGCCAGGTCGGCGAGCACGTCGGTATAGGCCCAGTTGCCGGCCAGCAGCAGCGTGACGACGAAGCTCGCGCCGATGACGATGGTGGCGGCATGTGGTGACCAGACCTGCTGCGCCAGCGTGCGCAGGCGGCCCGGCGCTCTCAGTGCCAGCAGCGCCGGCCACAGCCGCCAGCAGGCATAGGCGATGAACAGCGGCCCGAGCACGGCGGCCGAGCCGGCGATGGGCGAGGCGTGGGCCAGCGCCTGCGCGGCCGGGCGCGAGAACAGCGGTTGCACGCTCAGGCAGCCGGCATAGAAGCCCAGCGGCGTGGCGGCATAGGCCCAGTCCCCCGAGCCCAGGCGGGCGATGGCGCCGAAGACGCAGGCCTGGTTGAGCCAGGCGCCCAGGCCGAGCAGGGCGCCGCCCAGCACCGTCCAGGCATTGCTGGCAAAGCCGGCGGGCATGCTGCCGGCCAGGTGCATGAGCTCGGCCAGCGCCAGGCCGCCGGCCACCCAGAGCGAGGCCTCCAGCATGGCCGCCAGGCGGTGGGCGCGGCCGTGGTTGAGCACTTCGTCCACCGCGGCCACCATGCAGGTGCCGCCGCGCTGGATGGCATAGCCCATGGCGCCCACGCAGAGCAGGGCGGTGAACCAGATGGCAGTCATGGCGGGCTCAGACGTGCTCGACGACGCCTTCGATGGGATCGGTCGGCTCGCGCCAGGGCGAGCGCTCGATCATGCGCAGCGTGTCGGCATAGCCCGCCTCGCGGCGCGCCTTGACGCCGGCCGGCGTGAAGTCGATGTCCTTGGTGTGGTCCTCGCCTTCCAGGCGCGGCGCCAGCAGATGGGCCACGTGCATGGTGGTGCCGCAACCCCAGGACGACAGCTCCTTGATGGCCGCATCGGCCTGCTTGTTCGCAGGCAGTTGCTGCGTGAGCTGGCGGATGATGTGGCGCAGGCGGTGGATCTGCTTCTGCCTTGCGATATGGCTGTCGGCGCGGCTGGCGAACTGGATGTCCTTCTGCCGGCCCATCACCTGCCAGATGGACTCGGGCTCGGGCGCCGTCTGGTGCCAGACGTTGACGGCGAAGATCAGCGAGTCGCGGCGGCGCCGGTCGTCCAGCACGGCCTCGATGGGCGTGTTGGAGTAGAGGCCGCCGTCCCAATACGGCTCGCCGTCGATGCGCACCGCCGGAAAGGCCGGCGGCAGCGCGCCCGAGGCCATGACGTGTTCCACGCAAAGCGGCTCGTACTGGCTGTCGAAGTAGCGCATGGCGCCGCTGCAGGCGTTGACGGCGCCAACCGTCAGCCGCGTCGCGCCGGCTTGCAGGCTGCCGAAGTCCACCAACTCGGCCAGCGTCGCGCGCAGCGGCTCGGTGCTGTAGTAGGCCGCCGACTCCACGCCCACGTTGGCGCGCACGCCGCGCAGCGCCGCCATGCTGGGCTCGAAGAAGGCCGGGATGCCGCGCATCACCGTCGTCATGTTGGCCACCCAGTTGCCCATGCCCAGCCAGTCCAGTGGACCGGCCGTGGTGGCCGGCTGCTCCACGTGCTCCCAGAAGGCATTGAGGCGGCCCATGCGGTCAGCCGGCGCGTTGCCCGCGATGAGGGCCGCGTTGATGGCACCGATGGACGTGCCGATGACCCAGTCGGGCTCGATGCCCGCGTCGTGCAGCGCCTCGTACACGCCGACCTGGTAGGCGCCCAGGGCCCCACCGCCTTGCAGCACCAGCACCACCTGGCCGGGCAGGCCGGGGGGTGAGGCGGTACGCGCTTTGCGGGCCTTGGTGGCGGTGGTGGCGGTGGCGTTCATCGGCTGTCTCTTCTGGTTGGCGTGGGCAGGGGTCGTTGACGAAGGCCGCGGCCTTACATCATCTTTTCCATGGTGGCCGGCTTCTTGTCGTTGACGACGTCGGCGATGGTCAGCTCGACGGGCATCGAGCCGACGTTCTTCCACCAGTGGCGGGTGCCGAGGAACTCGCGCGCGATGTCGCCGGCCTTGTGCAGGACGGGCACGCTGCACTTGCTGCTGTACTCAAAGATCTCGCCGCTGTTGACCATGATCAGCGCGGGCCGGTCCTCGTGGCTGTGCAGGGGCACGACGCCACCGGGGGCAATCGTCATGTGGCGCATGCGCAGGCGGCGCTGGTCGAGCTTGACGTTCTCCTTGGACAGGTCGATGGAGGCCAGTTCGGTGTCGGTCACGCCGACCGGTGCATTGGCTGCGCCTGGCAGGGCGTTGGCTGCGGTCTTGTCGGCCGGGCATTCACCGGCGAAGGCGGTGCTGGCCAGGGACAGTGCCGATGCGGCGGCGATGCAGAGGAAGCGAAGCGTGGGGTTCATGGGAGTTCTCCTTGGGAGTGGGGGGGTGAATGGGCGAAGCCCGGGGGTCATTGCGCCGTCCAGCCGCCTTCGAGGGGCAGGATGGCGCCGGTGATGGAAGCGGCGTCGTCGGAGCACAGGAAGGAGGTCAGGGCGGCGACCTGCTCGACGGTGACGAACTTCTTGGTGGGTTGGGCGGCCAGCAGCACGTTGCGCACGACCTCTTCAGGCGTGATGCCGCGTGCACGCGCCGTGTCGGGGATCTGCTGCTCCACCAGCGGCGTCAGCACATAGCCAGGGCAGACCGCATTGACGGTGATGCCGCCCTCGGCCACTTCCAGCGCGACAGACTTGGTGAAGCCGGCGACGCCATGCTTGGCCGTCACATAGGCCGACTTGTAGGGGCTGGCCACCAGGGCATGGGCCGAGGCGATGTTGACGATGCGGCCAAAGCCCTTCTTCTTCATCGCCGGCAGCGCCAGGCGCGTGGTGTGGAAGCAGGCCGACAGGTTGATGGCCAGGATGGCGTACCACTTGTCGACGGGAAATTCGTCGACCGGCGCCACATGCTGGATGCCGGCGTTGTTGATGAGCAGGTCGATGCAGCCGAACTCGGACAGGGCCTTGCCCATCATGTCTTCGATGGCCTCGGGGCGGCTCATGTCGGCGCCGTCGTAGCGCACCTGCACGTCGTAGCGTTCGGCCAGCTCGTCGCGCAGCCGCGTGATGGCGCCGGCGTCGCCGAGGCCGTTGAGGACGATGTTGGCGCCCTGGGCGGCCAGGCTGCGGGCGATGCCCAGGCCGATGCCGGAGGTCGAGCCCGTGACGAGGGCGGTCTTGCCGATGAACATGATGGAAGGCTCCTAGAGGTGCTGGGGATCGTTGGCAGCGCTGTGCGGTTGCCGCGGGGGATCGACGTCGCTGGTGCGCGTGAAGCGCAGGTGGGTGATGTCGGCGGGGAAGAAGAGGCTCCAGGTCCACTCGACCCAGATGCGCACCTTGCGGCCCAGGGTGGGCATGCGCATCAGGTAGTAGGCGCGCCAGGCCAGCCACGCCGGCAGGCCCGTGAGCGGCACGCCCAGCACCTGGGCGACGCCGCGGTGATGGCCGGTGGTGGCCATCATTCCGCGCGAGCTGTAGTTGAAGGGGCGGGTCGGCTGGCCGGCGAGATGCCTGAGCAGGTTGCTCGCGAGCTGCCCGGCCTGGGCGACGGCGAATTGCGCCGTGGGCGGGCAGGGCTTGCCGTCGGCCAGGTTCAGCGTCGCGGCGCAGTCGCCGAGAGCCCACAGGCCCGGGCGGTTGGGCACCTGGCCGTCGGGGTCGGTCACGATGCGGCCCCGCAGGGTCTCGACGCCCAGCGTCTCCACCAGCGGGTTGCTGCGCGCGCCGATGGTGCAGACGACGGTGGCGCTGGGGATGCGCTCGCCGCCGGCCAGGTCCACGCCGTGGGCGTCGATGCTGGCGGCCTTGGCGCCCAGGCGCACGTCCACGCCGCGCTCGCCGAGCGACTTCGCCGCCGCGGTGCCGAGCGCGGCCGGCAGTTCGGGCAGCAGGCGGTCGCCGTCGTGCAGCAGGGTGACGCGCAGCTCATGCGCCTTGACGCGCGGGTAGCAGCGGTGGGCGCTGCGGATGAAGTCCACGACGGCGCCGGCCACCTCCACGCCCGAGAAGCCGCCGCCGATGACGACGAAGTGGCCCAGAGAACGTCGGTGCGCCTTGTTGTGGCACAGCTCGATGTGGGCCAGGCGCTGCAGCAGGCGGTTGCGGATGTGCATGGCATCGCCCACCAGCTTCAGCGGCAGGGCGTGCTCGGCCAGGCCCGGGATGATGCCGAGGTTGGCGCGCTGCCCGAAGGCCAGCACCAGGTGGTCGAAGGGCATCTCCAGCGGGCCGGCCAGCGTGGAGCAGGTCAGCGTCCTGCCGGCGTGGTCGACGCGGTCGAGCCGGCCCATGATGAAGCGGGTGGTGAGCAGCATCTCGCGGATCGGCGCAATGACGTGCTCGGGGAACACGGCCGCGCCCACCACCTCGGCCAGCATGGGGTTGAAGGTCGTGTAGCTCTCCTCGCTGAGCAGCACGAGCTGCCAGCCCGGTGGCAAGCGGGCTTCGAGGGCGCGGGCCAGCGTGGTGCCGGCAAAGCCGCCGCCGGCAATCACGAGGGTCTTGAGGGCTGGGGTGGAGGTGGGAGTCGTCATGGGGCTTCTCGGCAATGGGGAGAAGCTTAGGAATCGGGCCTCCAACGCGGAAATCGCAACAATTCATCGCGCCATCGGCCGCGGTTATCGGCGATGTGCTTTTTCACTGAAAGGTTTGGCGCGCGGCCGCGACCGATGCGCCCATGGAGCTCTACCAGATCCGCTATTTCCTGGCCGTGGCCGACACGCTGAACTTCACGCGTGCGTCCGAGCGGTCCTTCGTGTCGCAGCCGGCCCTCACCAAGGCCATCCAGCGGCTGGAGGAGGGCATCGGCGGACGGCTCTTCGACCGCACCAAGAACTCCGTGCAGCTGACCGATCTCGGTCGGGGCATGCTGCCCAACTTCAGGCAGATCTACGAGACCGCCAACCATGCACGCGAAGAGGCCCGGCGTCTGATGCGGGCGCAGCGTGAGGTGGTGCGCGTGGGTGTCATGTGCACCATCGACCTGCACCAGGTGCTGCCGGGCTTTGTCGAGAGCCAGGAGGGGCGCACGGAGGTGGAGCTGAGCTTTCGCGAGGGCAACCTCGAGGCGCTGACCGACGCGCTCGACCAGGGGGACGTGGACGTGGGCATCATGTGCTCGCCCTACGAGATGCCCAAGCGATTCGCCGCCACGCCGCTGTTCAGCGAGGACTATGTGCTGGCCATCGGCGACGACCACCGCTTCAGCGGGCGCGCCAGCGTGGAGATGGCCGAGCTGAACCGCGAGCGCTATTGCGAACGCGTGATGTGCGAGTTCTCCACTTATATCGAGCGCCTGCTGCGCGAACGCAGCGTCAGGCTGGAGGTGGTGCAGCAATCCTCGCGCGAGGACTGGATCCAGGCCCTGGTGCGTGCGAACTTCGGGGTCGCCTTCATGCCCATCTCCATCGCGCGGGCCGCGCGGCTGGCCTTCGTCACGCTGTCGGACGTGCCCATCGTGCGCGAGGTCAGCGTGCTGACCCAGGCCGGGCGGCTCCGCAGCGCGGCCCAGCAGGCCGTCATCGACTCCCTGGTGCGCCATGACTGGGACGCCTCGCCTGCACTCACCCCCTAGAAGCGCTTGGCAAGCCAGCCGCAAGCCAGCGCTTTGTAAACTGGCTCATCGTGATTGCCATGCTTCACCCGTGACCGACTTTGCGCTTCAGGTCGAATGCCTGCGCCCGCAGTTGCTGCGGTTCGCCCGGGCCCAGTTGAGGAACGATGCCTGGGCCGAGGACGCCGTCTCCGAATGCCTGCTGGCCGCGCTGGAGCGCCCCCAGGCCTTTGGCGGGCAGTCGCAGCTCAAGACCTGGCTGATCGGCATCCTCAAGCACAAGCTGATCGACCAGCTGCGCCGCAACACCCGCGAGGCGACGGTGCTGGTCGGCGAGGACGGCGAGGATCTCTTCGACGACCTCTTCCAGCCCGATGGCCATTGGCGCGAGGCGCCGCGCGACTGGGGTGACCCCGATGCGGCCTGCAGCCAGAAGCAGTTCTTCGAGGTATTGCAGGCCTGCTGCGAGCATCTGCCGCCCACCCAGGCGCGCGTCTTCATGATGCGCGAGTGGCTGGACCTGGACTCCGACGAGATCTGCCGCGAGCTGGCCATCACCTCGGCCAACCTGTGGGTGCTGCTGCACCGTGCACGGATGCGCTTGCGCGACTGCCTGCAACTGCGCTGGTTCGATGCCGCCGGGGCGGCTTCCGCATGAAGAACACGCTGACCTGCCGAGAAGCCACGCGCCTGCTGCTGGAAGACGAGGACCGCGAGCTGCCCGCCGCGGACCGCCTCGCCCTGCAGGTGCACGTCAAGATCTGCTTCGCCTGCCAGCGTTTCGTCGCCCAGCTCAATCTGATGCGCCGCGCCACACGGGCCTGGCGCAAGCACAGCGAGACCGAAGACGACGAGGGCCTGGTCGGCTAGGCGCCTCAGTGCGCATGCCGCCCTCAGGCGAGTTGCTGCCGGGTCCAGGCCAGCACGCCGCCGGGGCCCTGGAATTCATCGATGGAGCGCACCGGGATGTGCGGGTGCCGGTCCCGCCACATGGCCGCCAGCGCGCTGCCTGGGCCGATTTCCAGCACGCAACGCACGCGGCGCTCGGCGATGCTGTCCATGCAGTCGTCCCAACGCACCGTGCTGGCGATCTGGCCTGCAAGCGCTGATGCAAGCGCTGTCGGGCTGCGGGCAGCGCTGCCGGTGAAGTCGCAGACGACGGCAGTGTTTGCGGGCTTCAGGTCGACGCGGGCGAGGCGCTGCGAAAACGCCTGGGCGGCAGCGGCCATGGCCGGCGTGTGCGAGGCGATGGCAATGGGCAGGCGGGTGCACTTCATGCCGGCGGCGGTCCAGCGTGAGGCGTTGGTGTCGAGCTCGGCCGCCGCGCCGCCGACGATGACGCGCTCGGCGCTGATGCGGATGGCGATCGACAGTGCCGGCACGGCCTCGGCCAGCGCCAGCGCGCGAGGCCCCTGCAGGGCAAGCAAACCGGTGTCCTGCCCCGCCACGCTGTCGTTCATGGCCTGGGCGCGGGTGGCGGCGAGTTCGAGGGCCGTGCCGGCATCGAAGACGCCCGCAGCGGCGAAGGCAGCGAGTTCGCCGACGCTGTAGCCGGCCACGACCGTCGGCCGCGGAAGTTGGGCTGAGAGCACCTGCCAGGCGGCGATGGCCATGCCCGTCAGCAGCGGCTGGGCGACGACGTTGGCCTGCAGCCAGTTCGTGTCACCCAAGCTGTTGCGCCAGTCCGGTCCCAGCCGCCGGGCCATGGCGTCCAGGGCCGGCCGGGCTTCGGGCTGGGCGTCCAGCCAGGGCAGCATCTGCGGGTGCTGGGCACCCTGCCCGGGGAAGAGCAGGGCCAGACTCACTGGCGCACCCTTCGGCCTGCGGCCTTGGCTGGGCGGCAGCGCGGCCCCGCGTTCACCACGCCTGGGATGCCCTCAGGGCATCCCATGTCCGGGCTCACTCCCGCCGAGCGGGAGCGAGCTTGCTTGGGGCGGCCCGGCGCGGCGCTCATTCAGCCCAGGCGGTCCAGCCAGCAGGCCGCGGCCAGGGTGTCGGCGGCACCGCCGGGCGACAGGTTGCGGCGCACGAACTCGGCGGCGATGGCTTCGGCGGCTTCGAGGCCTTGTGAAGTGCCGCCGGCGGCGAGGAAGTCATGCGCGGCGGTCTGGGCGAAGCGCAGGCCTTCGAGGCCGCCGCGGTGGGCGAGGTTGCTGTCGTCGAGCACGGCCATGATGGCGAACAGCGTGTCCAGGTGTGCAGCTTGAGCAGGCAGGCCGCGGCCCTTGTGCAGCGCCGGCACGGCGGTCTCGAACAGAGTCGGGAAACCCAGCGCGGCTTCGGCCGAGGCGCTGCGCAGGTCGAAGCGTCGCGCGGCCACGCCGCCGGGCAGGGCGGAGGGCCGTCGCGCCCGTGCGGCGAGCGCTTCGCCCCAGCGGTCCAGCAGCGTCTGGCGGATCAGCGCAGGCGTCGGGCGTTGGCCCAGCGCCCCCGCCGAGGCGCAGAGCAGCCCCAGCATGAAGATGGCACCCCGGTGGGTGTTGATGCCGCCGGTGGCTGCCAGCATGCGCGCTTCCGCCGCGACGCCGCAGCGCTCCAGGGCCTCGAAGGGCGCGCCGACGGCGCCCAGCTCGGCGATGCGGACGAAGTAGCTGCGCAGGGCGAACAGGCTGCGCATGAAAGTGTGAGCGTCCATGTCGGCATGGCTGCCGCGGTCGGTCAGCGTGACGAGGCCGGGCTTGGGCGACAGCGCGAGCTCGTCGTACAGGGCGAGGGTGGCGGCGCGGCCGATTTCCGTGGCCGTCGGCGCGGTCGAGCGGGGCGCCAGAGCCCTCATGCCAGGGCCTCCATCGAGGCGCCATGAAGCCGCTTCACGAGCAGGGCATTCGCGCGGCCGGCGCGACCGGCCAGCCATTCGCGCCAGGCGATGGCGGCGTCGCCCTCGAAGACCAGCTCGCCATCCAGGCGGCGGGTGGGCGACTCGAAGGCGTTCAAGGCGGCGGCGACCGCATCGGCCTGCTCCTCGCTGCTCACGCTCACCCAGACGTCGATATCCGAGCCGTCGCGTACATGCTGCAAGCCGGTCAGGTGTTGCCAGCCGTGGCTGCCGTAGACCCGGGCGGTGGCGCCGCAGGCCTGCAGGGCGAGGGCCAGCTGGCGGGCCGGCGTTCGGGCGCTCTGGGGCAACTGCGTGACGAGCTGATCCAGGCGCGGGAACTCGTCGAAGTAAAGCACCTCGGTCTTGTCGACGCGGAGCGCGAGGCGCCTATGGCTCCAGCGGCGCGGTGCGCTGAGGCCCATGGCGATGCCGTCGTCCTCATCGCGTTGACGCGTGACGACCAGCGGCAGGCCGTGCGCTGCCCAATAGCGCAGGCAATCGCGCGCCTCACGGTCCCAGTCGCGATCCAGCAGGCGCTGCCAGCCGGCCGCCGTCAGCCTTGCGATCTGGTGGCGGTGCAGGGCAGTCATGCGGCATCCAGCACGCGCTGCACGACGCTGGCGGCCAGGCGCCGGCCACCGCGAGCGGCACCCTCTTCGGCGCGGCGATCCGTCGTCGGTGCATCGGCCAGCGCCTCGCGCAGGGCCTGGGCGAGGTCGCCCTGCCAGAGCTTGCGCACGCCACCCATGGCGACGTAGTTGCCCACCCCCGGCGCGAACACCGGGTTGGATTCGGACAGCTGGGCCAGCAGCGCCTCGGGCAGCTTGGTGACGCGGGCCATGGCCGGCAGGCGCATGACGCGGATCTCGGCTTCGGGCAGGGCGTCGCAGGCGTCGGCGATGAGGCCGGAGGTGATGAAGCCGCCTGACAGGGCCTGGTCGTAGACGAGGCCGATGACGCAGTGGCCGCGGCGGCGCGCGAAGTCGATGCACATGCCGAGGTGGGCCATGGCGCGGTTGATGCCCAGCAGCTCGTCCCGACGGCGCAGCTGCTGGCCCTGGGTGTCGATGAGCAGCAGGATGGCGCGGCCGGGATGCTGGGTGACGACGTCCAGCACCGCACGGGCCTGGGCCAGGGCCAGTTGTACGCCGATGGGCGCGTGGGCCGTGGTGCCGATGACGGCCAGCGGCTCGCCGTCGAACTCCACCGTGCCTCGCAGGAAGTCACCGTCGCGGGTGATGGCGTGGGCTTCGCCGAAGAGGCGCTCGGCCAGCAGGGTCCAGTCCATCAGCGCACTCCCAGGCCGCGCAGGGCGGCGACGTCGAGGTCAGGAACCTGGACGGCGTCGGTCACGCCGAGCCAGGCCCACAGCGGGATGGCCTCGGCGCCCTCGTAGCTCAGCCGTGAGGCGAGCAGGGCGTGTTCCTGCTCCAGCGCCGCAAGCGTGATCGGCTTGGCCGCATCCAGGGCCGCAAGCGCCGCCGCGCGGAACTCGGCAACATCGTCTTCCACCAGCGCATCGCAGTCGCCGCTCAGCCAGCGGTGCTTGCCGCCGGTCGTGCGCCACACCAGCGCCCGGTCGCGCGAGTCGAACTCCTCGACGCCGTGCGAGGCCTCGATGACTTCGGGGCCGGACATGGCCAGCCGCCCGATGTCGCTCATGACGACGTGGTCGGCGCAGCGCGCGACGATGCCCATGCCGCCGAAGCAGCCGTTGGCACCGCCGATCAGCACGATGACGGGGATGCCTGCGGCGCGCACGTCGAGCAGGGCGCGCATGACTTCGGAGACGGCGATCAGTCCGGCATTGGCCTCGTGCAGGCGCACACCGCCGGACTCGGCCAGCAGCAGCACCGCGTCGGGTTTCTCCAGCAGGGCGCGCTTGAACAGGCCGACGAGCTTGGCCCCATGCACCTCGCCCACGCCGCCGCCCATGAACTCGCCTTCCTGGGCAGCGATGAAGACCTGGCGACCGGCCAGCGTGGCGCGGCCGATGGCGATGCCGTCGTCGAAGGCAGCGGGCAGGCCGAGCTGGCCGAGATGAGGGCTGGTCAGGCGCTGGGCCGGGGGCAGCCATTCATGGAAGCTGTCGGTGTCGACGAGTTGGGCCAGCCGCTCGCGGGCGGAGCATTCAGCGTAAGAAGTGCTCATGGTTGCAGCTCCTGGGCCGCCTGGTCCAGCCGCAGGCTGACGACGGCGGGGGTGGCGCCCATGTCGTGGATGGAAAGTTGCACGCCGGCCAGTTGGTGGCGCTGGTGGAAGTCGCGCACGACGGCTGCCCAAATCGAGCCGAAGCCGCGGGCCGAGGTTTCGATGTGGACGCGGCAGTCGTTGCCGGCCGCCGGTTCCAGCAGCACTTCGAGATTGCCGGAGCCGACCACGCCGACCAGCACGGGCGCGAAGGCGCCGGCGGGGCGGGTGCCGGCAAAGGCGTAGTCCAGGGTTTCAAGTCCAGGAGAGCTGCTCATGGCATCACCAGTTGCGAAAGCGCTTGGGTGGGCTGTAGAGGCCGCCCGAGGCACGCACCAGGTCGCGCATGCTGCGGGCGGCCAGCAGGTTGCGCGTGGCCTCGCGCGGGTCGATGCCGAGGTCGGCCGGTCGCTTGATGACGCCGCGGTCGCGCAGGTTCTCCACCATGCGGGCGTCGCGTGCCAGGCCCACCGCCGTGTAGCCGGCCACGCCGCGGATGGCCTGCTCGCGCTCCTCGTCGCTGCGGCACAGCAGCAGGTTGGCGATGCCTTCCTCGGTCAGGATGTGGGACACGTCCTCGCCGTAGATCATGATGGGCGGCAGGGCCATGCCGGCCTGCTGTTGCAGCGTCCAGGCGTCCAGGCGCTCGACGAAGGCCGGCTGCATATGTTCGCGGAAGGTCTCCACCATCTGCACGACCAGCTTCTGGCCGCGAGGCGTGCCGGCGGCGCCTGGGCGGCCGGCGCGGGCGTCCTCTCCAGCTTTCAACCATGCAGGGCTTGCGTGCCGCCGGCCACGGGCGTCCGCGCCCATGTTGGGCGCGCCGCCGAAGCCGGTGATGCGGCCCAGCGTGGCGGTGGAGGAATTGCCCTGCAGGTCGATCTGCAGCGTCGAGCCGATGAAGAGGTCGCAGGCGTAGTGGCCGGCGGCCTGGCAGAAGGCGCGGTTGCTGCGCAGGCTGCCGTCGGCGCCGGTGAAGAAGACGTCCGATCGGGCGCGGATGTAGTCCTCCATGCCCAGCTCGGAGCCGAAGCTGTGGATGGACTCGACCCAGCCGGCTTCGATGGCGGGAATCAGCGCCGGGTGCGGGTTCAGCGCCCAGTGCTTGCAGATCTTGCCCTTGAGCCCGAGCGACTCGGCATAGGTGGGCAGCAGCAGCTCGATGGCCGCGGTGTCGAAGCCGATGCCGTGGTTGAGGCGCTGCACGCCGTATTCGGCATAGATGCCCTTGATGGCCATCATGGCCATCAGCACCTGGATCTCGCTGATCTGCGCCGGGTCGCGGGTGAACAGCGGCTCGACGAGGTTGGGGCGCGGTGCCTGCACGACGAAGTCGACCCAGTCGGCCGGGATGTCGATGCGGGGCAGGGTGTCGACGATCTCGTTGACCTGGGCGATGACGAGGCCGCCCGAGAAGGCCGTGGCCTCGACGATGGCCGGCGTGTCCTCGGTGTTGGGGCCGGTGTAGAGATTGCCTTGCTTGTCCGCCGCATGGGCGGCCACGAGGGCGACCTTGGGCGTCAGGTCGACGAAGTAGCGCGCGAAGAGCTCGAGATAGGTGTGGATGGCGCCGATCTCGATGCCGCCGCTTGTCACCAGTTTGGCCAGGCGGGCGCCCTGGGGGCCGGAAAAGCTGAAGTCCAGCCGCTTGGCGATGCCGGTCTCGAAGACGTCCAGATGCTCGGGCAGGGCGAGCACCGACTGCACCATGTGCAGGTCGCGCACGCGCTGCGGGTCGACCTGCGTCAGCGACTGTGCCAGGAAGTCGGCCTGCTTCTGGTTGTTGCCTTCCAGGCAGACGCGGTCGCCGGGTTCGAGCACGGCCTCCAGCAGGCGCACGGCGGCCTCGGTGGCGACATGGCGGCCGCGCAACTGCGGGCCGAGGGCCGTGGCCGCGCGGGCCAGGCGCTCGCGGCGCTGGCGGTCGCGCAGATTCCAGGCGGGGGCGTTCATCGTCAGCTCCTTCAGCGCGCGGCGTTGACGGCACCCATCACGGCGTCTGGAAGAGACGTCGCAATGCCCGGGAAGATGCAGATCAGCAGCACCGCCAGCAGCATCAGGATCACGAAGGGGAGGACGCCCCAGATGATGTCGCGCAACTCGATGTCGGGGGCGATGTTCTTGATGACGAAGATGTTCAGCCCCACCGGCGGGTGGATGAGGCCGGTTTCCATGACGATGGTCATCAGGATGCCGAACCAGATCAGGTCGAAGCCCGCGGCCTTGAGCGGCGGCAGGATGATGGGCGCCGTCATCAGGATGATGCTGACCGGCGGCAGGAAGAAGCCCAGCCCGATGACCATCAGCAGCACCGCGGCCAGCAGCACCCATTTGGACAGCTGCATGCCGACGATCCACTCCGCCGCCGCCTGGCTGATGTGCAGATAGCTCATCACATAGGAGAACAGCAGCGACATGCCGATGATGAACATCAGCATGGTCGACTCCTTCAGCGTCGATGTGAGGATGGGTGCCACGTCCTTGGGCCGCCACACGCCGTAGATGGTGGCGATCAGCAGCAGGGCCAGCAGGGCGCCCAGGCCCGCCGTCTCGGACGGCGTGGCGAAGCCGCCATACAGCGCCACCATGACGCCGATCAGCAGCAGCACGAAGGGCACGACGCGCGGCAGCATCTCGAACTTCTGGCGGCTGGTGAAGGTCTCCTGGGCCAGCAAAGCCGAGGCGGCACCCGTGCGCTTGAACTCGGCCTCGGCCAGTGCGTGCTCCTTGCGGTAGCGCAGGGCCGCGTAGACGGCGAACAGCACCACCAGCAGCACGCCCGGCATGATGCCGGCGAGGAAGAGCCGGCCCAGCGACTGCTCGGCCGCCACCGCGTACAGGATCATGGTGATGGACGGCGGCAGCAGGATGCCCAGGGTGCCGCCGGCGGCGATGATGCCGGCCGCGAAGCCGGGCGAGTAGCCGCGCTTGCGCATCTCCGGAATGCCGGCGCTGCCGATGGCCGAGCAGGTGGCCGGGCTGGAGCCGGCCATGGCGGCGAACAGCGCGCAGGCGAACACGTTGGCAATGCCCAGGCCGCCGGGGATGCGGCCCATCCAGACGTGCATGGCCGCGTACAGGTCCTGGCCGGCGCGTGACTTGCCGATGGCCGCACCTTTCAGGATGAAGAGTGGGATGGAGAGCAGCGTGATGCTGGCCATCTCCTCGTAGACGTTCTGGGTGACCGTGTCGAGGGCCGAGGCCGGCATGAAGATGGCCATGAAGAGCACCGCGACACTGCCCAGCGCGAACGCGATGGGCGCGCCCGAGAACATGAACAGCAGCGTGACGACGCCGAACAGCGAGCCCAGTAAAAGCATGCTCATGCGGCGGCTCCTTGGGTGTTGGTTTTGAACAGGCCGTTGAGGCGCGCGGTCAGCTGTACCAGCAACTGCAGGCTGAGCAGGGACATGCCCAGGGCCATCAGCACATAGGGAATCCACAGCGGCGGCGCCCAGGACGACGACGTCGTCTGGCCCTCGGCCCAGGCCTCGTGGAACAGCGTCCAGGACTTCCAGGCGAAGAAGGCGCAGAAGGCGGTGCACATCAGGTCCACCAGCATCAGCCGCAGGCGATTGAGCGAGCGCGGCAGCAGGCCGGCGACGGCCTCGATGCCGACGTGGCCGCGCAGCTGCTGAACGAAGGCGCCGCACATGAAGGTGGCGCCGACGAGGCAAAACACCGCGGCCTCGTCCTGCCAGTCGGTCGAGGCCTTCATCACATAGCGCGAGATGACGCTGTAGGTCAGCACGCAGGAGGCCACCAGCAGGGCCAGCATGCCCAGCACCACCATGGCCTGGTTGATGAAGTGCAGGGCCTTAGCGATGGGCCGCAGCAGGGCCGGCGTGTCGGGGTCGACGCCGGCGACCGCCGGCTTGAGTTCGAAACCGTGGCTCATGGCGGCCTCAGAGCAGCTTCTGGGCGGCCTTGAGGATGGCGGCGCAGGACTCGTTCTTCTCGCCGAAGTCCTTCCACGCGGTGTCGCGTGCGATGGCCTGCCACTTCTTCAGCGTCGGCTCGTCCATGTCGTAGATCTTGGCGCCGGCCTTGGCATAGATCTCGGCCGCGGCCTTGTCGTCGGCCTTGGCGGCGTCGCGGGCAAAGACTTCCATCTCCGCGCCGACGGCCATGACGATGTCCTGCTGGGCCTTGGGCAGCTTGTTGAAGACCTCCTTGGAGATCATCAGCGGCTCGAACATGAACCAGTAGGTGCGCTGCCGCCCGGAGGTGAGGTGCTTGGCGATCTCCTCCAGCTTGAAGGAGATGAAGCTGGTGGACGAGGTCATGGCCGCGTCCATGGCGCCGGTCTGCATGGCGGCGTAGATCTCGTTGGAGGGCAGGGTGATGACGGAGGCACCGGCCTGCTTCAGCATCATGTCCATCTCGCGGCTGCCACCGCGCACCTTGAGCCCCTTGGCGTCGTCCGGTGTCACCAGCGGGCGGGCCCGGCTGGCCACGCCGCCGGCCTGCCAGACCCAGCTGACGACGATGACGCCCTTGTCGTCCAGCACCTTGGACAACAGCTTGCCCACCTCGGCCGTCTTCCAGGCCGCCCCCTGCTCGTAGCTGGGCACGAGGGCCGGCATCAGGCCGGCATTGGTCTCGGCGACCTCACCGCCGGCATAGGACAGCGGCACCAGGCTCATGTCCAGGGCGCCCTTGCGCATGGCGGAGAACTGGGCATTGGTCTTCATCAGCGAGGAGCCCGGGTAGACCGAGGCCTTCAGCGCCCCGGCGCTGCGTTTTTCGACCTCGGCCGCGAACTTGCGGCAGAGACGGTCGCGGAAGTCGCCTTGCTCCAACGTGCCGCTGGGGAACTGGTGCGAGATCTTCAGGCTGGCGGCCTGGGCGAAGGCGTCGGTCCAGCCGGCGGTGGCGGTGGCAGCGGCGGTGGCGGCCATCCAGTGGCGTCGGGTCAGGGTCATGGCTGTCTCCAGAGTTCCGCCTTGGATTTGGCGGTATGCGGCCGCAGTTTCTGGGCGGCCCCTCTGGCGGTCAATCAGTCTGACCGGGCGACGTTTACGCCCGCTGAAACGATGGCGGGTTAACCCTTGAGTTCAGCGGCGTGGCTGCGGCAGGCGGCCAGCAGCGACAGCAGGTTGGGGTCGCGTTCGCGCGTGCGCAGGAAGACGACGCTGATCTTCTGACGCATCTGGTAACGCGGCTGCAGCGGCACCAGCACCACGTTGCGCGGCAGCACGCTGCGGATGCGCCCTGGCAGCAGGGTGCAGCCGATGCCGCCGCCCACCAGGTTCATCAGCGAGAAGATGTCGTTGGTGGTCATGACCACGTTGGGCTCGAAGCCCGCGACGCGGAAGGCGTCGATGAAGCGGTCGTGGGTCACATAGCCTTCGTTCAGCGACACGAAGCGCTCGTCGGCAAAGGCGCTGAGGTCGATCTCGGCCTGCCTTGCGTGGGGCGACTCCGCCGGCGCGGCGAAGAAGATGTCGTCCTCGAACAGCAGTTGCGACTCGACGTCGCCCGCGCCTTCGGGAAAGCCCATGACGGTGGCGTCCAGGGCGCCCTCGCGCAGCTTGCGCAGCAGGTCGTGGTTGGAGCCCAGCACCAGCTCGGTCTGGATGTCGGGCTTGCGCAGGCGCAGGCCCATGATGAGGGCCGGCACGGTGACGCTGGTCAGCGAATAGAGCGAACCGATGCGGATGCGGTCGGCCGCGTAGCCGGCGATCTCGCGCGTGGCGCGGATGCCGTGGGACATGGTCTGCAGCACCTCGCGGGCCACGTCGGCCAGCGCGTGGGCCGCGTCGGTGGGCTGCAGGTTGCGGCCTTCCAGGCGGAACAGGCTGCAGCGCGTGCCGGTCTCCAGCGAGTGCAGGGCGCGGTGCACGCTGACGGCACTGATGCCCAGGCGCTCGGCCGCACGCGCGAGGTTCCCGCTTTCCATGAAGGCGAGCAGGATCTCGAGCTTGCGGAAGGTGATCTCTTCGTCGATGCGGTGGAGCATGGCGCCATCCTAGCCAGCGCCGGCCGCCACAGCGTCAGACGTGCATCCAGGCCGCGCCGCCCAGCGCAAAGCCGACGAGGCCGGCGGCGATGGTGGCCCACTCCATCCAGCGCTTCTTGGTCAGCAGCGTGATGGCAGCCAGCGCGATGGAGACCTGCAGGGCCGTCGTCGCCTGGGCCCAGCGGTGGTGCAGATGGATCTGCTCGGCGCTCTCCTCGTCGAAATGCTTGGACTCTTCCTCCAGCTTCTCGGCGTTGAGCTTGATCTCGGCCTTTTCCTTCTCGTAGCGCGCGATCTTGTCGCGGTACTTGGCCTTCTGCTCCTCGCTGGTGCTGAGATCCAGGGCCAGCTCGGACAGGTTCTGCTTGCTGCTCTTGGCCTGGTAGAAGGCCCATTGGTTGCTGGCCTCGGTCTTCTTGATGGCCGCGTCGTTCTTGTACAGGGCCGCGTTGACCTGGGTCACGCCGCCCGTGTACGAAAAGAAGGCGCCGACGGTGGCCAGGATGGCCGTGATGACGGCCAGCTTGCCGGCAAAGCCCTTGGGCTCGTGGTGGGCCGCATGCTCCATCTCGTGGTCGTGCGGGCCGTGGACGTGGAAGCCGTGTCCGGACATGGGTCAGTCCTTTCGGAAGTAGTCAACAAAATCGAAGCTGAGGCCGGACGCGCTCTGATGTGACTCGCGCCCCGCCTCGGTGAAGCGTTCTCGCGGCCAGGCCGGGAAATGCCGGTCCGCATCTGGAAAGACGACATCCACCTCGGTCAGCGCCAATTTGTCAGCGTGCGCAAGGGCCAGGGCGTAAATGTCGCCGCCGCCGATGACACAAACCTCGGGGGCGTCACTGCATGCGGCCAGGGCAGCGGCCAGGCTGGCAAACACCTCTGCGCCCGGGAGTTCGCTCACCGACCGGCTGACGACGAGGTTGCGCCGCCCGGGCAGCGGGCGGAACCTGGCCGGTATCGAATCCCAGGTCTTGCGACCCATGACGACAGGCTTTCCCATCGTCAGCGCCTTGAAGCGGGCCATGTCCTCGGGCAGATGCCAGAGCAGGGCGTTGTCGCGGCCGATGGCGCCATCTTTTGCGACAGCCGCCACCAAGGTGATCTTGCTCATACCGCGACGGGCGCCTTGATGGCGGGGTGCGGGTCGTAGCCACTCAGTTCGAAGTCTTCGTACTCGTAGTCGAAGATGGACGCCGGCCGGCGCTTGAGGGTCATCGTCGGGTAGGGCCGCGGCTCGCGGGCCAGCTGGGTCTGCACCTGCTCGACGTGGTTGTCGTAGATGTGGCAGTCGCCGCCCGTCCAGATGAAGTCACCCAGCTGCAGATCGCATTGCTGGGCCAGCATCATGGTCAGCAGGGCATAGCTCGCGATATTGAAGGGCACGCCGAGGAAGATGTCGGCGCTGCGCTGGTAGAGCTGGCAGCTCAGTTTTCCGTCGGCCACGTAGAACTGGAAGAAGGCGTGACAGGGCATCAGCGCCATCTTGGGCAGGTCGGCCACGTTCCAGGCGCTGACGATGATGCGGCGCGAGTCGGGGTTGGACTTCAGCGTCTTCACCACGTCGGCAATCTGGTCGATATGCCCGCCGTCCGGCGTGGGCCAGGACCGCCACTGCACGCCGTAGACCGGGCCGAGGTCGCCGTCGGCGCGCGCCCACTCGTTCCAGATCGTCACGCCGCGGTCCTGCAGCCACTTGACGTTGCTGTCGCCGCGCAGGAACCACAACAGCTCCAGCACGATGGACTTCAGGTGCACCTTCTTGGTCGTCACCAGCGGGAAGCCCTGGGCGAGATCGAAGCGCATCTGGTGACCGAACACGCTGCGCGTGCCGGTGCCGGTGCGGTCGCTTTTCTGCGCGCCATGCCCGAACACATGGCGCATGAAGTCTTCGTATTGCTGGGGAGGGCGGGGCGGAGTGCTCATGGACGGCATTGTCTCCGCTACGTCGTCGGTTCCGCGGCGAGCCAGTCTCAGATCAGGCGCGCGAGCCCGAAGATGGCCAGCCCGCCCGAGACGATCAGGAACAGGGTCTTGGCCGTGCGGTCGGAGACGACGGCGCCCGTGATGTTGCTCAGCAGGATGAGGGCGAAGATGTAAACGGTTTTCACGGCGTGGGTTCTAGGTCTCTGGATGGCTGTGGGTCGCTTGGCGAGCGCTGGGTTCCGTCTCCAGCCCGAACTGCATCGCGGCCAACTTGGCATACAGCCCGCCTCGCGCCACGAGCGCTTCGTGCCGGCCGATGTCCACGATGCGTCCCGCATCCAGCACCACGATGCGGTCCGCCTTCTGGATGGTCGCCAGCCGGTGCGCGATGACCAGGGTCGTGCGGTGCTGCATGGCGGCTTCCAGCGCCGCCTGCACGACACGCTCGCTTTCGGCGTCCAGGGCGCTGGTGGCTTCGTCGAGCAGGAGCAGCGGGGGGTTCTTCAGCATGGCGCGGGCGATGCTGATGCGCTGGCGCTGGCCGCCGGACAGGCGCACGCCGCGCTCGCCCAGGAAGCTCGCATAGCCCTCGGGCAGGGCGCGGATGAAGTCGTCGGCGAAGGCAGCCTTGGCGGCGGCCATGACTTCCTCGTCGGTCGCGTCGGGGCGGCCGTAGCGGATGTTTTCCATGGCCGTCGTCGAGAAGATGATGCTGTCCTGAGGCACCAGGCCGATGCTGGCGCGCAGGTCCTTCAGCGTCAGCTGGCGGGTGTCGACGCCGTTCAGGCGGATGACGCCGGATTGCGGGTCGTAGAAGCGCAGCAGCAGCTGGAAGACCGTGCTCTTGCCCGCGCCGCTGGGGCCGACCAGGGCGACGGTTTCGCCGGGCTCGACCGTGAGGCTGAGCCTGTCCAGGGCTGCCGTGGCGGGCCGCGAGGGGTAGTGGAACTGGATGGCATCGAACTCGACGCCGCTGCCGCCTGATTTCTGGGCCAGGGCCTGCGGCGCGGGCGGGTCGGCCACCGGCGAGCGGGCTTCCATCAGCTCGATGAGCCTCTCGGTGGCGCCTGCGGCGCGCAGCACATCGCCCCAGACTTCGGCCAGCACGGCCACGCTGCTGACCAGCAGGGTCACGTAGACAACGGTCTGCCCCAGATGGCCCGCCGAGATCTTGCCGGCGATAACGGCCTGGGTGCCCTGATACAGGCCCCACAGCATGGCGCCGAAGACGGCCGTGATGATGAAGGCCACCATGAAGCTGCGGATGCGGGTGCGCTTGCGAGCCGTGTCGAAGGCGGCCTCGCTGGCCTTGGCGAAGCGTTTGGCCTCGGCGCCTTCCTGGGTGTAGCTCTGCACGACGGTGACGGCGTTCAGCACCTCGGCGGCTATGGCCGAGGTGTCGGCCACGCGGTCCTGGCTGGCGCGCGACAGCTTGCGCACGCGGCGGCCGAAGAACAGGGCCGGCGCCACCACCAGCACCAGGATGCCCAGCACCTGGCCCATCACATAGGGGTTGGTGACGACGAGCATGATCAGGGCGCCGACGCCCATGACCATGTTGCGCAGGCCCATGGACAGGCTGGAGCCGACGACGGTCTGCACGACAGTGGTGTCGGTCGTGATGCGGGACAGCACCTCGCCCGTCTGCGTCGTCTCGAAGAACTCGGGGCTCTGGCGCAGCACATGGGTGTAGACGGCATTGCGCAGGTCGGCCGTGACGCGCTCGCCCAGCCAGGTGACCATGTAGAAACGCGAGGCCGAGAACAGGCCCAGGGCCGCGCCGACGGCGAACATGGCCAGGAAGTGCTCTCGCAGGGCCATCAGCCGTTCGCCCGCGTTGCCGGCGGCGAAGCCGGCGTCGATGAGGCCGCGCAGCGCGATGGGGAAGGCCAGCGTGGCCAGGGCGGCCAGCAGCAGGGTCAGCAGGGCCAGCGCGATGCGGCCGCGGTAGGGGCGCAGGAAGGGCGCCAGGCCGCTCAGGGAGCGGGCCTGCTTGGAGGCGGGGCGGTCGGAGGTGGAGCTCATGTCTTCAGGGGGCGCCAAGCCTGGCGTTGCTTTCGGCGGGCATTGTGGGTCACGGCAAGGGCGGCCTGCCGCCGTAACCGGTCAATTCCAGATAGCCGGCGCCGAGCGGCCGCTTTTGGGCGTCGAACAGCCGGGAGGCGCCTTCCCAGTAGACGAGGCCGCTGCTGTTGCGGGCGTCGATCTCCTGGGCGTCGAAATACGCGCTCAGCAGCATCTCGCCGGCCGGGCTCTTCAAGCGCCATTCGACGGGGTAGCGGGCGCCGGTGACGGGGCTGGTCCAGTGGCGCAGCGGCGTCATCTCGACCTCCTCGGGCCTGAAGCTGCGGTCGGGCTGGCCCGGCGTGCGCGCACTGCCGCCGGCCCAGGCGCGGCTGCCGTCCTTGTGGCGCAGCTGGAACAGGGTCAGCGCGCGCCCGTCATCGAGGTTGAGGCCCAGCCAGTCCCAGCCGGCGGTCTCGCCGAGATAGCGGTCGCTCCATTCATGGTCCAGCCAGGCGCGGCCGGTCAGCGCCTGGCGCTGTCCGTCCAGGGTCAAGGTGGCCTGGGTCGCGAGCTGGGGGCGGGTGTAGTAGTGGCTGAATTGCTCGGGATCGGGGCCTTTGCGCGAGATGCCGCCGTCGCCCTGCAGCAGGGGGGCGTCAGGTGTCGCCAGGTTGAGCGCCAGGGCGAAGCCGGGGCCGCTGAAGGCGGCCTGGTAGCCGTCGGCCGTGCGCTTCAGGGTCCAGTCACGGAGCTTGACGTCGCAGTCCCCCCGCATCGCCTGCACGGCCCCGGGCAGGGCGCGCAGCAGGCTTTGGGCATGGCGCTGCTTCTGCGCGCTGATGTCGGACAAGGCGACATGGCCGAGCAGCAGCTCCTTGGCGGCCAGGCCGCTGGGGTGGTCAGCCGCGGCCGGGCCGGGCAGGCGGAAGAAGGTCAGCTGGTAGCCGAAGCGCTGCGGGCCGCCGGTGGCGTCGCCGAGCAGGCCGGTCAGATACCACCACTCGATGCTCTGGGCCGGGTGGGCGCCGAAGTCGGACGGGAATTGCATCGCGGCCCGCGCGTGAAGCGGCAGGGCGGCGAGAAGCAGGGCGCGGCGTTTCATCTTCAAGCGTCCTCCCTCACGGCGCGCACGGCGTCCTGGCCGAGGGCGCGGCGCCCGGCCAGCAGCGAGGCGCCGACGGCCGCGGCAAAGGCGAGGCCGACAAGGGCGGCCAGGCGGCCCAGCGGCAGATGCATCTCCATGCTCCAGTGAAAGCTCTGCGGGTTGACGACGTAGACGAGGATGGCGCTCAGGCCCAGTCCCAGCCCCAGGCCCGCGAGGGCGCCGGCGCCGCCCTGCAGGCTGGCTTCGATCACCTGCTGTCGCATCTGCGGGCGCCTGGACCGCCCCTGTGGCCGCAGCTGGCCTAACGCGCGCCGGCGCGCCCGGGCCGGGCCCGACTGGCTGGCGATGACGCCGAACAGGCCCACGGCCAGGGCCACGGCCTGCAGCCAGACGGTGATGGCAAAGCTGCGGTCGAAGATCTTCAGCGACAGCGCGCGCAGCTCGCCCGCGGCGGCCATCTCGACGTTTTCGCCGCCCAGCTTGCGCACCGCGGTGCGGGCGGCGTCCAGTGAACGGCCCGGCGCCAGCCACAGGGCCAGCTCGGCCGTGCTGTTGTCGCCGCTGGCACGGCGGTAGTCGTCCAGCGCCATCCACAGCGCCGTGTTCTGGCGCGAATAGTCGCGCCACACGCCCAGCACCTGCAGCTTCAGCACGCGGTCGCCGTCGAGCAGGGTGCCTTCGAAGACGTTGCCGGGCTTCAGTCCGTCGCGATCGCGCGCGGCCTCGTTGACCCAGACGCCCAGCGTGCCCGCGGCCGCCGCGCCGCTCCAGCGCTCGACCAGCGGCAGGCCGCCGGCCTTGACGTCGCGCGCGGTCAGGGCCACGGCCTCGCCGCTGGACGCCAGGCGCAGCCGGGCCGTCAGTTGGGGCGAGCTGCGGGCGACTTCGGGCAATTGGGCGAGGGATTGCAGCAGAGCGGCAGGCAGCGGCGCGGGAACGCCGTTGGCGCCGCGCAGCGAGCTGCGCACATAGAGATCGGCCGGCAGGGCCTGGTCCAGCCAGCGCATCAGCGATTCGCGGAAGCTGCCGATCATGACCGTCATCGCCACGGCCAGGGCCAGGGCGACGAGGACGCCGGCCAGCGAGCGACGCGCCTCGGTGGCCTGGTCGCGGCTGCGCTCGCGGGCCAGCAGCAGCAGGGTGCCGGCCGGAAGGCGCGTGAGCAGCGCCGTCATGCCCTGCACCCCGGCCGGCACCAGGGCCAGGCCGCCCATCAGCAGGAAGAACATGGCAGCATAGGCGGCGACGGGCGTGTCGTTCCAGACCGGTGGCAACCAGGCCAGGGCGGCGCCCACGGCCAGCAGGGCGAGGCCCGCCCAGGCCGGCAGCGTGCGCCCGGCCGGTAGGCCCAGGCCCTTGAGCACCAGGGCGGGTGCGATGCGGCGCACGGTCAGCGCCGGCGCCAGCGCGGCGACCAGGGCCGCGGCCAGGCCCAGGGCGCCGTACACCAGGGCGGGCATCAGCAGGGGCTGGTTGAAGAGCAGGTCGATGGACGAGCCGTTGGCCCCATGCAGGCCGAGGTCGCTGCCCATCAGCTTGAGCGCACCCGCCGCCAGGCCCACGCCCAGGCTCAGGCCCAGTGCCGTGCCGGCGACGCCGATGACCGCGCCTTCGGTCAGGATCAGCCGCCAGCGCATGCGCGCCGACACGCCGAGCACGCCGACAAGGGCCCATTGCGACAGGCGCTGGGCCGTGGCGAGGGACAGCACGGCGTAGACGAGGAAGCTGCCGGTGAAGAGGGCCATCAGGGCCAGCAGGCCGAGGTTGACGCGGTAGGAGCGCGTCATGTCGGACAGGCGCGCGCCTTGATCGACCGGAGGCGTGGCCTGCCAGCGGTCGGGCAGGTGGGCGGCCCAGGTGGTGGCGTCGGTGCCGGGGACGAGCTGTACGTCGATGCGGTCCAGGCTGCCGAGGCGGCCGAGCAGGCTTTGCGCGTCGGCGATGTCCAGCACGCCCAGCGGCGTGTTGTCCGCAGCGACGCGGCCGCCGATATTGAGTTCGATGTCGCGCGCCGTGCCGCCGGCCTGGGGCAGGCGCAGCTTCAGGGCCTTGGCGTCGGCGCGCAGCAGTTTGCGGGCGGCCTCGTTCAGGTGGACGATGTTGGCGCCCAGCATCGCCGCCGGGCCGCCGTGGACTTGCGGCGTCAGCTCGGGCGCCAGCGGATGGCCGGCATTGGCCGAGGCGAGCAGGGCCAGCGGGTCCAGGCCGATGAGCTGGATGGACAGGCCGCGGCCGCCCGGGCCGACCTGGCCGGGCCACAGGGCCAGGGCCTCGACGACGGGACTGGCGGCAGCCACCTCGGGGCGGTTCAGCAGCTCGACGAGATCGGCGTCGGCCAGAGAGCCCGCGCGGGCCGTCAGCACCAGATCCGGTTGGCCGTTGACGCCGCGCGCCGCGCGGGCGAACTCGGCCAGGGCTGCGCCGTTGAGCAGGTGCACGCCGAAGGCCAGGGCGACGCCGAGCATGACGGCGACGATGGCGAGCACGACGCGGCCGGGCTGGTCGCGCCAGGCGGGCCAGCTGAAGTGGCGCCACAAGGTCATGGTGCACCCTTCGCGCTGCGCGCTGTCCCGCCGAGCGGGAGCTGAGCGCCTTCGGGCGGCCGTGCGCCGCTCATACGGGATGCAGCCCGCTGTCGTCCAGCCTCACGCGCCGGTCGGCCGCCTCGGCGGCGCGTTCCGAATGCGTCACCAGCAGGCAGGCCGCGCCGGCCTCCTGGGTGCAGCGCCTCAGCAGCTCCAGCACTTCGGCGGCATGACGCGGGTCGAGGTTGCCGGTGGGCTCATCCGCCAGCACGAGACGGGGGCGGTGCACCAGGGCCCGCGCAATCGCGACGCGTTGCAGCTGGCCGCCCGAGAGCTGGCGCGGCATGCGTGTGGCCAGAGCTGCCAGCTCGACGGCCGCCAGCATCTGGTGCACGCGCTCGTCGTCGCGCTGGCCCAGCAGGCGCAGCGGCAGGGCGACGTTGTCGGCGACGCTCAGATGCGGCAGCAGGTGGAAGGCCTGGAAGATGAAGCCCAGCTCGCGGCGGCGCAGCGCCGAGCGGGCCTCGTCGTCCAGGGCCCGCAGGTCATGGCCGGCCAGGGTGATGGCGCCGGCATCGGCCTCGTCCAGCCCGGCCAGGCAGTTCAGCAGCGTGGACTTGCCGCTGCCCGACTCGCCGAGCAGGGCCACGATCTCGCCGGTTTCCAGGTCCAGGTCCACATCGGAAAACACCGCCACCTCGCCGTAGGACTTCGCGAGGCGGCGCGCACTCAAAAGACTCATGACCCGGATTCTGGGTCCTTGCGCGCGGCGCTGGCCCGACCCTGGGGCGGCGCGAGCTTGATGCCGCGCCGGGCCAGGGCCTCGCGCAGCAGCAATTCGGCCTGCGCATTGGCGCTGCGCAGTTCCGTCGCCGCGAGCCGCTCGACCTCGGCCCACAAGGCCGGGTCGATGCGCAGCGGGAAGGATTTCTTGTCGGGGCTGTCCATGCCTCTTCAGGTGTAGAGCGTCCCGGTATTCACCACCGGCTGGGTCTCTCGATCCGAGCACAGCACCACCAGCAGATTGCTGACCATGGCCGCCTTGCGCTCGTCGTCGAGAACGACGATCTGGCGCTCGCTCAGGCCCTGCAGGGCCGTCTCGACCATGGTGACGGCGCCCTGCACGATCTTGGCCCGCGCGCCGATGATGGCCTCGGCCTGCTGGCGGCGCAGCATGACCTGGGCGATCTCGGGCGCATAGGCGAGGTGGCTGATCTTGGCGTCCAGCACGTCGACGCCGGCATCGTGGAAGCGCGCCTGCAGTTCCTTGCGCAGGGCCTGGGCGACGGCGTCCTGGCCGCCGCGCAGAGTCACGCTGTTGGTGTCGGCCTCGTCGGAGTGGTCATAGGCATAGCAGGTGGCCAGGTGGCGGATGGCGGCCTCGGCCTGCACGCGCACATAGGCTTCGTAGTCGTCCACCTGGAACAGGGCCTGGGCCGTGTCGCGCACCTGCCAGACGATGACGGCGGCGATCTCGATGGGGTTGCCGCGCTGGTCGTTGACCTTGAGCACCGGCGCATTCAGGTTGCGGTCGCGCAGGGAGACGCGCTTCTTGACCGACAGCGGGTTGGCCCAGCGCAGGCCGGCACCGCGGTCGCTGCCGGTGTAGGCGCCGAACAGCGTCAGCGCAGCGGCCTGGTTGGGGTTGAGCATGTACAGGCCCGCCATGACCAGCACACCCAGCACGCCCAGCGGCAGGCCCAGCACCGGCAGGCCACGGCTCAGCGCGAGCCCGCCCATGGCGCCGAGGGCGAGGCCGACGGCGGCCATCACATAGCCGTTGCCGGCACGGGCGGGGCGTTCACTCAGAAGAGGGCGCGACGGGGAGGCGTTCATGGCTGAACCTGTCTCAAAAGTGAATCAAAGTGATATCACTTTAACGAGGCTTTGGCCGATCCGCAAGCGGCTGTGAAAACTAACCGAGAAGGCGTTGCAGGCCGGCCAGCAGCTCGGCGATGGGCTGGGCGCCGTCGCAGGCGATGACGCGGCGCCGGGGCATGCCGCGCAGCCAGGTGACCTGGCGCTTGGCCAGCTGGCGGGTGGCGGCGATGCCGCGGTCACGCAGGTCGGAGAAGTCCTTGCTGTCGAGCGCCTCCCAGACCTGGCGGTAGCCGACGCAGCGCATGGAGGGAAGGGCCAGGCTGAGGTCGCCACGGGCGCGCAGGGCCTTCACTTCTTCGACAAGGCCTTGCGCCAGCATGAGGTCGAAGCGCTGGGCCAGGCGCTCGTGCAGCCAGGCGCGGTCGGTGGGCTCGAGCGAGAACAGCGGCCAGTCGACCCCCTCGTCGCGTGAGGCGGCATGCAGGGCGCTCAAGGGCTGGCCGGTCAGTCGGATGACCTCGAGGGCGCGCTGGATGCGCTGGCTGTCGTTGGGGGCCAGGCGTGCGCCGGTCTCGGGATCGAGCTTGCTCAACTCGGCGTGCATGGCCGGCCAGCCGCGCTCGGCGGCTTCGGCGTCGATGGCGGCGCGCAGCTCGGCATCGGCCTGGGGCAGGGTCGACAGGCCATCGAACAAGGCCTTGAAGTACAGCATGGTGCCGCCGACCAGCAGCGGCAGTCGGCCGCGCGCGGCGATCTCTGCCGCCAGCCGCTTGGCATCGCGCACGAACTCGGCGGCCGAATAACTCTCGGTCGGGTCGAGGATGTCGATGAGGTGGTGCGGCGCCGCGGCCTGCTCGGCGGCGGTGGGCTTGGCCGTGCCGATGTCCATGCCGCGGTAGACCAGGGCCGAGTCGACGCTGATGATCTCGACCGGCAGCACCTCGGCAATCGCGAGGGCTGCCGCCGTCTTGCCGCAGCCGGTGGGGCCGGCCAGGCAGATCGGTGTGTTCAGAATTTCTCCCATGGAGCCAGATAGCGCCATTGGCCGACGGGCAGGTGACCCAGCGGAATGCGGCCGATGCGCACGCGCTTCAGGCCGACGACCTTGAGGCCGACCAGCTCGCACATGCGGCGGATCTGGCGCTTCTTGCCCTCGCGCAGCAC
>CBHWBD010000046.1:0-29483 GCA_966111775.1 uncultured Comamonadaceae bacterium | reverse complement strand
ACCGGCATCGGCTTCTTCGACCACATGCTGGACCAGATCGCCCGCCACGGCCTGATCGACCTGGACATCCACTGCGAGGGCGACCTGCACATCGACGGCCACCACACCGTGGAAGACGTCGGCATCACCCTGGGCCTGGCCGTGGCCAAGGCGGTGGGCGACAAGGCCGGCCTGACCCGCTATGGCCACAGCTATGTGCCGCTGGACGAAGCCCTGTCGCGCGTCGTCATCGACCTCTCCGGCCGCCCGGGCCTGCACATGGACTGCCAGTTCACGGCCGGCAGCATCGGCGCCTTCGACACCCAGCTGACCTTCGAGTTCTTCCAGGGCTTTGCCAACGCGGCGCTCGCGACGATCCACATCGACAACCTGAAGGGCCACAACGCCCACCACCAGGCCGAGACCATGTTCAAGGCCTTCGGCCGGGCGCTGCGCATGGCGACGACCCTGGACCCGCGCTCGGCCGGCGTCATCCCGTCGACCAAGGGCTCGCTATGACGAGGACTGTCGCCGTCGTCGACTACGGCATGGGCAATCTGCGTTCGGTGTCGCAGGCCGTCATCCATGCCGCCGAGGGCTTGGGGCTGGAGGTCGCCATCACCTGCGACCCCGACGTGGTGCGCGCCGCCGAGCGCGTCGTGCTGCCTGGCCAGGGGGCCATGCGCGACTGCATGCGTGAACTGGCCGATTCGGGCGTCAAGGAAGCCGTGCTGGAAGCCGCCGCCACCAAGCCCCTGCTGGGCGTCTGCGTCGGCATGCAGATGCTGCTGGACCACAGCGAGGAGCAGGACACCCCCGGCCTCGGCCTCATTCCCGGCCGCGTGCAGCGTTTCCGCCTGGAAGGCCGGCTGCAGGAGGACGGCAGCCGCTACAAGGTGCCGCAGATGGGCTGGAACCGCGTGCACCAGCCGCGGGCGCATGCGGTTTGGGATGGCATCCCGGACGAAAGCTGGTTCTACTTCGTGCACAGCTTCTACGCGACCACGGCGTCGCCCGAACACAGCGCCGGCGAGACCGACTACGGCACTCGCTTTACCTGTGCGGTGGCCCGGGATAATATTTTTGCGACCCAATTCCACCCCGAGAAAAGTGCCGCGCTGGGCCTCGCCCTCTACCGCAATTTCCTGCACTGGAAGCCTTGACCGCTACACCCCGGTCCGCACCTTCTCGCTCACCTTTCCACGCTCCCACCGGCCATGCTGCTGATCCCTGCCATCGACCTGAAAGACGGTCGCTGTGTCCGCCTCAAGCAAGGCGACATGAACGACTCCACCACCTTCGGCGAAGACCCCGCCGCCATGGCACGCCGCTGGGTGGATGCCGGCGCGCGGCGGCTGCACCTGGTGGACCTGAACGGTGCCTTCGCGGGCAAGCCGGTCAACGAGCCGGCCATCAAGGCCATCATCAAGGAAGTGGGCGACGAGATTCCCATCCAGCTCGGCGGTGGCATTCGTGACCTCGACACCATTGAGCGCTACCTGGACGACGGCCTCAGCTACGTCATCATCGGCACGGCCGCGGTCAAGAACCCCGGCTTCCTGAAGGACGCCTGCAGTGCCTTCGGCGGTCACATCATCGTGGGCCTGGACGCCAAGGACGGCAAGGTCGCCACCGACGGCTGGAGCAAGCTGACCGGCCACGAGGTCGTCGACCTGGCGCAGAAGTTCCAGGACTACGGCGTCGAAGGCGTCATCTACACCGACATCGGCCGCGACGGCATGCTGACCGGCATCAACATCGAGGCCACCG
Organism: uncultured Comamonadaceae bacterium; assembly: GCA_966111775.1. GTDB lineage: Bacteria > Pseudomonadota > Gammaproteobacteria > Burkholderiales > Burkholderiaceae_C > Pelomonas. The sequence continues at coordinate 27,734 of CBHWBD010000046.1, read as the reverse complement.
TCAAGCTGGCCCAGGCGCTGACGATTCCCGTCATCGCCTCGGGCGGCCTTTCGGACATCGCCGACATCGAACGCCTGTGCGCCGTCTTCGGCGACGGTGTCGAAGGCGTCATCTGCGGCCGCTCCATCTACACCGGCGCGCTGGACTTCGCGGCTGCCCAGGTGCGCGCCGACGCGCTGATGGCCGCCGCCGGCTGAACTCAGCGCCGCAACTGACGGCGGCGCAGCACCAGCAAGCCCAGGCCGGCCAGCATCAGCGCATAGGTCTCGGGTTCCGGCACCGGCGCCGGCACCAGGAAGGTCCGGATCTCGCCGCCGGTCGACAAGGTCGAATGGATGTTGAGGTAGGCCTTGCCGCCGGCCAGCCCGGTCGAGAAGGCGGCGAAGGCGCTCGATACCGTGCCACCGTTGGCGGTGACGAAGGCCGGGTTCCAGCTCGTGGCCTGGGTCATGTCGAAGGTGTGCGAATAGCTGCCCGAGGTGACGCCCAGCGGGAAGTCCGGGAAGGTCGGCACCGGCGTCGCCACGCCCGCCGAACCCGCACCGGCCGCGGCCGTGCAGCAGTGGATGTGGCTGGCCGTCGTGTTGCCACTCAGGCCGCTGAACGTCACGTCGACCTTCATCGTGAAGGTGTCGTCGTCGAAGGCCACGCTGACCGAGCCCGTCCCCAGCGACCCGGCGGCCGCGGCGGGCTCACCCACATTGCTGAGCGTGCCGACATAGATCACGGTGTGGGCCGAGGCGGCGGTGGCTCCGAGGGCGAGCGCGGTGGCCAGCAGGGCAGGGGCGGTCAATCGCATCGTCGTCTCCGTGGGGTGGGTTGAGCAGCCGCGATTGGGCGATGCTTCCCCTGGCCTGCGAAGACCTAATCAGGAAAGGAATAATCGAGGCTGGTTTTCCGTCCCCCTGCCCATGCTCGCCAAACGCATCATTCCCTGCCTCGACGTCACCGCCGGCCGCGTGGTCAAGGGCGTCAACTTCGTCGGCCTGCGCGATGCGGGCGACCCGGTCGACATCGCCGCCCGCTACAACGAGCAGGGCGCCGATGAACTGACCTTCCTGGACATCACCGCCACCAGCGACGGCCGCGACCTCATCCTGCCCATCATCGAAGCGGTGGCCAGCCAGGTCTTCATCCCGCTGACGGTGGGCGGCGGCGTGCGCGCCGTGGCCGATGTGCGGCGGCTGCTGAATGCGGGTGCCGACAAGGTGTCGTTCAACTCCGCAGCGGTGGCGGATCCCGAGCTGATCCGCGCCGCCAGCGACAAATACGGCGCCCAGTGCATCGTCGTCGCCATCGACGCCAAGCGCCGCCCCGACGGTAGCGGCTGGGACGTCTACACCCATGGCGGCCGCAAGAACGTCGGGCTGGATGCCGTCGACTGGGCGCGCAAGATGGCCGAGTTCGGTGCCGGGGAGATCCTGCTGACCAGCATGGACCGCGACGGCACCAAGAGCGGCTTCGACCTCGAACTGACCCGCGCGGTGAGCGACGCCGTGCCCGTGCCCGTCATCGCCTCGGGCGGTGTCGGCTCGCTGGAACACCTGGCCGATGGCATCACGAAGGGCGGCGCCGATGCCGTGCTGGCGGCCAGCATCTTCCATTTTGGCGAGCACACGGTGGGCGAAGCCAAGGCCTTGATGGCGGCGCGGGGCATCCCCGTCAGGCAATGAATGGGTGAAGTCCGCATCATTGGCGGGCGGTGGAAGCGCTCCAAGCTGCCCGTTCCTGATCTGCCGGGCCTGCGCCCCACGTCGGACCGCGTCCGCGAGACCCTGTTCAACTGGCTGGGCCAGACGCTGGACGGCTGGCGTGTGCTGGACGCCTTCGCGGGCAGCGGGGCGCTGGGCTTCGAGGCGGCGTCGCGAGGGGCAGATGCTGTCGTGATGGTCGAGCGTGAGGCCGCCCTGGTGGACGCGCTGCGCGCCAGCCAGCGGCGGCTCCAGGCCACGGCCATCACCGTCCACCGCGCGAATGCGCTGAACTGGATGACGGCCTGCCCGGATCGCTTCGATCTCATCTTTCTCGATCCGCCGTTCGCGGATGAGTTGTTCGACCGTGCATTGGGCGCTGCCATGCCGTTGCTGGCGCCGGACGGCTTGATCTACGTCGAATCCCCGCGCGAAATTGCCGCACCGGCCGGATTCACCGCCTGGCGCCAGGGCCGTGCCGGGGCCGTGCACTACCAGTTGCTGCGGCGCGAGGACAATCCGATCTCATGACCTCCCGCATCACCATCACCGCCGTCTATCCGGGCACCTTCGATCCCATCACCCTGGGCCACGAAGACCTGATGCGCCGGGCCGCCGGCATGTTCGAGCGCCTGGTGCTGGCGGTGGCCGTCGGCCATCACAAGAAGACCATGTTCACGCTCGAGGAGCGCCTCGCCATGGCCCAGGAGGTCGCGGCCCCGCTCGGCAATGTCGAGGTCATCGCCTTCGACGGCCTGCTGCGCGACTTCGTGCGCACCCATGCCGGCCGCGTCGTCGTGCGCGGCCTGCGCACCGGCGGCGACTTCGAGTACGAATTCCAGATGGCCGGCATGAACCGCAAGCTGATGCCCGAGGTCGAGACCATCTTCCTGACGCCGGGCGAGCACCACCAGTACACGTCCAGCACCTTTGTGCGCGAGATCGCGACGCTGGGGGGCGAGGTGGCTGAGTTTGTGTCGCCGGGTGTGTTGGCGCGCTTGCAGGCGAGGGTGGCGTGATGCGTGCGTTCAAGAACACAGCCACAGAGGCACAGAGGCACAGAGGCACAGAGGCAGTACCAACACGGCTTTCTCTGTGTCTCTGTGTCTCTGTGCCTCTGTGGCTTTGTTTCCCTGGATGGAGGCAAGCCATGGCGTTGATGATCACGGACACGCAAGGCGGGAATCGGCAAGGCATGCCTTGCCCCGCCTTGCGCGGCGAGCGCATGCAGGCGCGTGCCGTATTCGTCCGCCCGCCCGATGGAGGCCGGCCATGGCTCTGATGATCACGGACACGCGAGGCGGAAATCGGCAAGGCATGCCTTGCCCCGCCACGCGCGGCAAGCGCATGCAGGCGCTTGCCGCATTCGTCCGCCAGCCGGATGGAGGCCGAGCATGGCGCTGATGATCACGGACGAATGCATCAACTGCGATGTCTGCGAGCCGGCCTGCCCGAACAACGCCATCTCCATGGGCGAGGAGTTCTACAAGATCGAGCCCAGCAAGTGCACCGAGTGCGTCGGCCATTTCGACGAGCCGCAGTGCGTGATGCTCTGCCCCGTCGCCTGCATCCCGATCAACCCGGCCCATATCGAGAGCCGCGAAACCTTGCTGCAGAAATACCAGCGCCTGACCGCCGCCGCTTGATGTCCGCCTGACGCCAGGCGCAGCAACATTCGTTCACCTTTGCTCACGCCGGCAAGCGGCGTGCCTGCCTAGAGTCGCAGCGCGACGCAGGAGGCAGCGTGGTGGACGACAAGATCGATACGACGGAGCGCGAGCAGGCAACGCCTGATCTGGGCGCGGGCCCGGCCTCGGCGGCCCTGGCCGCGGCGGCGCTGCTGGCCGCCTGCGGTGGCGGAGGTGGTGGGTCATCTGACCCCGGAACCGCCACGCCGGCCACCCCCGACCCCACGCCGAGCACGCCGCCCGCCGCGCCGCCCAGCCGCCGCGACGCGGCCCGCTTCCTGACCCAGGCCAGCTTCGGCGCCACCGGCCCGGCCCAGGTCGACGCCCTCGTCGCCCAGGGCTTCGACGCGTGGATGACCGCGCAGTTCGCCAAGCCGGCGGCCCTGCACATGGACTATCTGAACAGCCAGCGTGGCCGCGACCAGATGGCCGGCGAGACGCCGCGCATCAGCGAGGAGATGAGCTACGAGGCCGTCTGGCAGCAATGGCTGACGGGGGAGGATCAATTGCGGGCGCGGGTCAGCTGGGCCCTGCTGCAGATCTTCGTCATCAGCAATATCGCCCCCGACATCCGCCCCGCGGCCATGAGCAGCTATCTGGACATGCTCAACCGCAACGCCTTCGGCAGCTGGCGCACGCTGTTGCAGGACGTGGCCCTGCATCCCGCCATGGGCTATTACCTGAACATGCTGGAAAGCGAGAAGGAGAACGCCAGCAAGGGCACCCACCCCAACGAGAACTTCGCGCGCGAGGTGCTGCAGCTCTTTTCCATCGGCCTCATTCAGCTCAATGCCGACGGCAGCCCCAAGCTGGACGCGGCCAGCAAGACCCAGCCGACCTACGACGAGAACGTCGTCAAGGGCTTTGCCAAGGCCTTCAGCGGCTGGAGCTTCGGCGGCCTGGACAACAGCAAGAACACGCAATTCCACAACCACGACGACAACATCGAAGGCCTGTGGGTGGTGCCCATGAAGGCCTGGGCCAGCTACCACTCGCCCAGCGACAAGTTGCTGCTGGACGGCAAGACCCTGACCGGCGGCCAGACGCCCGAGAAGGACATGCAGGACGCGCTGGACACCATCTTCCAGCACCCCAATGTGCCGCCCTTCTTCGCCAAGCAGCTCATCCAGCGCCTGGTGACGAGCAACCCCAGCCCGGCCTACGTCGGCCGCGTCGCCGCCGTCTTCGTCAACGACGGGGCGGGCATGCGCGGCAACCTCAAGGCCGTCGTGAGGGCCGTGCTGATGGACGCCGAGGCCCGTGGCGACAGTCCCGCGGCCAACGTCGCCAAGCAGCGCGAGCCCGTCATCCGCTTCGCCAACATGCTGCGCGGTCTGGGCGCGAAGAGCGCCAGCGGCCTGAACCGCATCCAGTACCTGGACAGCAGCGACGACGCCCTCGGCCAGAGCCCGCTGCTGGCGCCCTCGGTCTTCAACTTCTATTCGCCTGGCTACCGCCCCGCCGGACCGATTGCCGCGCAAGGCTGGGTGGCGCCGGAGTTCCAGATCAGTGGCGAGACGGCCGTTGCCGGCTCGCTGAACTTCTTCGCCGACCTGTTCCAGAGCGGCGGCTATGGCTGGCCCGAGGAGCACCGGCTCAAGCTCGACCTCGCCAGTCTCGCGGCCCTGGACACGGTGGCACTGATAGACCGCCTCGACCTGCTTTTCTTCGGCCTCGGCATGAGCAGCTCGACGCGCCAGCGACTGGCTACTCTCGTTGGCGCCATCGACAGCAAAACCGAATCGGTCAAGGCCGCCCTGATCGTCACCGCCCTCAGCCCCGACCATGTGATTCAGAGATGAAACGTCGCCACCTGCTCCAACTGGGTGCGGTTGCCGCGCTCAACCCCTGGGCCCAGATGCGCGCGCTCGCGCAGGCCGCGCCGGCCGCGAGCGACTACCGTGCCCTGGTCTGCGTCTTCATGTTCGGCGGCAACGACGGCAACAACCTGCTGGTGCCGACCGACACGCGCTACACGACGTATCAGCGCACGCGGCCCAATCTGGCGCTGAACAACGCCACGCTGCTGCCGCTGACCCTGTCCAACGCGACCGGTCTGGGCCTGCACCCAGCCTTCACTGGCCTGCAATCGCTGGTCAATTCGGGCCAGGGCAGCGTCATTGCCAACATCGGCCCGCTGCTGCAGCCCACCACCAAGGCGCAGTACGACGCGCGCAGCGTGCCACTGCCCTACAACCTGTTCTCCCACAGCGACCAGCAGGGCGCCTGGCAGAGCGGCGTCGTCGAGGCGCCGCCGCGCAACGGTTGGGGCGGGCGGCTGCTGGAGCGCGCCGTGGCCGAGGGCCAGACCAACCGCGGCTATGCGGCCATCAGTCTGTCGGGCGGCAATGTCTGGGAGGCCGGCGACAAGGCGCTGACGCCCTACCGCGTGTCGTCCTCGGGCCGTTTCGGCTTCGACTTCTACAACCCCAATGCCGCGGCCGGCAGCGACCCGCTATCGGCCGCCGTCGCCGCGACGCTGGCCGAGTCGCGCAGCCACCCCTTCGAGCAGACCTGGCTCAACATGATGAGTCGCAGCCTGGAGGTGCAGCGCACCCTGGCCGCGGCCCTGTCGAACAGCAGCGTCACCACCGTCTTCCCCGACACCGGCCTCGGGCGCCAGCTCGGCATGGCGGCCAAGCTCATCGCGGCGCGCAGTTCCTTGGGTCTGTCGCGCCAATGCTTCTTCACGTCCATCGGCGGCTTCGACACCCATGGCGACGACCAGCTGCAGCGGCAGAACGAGAACTTCGCCGAGATCGACGGCGCCGTCACCGCCTTCAACACCGCCATGGTCGCCATGGGCCTGGCCGACAGCGTGACGCTGTTCAGCGCCAGCGACTTCGGCCGCACCTTCTCCAGCAATGGCGGCGGCACCGACCACGCCTGGGGCAATCACCATTTCGCCGTCGGCGGCGCGGCGCGTGGCGCCAATGGCGGCAAGCTGATGGGCCGCATGCCGGACCTGACGATAGGCGGCCCGGACGACGTGGGGCAGGGCGTGTGGCTGCCGACGACGGCGACCGACCAGCTCGGCACCGAGCTGGCGCGCTGGTTCGGCGCCGACGCGACGACGCTGGCGGCCGTCTGGCCGCACGGCAGCGGTTTCGACCGGATCAGCGGTTGGGCCTAGGGTCTGTTGCCGCTACGGCAAGGCTGTCTTCAGGATCTGGGCCAGCCGGGCGCCGGCGAGCGTCAATTGCTGGCGCTTGATCGCGTCCGAGCGGGCCTCGTAGTCAGGCGGCAGCGTCACCCCCCATTGCGAGCCGTGCTTGGGCGAGAACGTCAGGCCTTGCAAGGCCACGCGCGCCTGTTCGAGCGACTGGCTGGCCCAGCGCGCCGGCCATTCCGGCGGCGTGCCGGCATCGGCGAGCACGCGACGCGCCTCGGCCAGCCAGTCGGCGTCCACATGCCGGGGCCGGAGATCTTCAGCCACGTTGTCCCAATAGGCATGGAAGTTCTTCGCGCCGGTCGGCGGCACGGGCACGAGGTTGATGCTGTTGCCGCCTACCGTGAAGCTCGCGACGTCCAGGCCGGTCTTGTCGGGGTCGACGCGATTGCCCTGGGCGTCGAGATAGAGGCTGCCGACATGCAGGGGCTGGTGGAGGTCGCCCACCAGATGCACGAGGATCAGCAGCGCCTCGCGCGGGCTCCTGAAGCTGGGCTGGCCAGGCGAGGCGCGGCCCTGCAGCGCGAGGATGGAAGCGCGCAGTGCCCCCACCACGTCGTCCGGCCGGGTGCCGGCGAAGCCCAGCAGATAGCGGCTGCGCTGCACGGCGATGTCGGCGTAGTGCATCTGCTTGTGGCAGCTGTCCTCGTCGAGGCCGATATTGCACTGGCGGTCATTGCGGCGCACATAGTCGGCCATCTCGGCGATGCGCGCCGGCGTCTCCAATTGAGCGCAAGCCGGGAACTTGCCCGGCGACGGATAGGTGTAGCCCTGGCTGGGCGAGATGCCCTTGGCGCAGTCGGCCCAGATGGCGGCTTGCTGCAGGGACATGTCGCCCAGCAGCTGCGCAACCCGCGCCTCGGCGGGGCTGCCCTTGATCAGGCCGGCGGCGATCGCGGCGACGGTCTGGTGGCCGTCCGATCCCCAGGCATGGGCGGCCAGGGGCAGGGCGAGCAGGGCAGTGGCGAGCAGGCGGCGCATCGGCAAATGTTCGGGCTGACAAACCCCCATCTTGCCCGCTTGGCAGTGGACGCGATGCAATCCGCCGCTAGCATCGACCCGATCACCAGGAGACCTCTCATGAGACTTCAGCTGGCCCGCCTTGTCTGCGGCTTCTTGTTGTTGTGCCTGAACCTCGCCTGGGCCGCGCCGGCCGACGTGGCGCGCAGCAAGGATCACCCGCTGCTGACGCGCTACCCGAATTCCCACATCGTCGAGTACGCCAAGAACTTCAACGGCGCGGACTTCGCCGTGGCCCGCGGTGCCGATGGCAACCCGGTGCGCAAGCGCATCGAGGGCGACATGACCGACATCCTCTACTTCCACGGCGATGTCGACAAGCAGCCCAGCGCCCTGCAGCTGATCCGCAACTACCAGAACGCCATCAAGGGCATTGGCGGCGAGGTGGTCTACGAGCGCCTGCCCAAGGACGGCGATGGCGGCGAGACGACGCTGCACGTGAACGCCGGCGGCAAGGAGGTGTGGGTGCTGGTGGAGCCCGGCATCTTCAGCGCGCCGACCCAGAGCTACAAGCTCACGGTCGTCGAGGTGGCGGCGATGCAGCAGGTGGTCACGGCCAACAAGATGCTCGACGAGATCAACAAGAACGGCTTCATTGCGCTGTACATCAACTTCGACACCAACAAGGCCGACCTCAAGGCCGACGGCCAGGCCACGGTGCGCGAGATCGTCGCCATGCTGAAGGCGGCGCCGACGCTGAAGATCGCCGTCGAGGGCCATACCGACAACGTCGGCGCGGCCGCGGCGAACAAGACCCTGTCGGAGCAGCGCGCCAAGAGCGTGATGAATGCCGTGGTGGGTGGCGGCATCCCGGCCGCGCGGCTCAGTGCCGCCGGCTTCGGCGCCGAGAAGCCGATTGCCGACAACCGCAGCGAGGAAGGCCGGGCCAAGAACCGGCGCGTGGAGCTGGTGAAGCGCTAGGCTATCAGCCCTGCCAGCCGTCCCGGCTGGAAGTGCAGGTCGATGAAGTCCGCCAGGCCGTCGAACACCGCATCCAGCGACCGGCCCGGCGTGCCGAACAGGGCCTTCAGCACGGCCGGCTGCTCGAACAGGCCGTGGGCATAGACGCCCAGCACCTGGCCCGACTGCCAACCCACCGCCTCGCCGGCCGCATTGCGCAAGGCCACCTCCGGCGCCGGCAGACCGGCATGGGGCTTGGTGCGGCCATGGCGGATCTCGTAGCCGCTGGCCCTCAGGCCGGCCAGGGCCTGCCAGCCACCGTCCAGCGAGCTGGAAAAGCAGAACTCGGTGCTGCGCAGCAGCTTTTCGCGCTCGAAGGCGGTGACCAAGGGCAGCAGGCCCAGGCCCGGCGCATTGCCGTCCACGCCGTGGGTGTCGATGAGGGCCTCGCCCAGCATCTGCAGGCCGCCGCAGATGCCGAGCACGCGGCCGCGATGGGCGTTGATGGCCAGGTCCAGCTTCTGGGCACGCAGCCAGGCCAGGTCGGCCGCGGTGGACTTGGAACCGGGCAGGATGATCCAGTCCACGCCGCCCAAGTCCTTGGGCTCGCGGGCCCAGGACAGGCGCACGCCGGGCAGCTGGCGCAGCGGCTGGAACTCGTCGAGGTTGGAGATGCGCGGGTAGGCGACGACGGCGATGCGCAGGCCGCTGCCTGTTGTCGCATCATCGAACACGCCGTCCTCCTCGGGCAGGCCGTGGCCGCGCCACATCGGCAGCGTGGCGATGGTGGGCACGCCGGTCAGGTGCTCGAGCTGCTCGGGCCCCGGGGCCAGCAGGCCGGCGTCGCCGCGAAAGCGGTTCAGCACAAAGCCCTTGACCTGGGCGCGCACGTCCTCGGGCATCAGCTGGTGGGTGCCGTAGAGATGGGCGAAGGCGCCGCCGCGGTCGATGTCGGTGACAAGCAGGCAGGCGGCCCTGGCATCGCGTGCCGTGCCCAGGTTGACGTAGTCGCTGGGCGCCAGGTTGATCTCGGCCGGCGAGCCGGCGCCTTCGATGACGACGACATCGTTCTCGCGCAGCAGCTCGTGCAGGGCCGCGCGGGCGCGGGGTTTGAGCAGGGCACTGCGCTCACGCCAGGGAATGCTGGCCATGCCGGGCTCGACCTCGCCGAGCACGACGACCTGGCTTTGCGTGTCGGCCTCGGGCTTGAGCAGCACGGGGTTCATGCGCACCTCGGGCACGCGGTTGGCGGCCAGGGCCTGGAAGTACTGGGCGCTGCCGATCTCGCCCAGCAGGCCGTTGAGGCCGGGCACGACGCGCGCGTTGTTGCTCATGTTCTGGGCCTTGAAGGGCGCGACCTTCAATCCCTGACGCGCATACCAGCGGCACAGGGCCGTGGCCAGCCAGCTCTTGCCCGCACCGCTCGTCGTGCCGAGCACCATGACTGCCTTACTGCTCATGCATCTTCGCTTTCGATTTCAAGCAGGGCCTGTTGCAGGGCCTGCTGGGCGGCTGGCGGCTGGGTCGACACGCGCACCCAGCCGGGCAGGCCGAAGGAGGTCGCGTCGCGCAGGCGGATGCCGCGTTCGCGCAGCCGCGGCGCCATGTCGGCGCGCGGTGGCCGGGCCAGCCAGAAGTTGGTGCAGCTCGGGCGTTGCAGCCAGTCGAGATCGGCCAGCAGCGCACGCTGCTGCGCCGCCCATTCGCGCAGCTGCCGGCGTGCGTCCACCAGCCAGGCTTGCGTCTCGTCGCTGGGCCAATGCATCAGCATCGCCACGCCCTCGGCCGACAGCACCCAGCTGGGCGCCAGCGACAGCGCGTGGGCCCACACCTCGTCGGCGGCAGCAGCCACGAGATAGCCGGCCCGCACGCCGGTCAGGCCCAGGGCCTTGTTGGGGCAGACGAGTTGCCAGGCCCCGGGCGGCAGCGCGGGTGCTTCGCCCTGCAGCCGCAGCGGCTCGTAGGCGCGGTCCACGGCGACAAGGTGGCCGTCCAGGGCGGGCCATGCGGGCTCGCTGGTTGCGGTGGGGTTGCTGGGCTCGCAGATCCAGACCAAGGCCGGCGCCGTCGGCTCGATGTCGGCGGGCTGGGCATAGGGCTTCACGACCAGGCTGAGCGCCTGCGCGGCGAGGGCGTAATCGCCAAAGCCGGGCTGGGGCACCCACACCTCGCGGCGGCCGGTGAGCATGGCGGCCAGCGTCAACCGGCGTATGCCCTCGGCACCACCGGCCGTGGGCAGCACCAGCTCGTCATCGCCCAGGCGATGGCGCAGCTCACGGTAGCCCGGGTCGGGGTACTGGAACCTGTCTGCCGCCCGTACCGCACTCAGCAGCGCTGGCGGCGGACCCAGCGGGCTGGCATTGGTGGAGAAATCGAAGGCCGGCGGCGGCCCGTCGTCCGGGCCGCCGTGTTCGGGCAGCAGGGGAGTGCTCATGACCTCAGCGCCCAGGCGGGCAGGGCAATCAGGGCGGTTGCTATGACCACAGCTTGCCATGCCACCGCGCGCGCCGCGTGCAGGTCGTCGGACGCTGGCGACCGGCCGTCGGCATTCAGCGTGTAGACCCCCGGTTTGGCCAGCCGCAGGTCCAGGCGCAAGGCCATCGCGGCCATCGGCCAGCCGCTGTTGGGCGAGGGTGTGCGTCGGGCTTCGCGCGGCAGCCGGCCGAAGGATGGCGGCATCAGCAGCAGGGCCGTCAGCCGTGCGGGGATCCACGACAGCACGTCGTCCGCTCGTGCCGCCCACTTGCCGCACCATTCGCGTTCGTCGCGGTAGCCCCACATCGCATCGGCCGTGTTGGCGAAGCGGTAGACGGCCGCGCCCGGAAGGCCGGCGATGGCGAACCAGAACAGCGGCGCAACGACCGAGTCGTTGAGGTTCTCGGCCAGGGTCTCGATGGCGGCCTCGCGCACCTCGGTCTCGCTCAGGGCCGCGGTGTCGCGGCTGACGAGGCGGGACAGGCGCGCGCGGCCGGCCTCCAGCGATTCGCCCAGTGCGGCCTCGACGGCCAGGGCCTCGTCGGCCAGCATGCGCCAGGCGAGCAGGGGCTTGAGCAGCAGGCCGATCAGGACGGCCGCGCCCACGAGGCCCGGCAGTGAGGTCCAGGGCTTGAGCAGCATCAGCACCCAGCCTTCCAGCCACAGCGCGATGAAGGCCACCAGGGCCGCGCCCAGCAGCCAGGCCAGGGCACCGGCGACGAAGCCCAGGGCCGCCGGCAGCTTCGTCAGCTTGAAGAGGCCGAGATAGCGGCCCATGCCGACGACGGGGTGCATCCACGCGGGCGGCTCGCCGAGGCGATCCACCCCCAGGGCCACGGCCATGGCCAGCGGCAGCAGCAGGTTCATGAAGCCAGCGGCGGCAGTCGGGCCACCAGGCCGCCCTTGAGCCGGTCCGGCCGGCGGTCCCAGGCCAGCAGGCCGTCACCGGCCTCGGCATGCTGGGCCGCCACGGCCAGCAACGCGTCGACGCTGGCTGCGTCGGGCGCGAGCTGCCCGAACAGATAGCTGTGCTTGCCGGCGCCCTGAAGCGCCGCCGTGCAGCTCTGCTTGCAGGCGGCCATGCAGGCCTGGCCGCGGACGGGCAGTGGCCAGTCGCGCGCCAGGGCCTCGTTCTCGACGGCCTCCAGCAGGGCCTGGCCCTGGCCGTTGGCGCAGGTGGTGCAGATGACGAGGGCGCTGCCCATCAATCCTCGATGCCCCGCTGGGCCGGCACGCCGGCCTTGTAGTGGTGCTTGATCATGGTCATCTCGGTGACCGTGTCGGCCAGCTCGATGAGCTCGGCGGGCGCGCCACGGCCGGTCAGCACGACGTGCACCTGCGGCGGGCGCTCGCGCAGGCAGGCCAGCACCGTGTCCAGCGCCAGCCAGCCATAGCGCAGCGGGTACATGATCTCGTCCAGCACGACGAGGAAGTGATCGCCCGAGCGGATGACCGACTCGGCACGCGCCCAGCCTTCGCGGGCCAGCTCGGCGGAATGCTCCAGGTCCTTACTCTTCCACGAGAAGCCGTCACCCAGGCCCTCGATGGGCACGCCCAGCTGCTCGAAGACGCGGTGCTCGCCGAAGCGGGCGCTGGGGACCTTCATGAACTGGTAGATGCGCACCAGCTTGCCGCGGCCGTGAGCCCGCAGCGCGAGACCGAATGCGCCCGTGCTCTTGCCTTTGCCGTCGCCGGTGTGGACGATGACCAGACCGCGGCGTTCGCCACTCGGAATCACGCGCTCGCGGTCGACGGGAGGTTTCTCGATTTCCATCTGCGTTCAGCCGGCGAAGAAGGCCGCGATGGCCTCCGGGTTGGACGGGAAGTAGTGGTGCACGTAGCTCGCGCGCAGCGAACCCTGCTGGTAGAGGGCCTCGGCGGTCTTGCCGCCGTTGGGGTTGCTCGCCCGCGCGATCGGCGCCAGCGGTGTTTCCAGCGTGGAGTAGTGATAGCTGTGGCCGCGCAGCGGGCCCTCGGGCCAGGCGATGGCCTGCAGGCCCAGGGCCGCGAGGCGATGCTGCACATGGGCGCGACCCGGCATGACGCCGGCCATGCGGTGGGGTTCGCCCGCCGCATCGGTCAGCTCGTCGAGCAGGGCCAGCATGCCGCCGCATTCGGCCAGCAGCGGCTTTGCTGCGTTGATATGGTGAGTTAGGGATTCTGTCAGGGTGGGATGCCTGCCCAGCGCCTCGGCATGCAGCTCGGGATAGCCGCCGGGCAGCCACAGCGCGTCGCAGCGGGGCAGGTTCTCGTGGCGCAGCGGCGAGAAGAAGACCAGTTCCGCACCCAGTTCGCGCAGCAGGTCGACATTGGCCGGATAGATGAAGCCGAAGGCCGCATCGCGGGCAACGGCGATGCGTCGGCCCAGCAGCGACTTCGGCAGCGGCGGTTCGGCCGCGGCTTCGAAGGACTGCGCCCTGAAGTCCAGGCCGGGCCGCAGCCCGGCTTCCCAGGCATCGGCCCAGGCGTCGAGCTGGGCATCCAGCTCGGGCTGCTCCAAGGCCTGCACGAGGCCGAGGTGGCGCTCGGGCAGGATGAGCTTGGGCTCGCGGGGCAAGGCGGCGATCAGCGGCAGGTCATCCGGCAGGCCTTCGCTGAGCATGCGGCCGTGGGCCGGGCTGCCGATGCGGTTGGCGATGACGCCGCAGTGGTGCAGCTCGGGCCGGAAGCGCGCCAAGCCCGTGGCCAGGGCCGCGAAGGTCTGGGCCATGGCCGAGGCGTCGATGACGCAGACGATGGGCAGGCCGAAGGCGGCCGCCAGGTCGGCGCTGCTGGGGTTGCCGTCGAACAGGCCCATGACGCCTTCGACGAGGATGAGGTCGGCCTCGCGCGCGGCCTCGGCCAACAGGGCCTGGCAATGGGCGAAGCCGCCCATGAAGAGGTCGAGCTGGTAGACCGGCCGACCGCTGGCGCGCTCGAGGATGCTGGGGTCGAGGAAGTCCGGCCCGGTCTTGAACACGCGCACGCGCTTGCCGCGGCGGGCATTGGAGCGGGCGATGGCCGCGGTGACGCAGGTCTTGCCCGAGCCCGAAGAGGGGGCGCTGATGAAGAGGGCGGCGCAGGAGATGGTCATAGGGGCAGGGCGACCCAGCGTCCTTCGATCTGGGCGATGTGCAGGCGGGGACCGAAGACGCGCTTCAGCGCTTCGTGGGTGGCGGCATCGCCGGGGGCGCCGATGTGCACGATGCGGCCGTCGGCCATCAGCACGAGGTGGTCGGCCTGCAGGGCCAGATGCAGCTCGTGCAGCACGCTGACGACGCTGTGGCCGGCCGCGACGCGGGCCCGCACCAGGGCCATCCATTCGGCCTGGTGGGGCGGGTCGAGGTGGGCGAGAGGCTCGTCCATCAGCGTCAGCGGCGCGTTGACGGCCAGGGCGCGGGCCAGCAGCACGCGCTGGCGCTCGCCACCCGACAGCGAGCCCAGGCGGCGCTCGCGCCAGGCCCAGCTCTGCGTGGCCTCCATGGCGGCTTGAACGGCGGCGTGGTCGGCGGCGGTGGGCGGTGCCAGCCAAGGACGGTGGGGCAGGCGGCCGAGCATGACGACGTCGTGGGCCATCAGGTCGTCGGCGCCGGTTTCCTGCTGGCCCATCCAGGCGAGCTGGCGGGCACGTTCGCGGCTGGGCCAGTCGTTGAGCGGCTTGCCGGCAAGTTGCACCGCGCCTTCGCAGCGCTGCAGGCCGGCGACGGCGCGCAGCAGTGTCGACTTGCCGGCGCCGTTGGGGCCGACGATGGCGGTCCAGCGGCCTTCGGGCAACGCGATATCGATGTCGTGGATGAGGTCGCGGCCGTCGATGCGGACGCGGGCTATGCGGGCGTGCAGCGCAGTCATCGCCTGGGCGCTCCGCGGCGGTGCATGAGGATCAGCAGATAGATGCCGCCAAGCAGGGCGGTGACCAGGCCGACCGGCAGTTCCTGGGGCCGCATCACCCCACGCGCCACCACGTCGGCGATCAGCAGCAGGGCGCCGCCTGCCGCTGCCGACATCAGGATCAAGCGACCGTGCAGCATGGGGCAGAGGGTGCGCACCAGGTGCGGCGCGACCAGGCCGACAAAGGCGACGATGCCGGTCTGGGCGACCGCGGCGCCGGTGGCCAGTGCGAAGGCGAAGATCAGCAGCAGCCGCATCAGGCCCATGCGCATGCCCAGCGACGCGGCCGTGGCCTCGCCCAGGGTCAGCGCGTCCAGGGCCGGACTGGCCAGCAGGCCGATGACCAAGGCCACGACGCCGCAGGCCGTCATCACCGTGACGCTGCTCCAGCCCAGCAGACCGGTGTTGCCGAGCAGGAAGGCCTGCATGGCGCGCAGGATGTCGGGCGCCCACAGCGTGGCCAGGCCCGTCAGCGCATTCAGCACGACGCCGACGACGACGCCGGCGAGCAGCAGGCGCAGCGTCTGCTCGACGCCGCGCGCCAGTATCAGCGTCAGGCCGACGCCCACCAGCGTGCCGACGAAGGCGATGCCGGTCAGGCCGACATGGGCCAGCAGGGACGAGGTCTGCGGCGAGATGCCGGTCAGGGCCAGCGCGATGGCGACGGCCAGGCCCGCACCCGAGGCGCTGCCCAGCAGATAGGGGTCGGCCAGCGGATTGCGGAACAGACCTTGCGACATCGCGCCGGCCATGCCCAGCAACGCGCCGGCCAGCCAGGCGCCCAGCGACCGTGGCAGGCGGATCTCCCACAGGATGACGCTCATGCTGTCGTCGCCGAGGTCGGCCCAGCCGGTGCTGCCCACGGCCACACCGGCCAGCACGCCGCCGGCACCGACGATGAGCAGCAGCGCCAGCAGCAGGCCGGGGCGCATGTTCATCACGAAGCGGCTTTCTCGCGCAGGCAGCGGGCCATGATCTGCGCGGCCTCGGCCATGCGCGGGCCCGGGCGGGCGAGGATGTCGCCTTCCTCGGGCTTGAAGATGCAGATGCGGCCGCGCTGGATGGCGTTGATGCGGTCCCAGCCGGGGCGCTGGGTCAGGCCTTCGGAGCCGCGCGTGCCGATCATGATCAGGGCCGGGTTGGCCTTGACGACGAACTCGGGGTTGATCTTGGGGAAGGGGCCGAGGGACGCCGGAATGATGTTGCCGGCGCCGAGCCTGGTCAGGGTCTCGCCCATGAAGGACGATTCGCCGGCCGCGTAGAGGCCGCTGGCCACTTCGTAGTACACCTTCACGCCGCGCGCCTGGGCCGGCACGCTGCTGGCCGCCGCAGCGACGCCGGCCTCGATATGGCGCCAGACGCGCTGCGCGTCGGCCACGCCCAGCACCTGGCCGATGATGTTCAGCACGCGCTGCACGTCCTTGTAGGAACGCGGCTCCAGGGCGATGACCTTCATGCCCAGGGCCCGCAGCCGCTCGGACACGCGCGAGGACACGGCCACCAGCACCACATCGGGCTTCAGCGAGGCGATCAGCTCGACATTGGTGTCCTCCATGCCGCCGACCTTCGGGAGGGCGTCCACCTGCGCAGGGAAGTTGGAGTAGCGGTCGACGCCGACCAGCCTGGCGCAGGCGCCGAGTTCGCAGACGGTCTCGGTCAGCGAAGGCAGCAGGCTGACGATGCGCTGCGGCGGCGCCGGGATCTGCGTGACCTGGCCGAGGTCGTCCTTGATCTCGACGGCGGCGGCCGGCAGCGCGACGGCCAGCAGCAGGGACATCAGCAAACGTTCAAGCATCGGATTCATCCTCGACGGAGCGGGTCCAGGCCTGGCCCGCGACCATCAGTGTCAGTTGGCCGCAGCGGCGCGCCACGTCCTGGTTGAGGCGGCCGAGTTCGTCGATGTAGTCGCGCACCTCGCGACCCAGCGGTGACACGCCCCAGCCGACCTCGTTGGAGACGAAGACGACGCGCGACTTCAGCTGAGGCAGCAGTGCCAGCAGCGCGGTGCGCTCGGCCTGCCAGCCGGCCGCATCGGGCGCGCCGCTCATCGGCATCAACCAGTTGACCAGCCACAGCGTCAGGCAGTCGACGACAACGAGGGTGTCGGCGTCGTCGGTCTGCTCGAGCGCCGCACTCAGGGCCAGCGGGGCTTCGAGGGTTTCGAAGCCCGCCGGCCTTGTGGCGCGGTGATGGGCGATGCGCGCACGCATTTCGTCGTCGGCCGCCAGCGCCGTCGCGACGATGGCGACACGGCCCGGCCAGCGCAGGGCCAGCCTTTCGGCCTGGCGGGACTTGCCGCTGCGCTGGCCGCCGACGATGAGTTGGTGTGCGCTCATAGGCTCAATTAGAGCGTCGGACTCCAGCGCAACGAGATCAGCGCCGTACGCGGTGCCGAGGCATAGCCATAGGCCGTCGACGTCTCGCGGTCGAAGGCGTTGTCCAGGTTCAGCTGCAGCTTGAGGTCCTTGCGGATCTTGTACTGCGCGTTGAAGTTGACGAGGCCATAGCCGCCGAGCTTGCGCGTGTTGGCGGCGTTGTCCCAGCGCGCGCCCGAGGCCTGCACGCTGCTGCCCAGCACCCAGTCGCCCAGCTCGGTGTCGGCGCCCAGCGTGGCCAGGCGCTTGGCGCGGCGGGCCAGCAGCAGGCCGGTGCTGGCGTCGGTGGGCTTCTGGAAGTCCATGGTCGCGCGCAGGCTGACCGGGCCGGCCTTGGTGTTGCCGGCCAGGGTCACGCCGCGCAGGCGGGCCGCCGACACGTTCTGGTAGCAGCCGAACTGGCTCTGGCAGCTGCCGGCGGCGCCGAAGATGATGAGGTTGCTGACGCGGTTGCGGTAGGCGGTGGCGGTCAGTTCGGTGTCGCCGAAGCCGTACTTCAGGCCCAGCTCGACATTGCGTCCGCGCTCGGCTTCCAGCGGCTTGACACCCGGCTTGCTGAGGTCGGGGCCGTAGACCGTGCCTTGCTGGTAAAGCGTCGGCGCGCGGAAGGCATTGCCGACCGAGCCGACGACGCGCAGGCCGCTGACGATCTCGTAGCCGGCCAGCAGGGTGCCGGTGTCGACGCTGCCGAACTGGCTGTCGTCGTCATGGCGGGCATGGGCCTGCAGGCTGAAGGCACCGGCGTTGAGCAGATAGCCCGCGCCGATGGCATTGCGATGGCGCTTGCCGACGCCGGCGGTGACCAGGCCGCTGTTTTCCAGCTGGTCTTCGATGCGCTCGCCCTGGAAGTTGAGCTGCTGGCCCTGGCCCAGCAGATACGAGCCGGTCAGCGCCAGGTTCTTGACCTTGGTGACCGTCAGATAGGGCGAGGGGTTGGTCTCGTAGCGGTCGCGCGACTCGCCATAGCTCAGCTGGGTCTGCAGGGCCGGCGTCCACTGGGCCGTCCAGGCCAGGCGGGTGGCGTCGGTGTCCTGCACGCTGCGGTCGTCCGCCAGCGGCTTGGACTTGGAGGCGTCGTACTGCGCGTTGATGTGGTTCTTGATGACGACGACTTCGGCGCGATGGGCTTCGCTCAACTGGGCGCCGACACGGACCGTGCCCTGGTATTTGTGCCAACCGTCGCGGTCGGGGACATAGCTGAAGGAGCCGGGATAGTCGATGGTCGAGTTGAAGCCGTCGCTCTCCTCGATGGCGCCCGTGAAGGCGAAGTCGATGATGCCTTGGCTGCCGAACAGGCCGCCGTCGGCCTTCATCGTGCCTTGCGTGCCGATGCCGACGCCGAAGTCGGCGCTGACCTTGCCACCCCCCTTGCGCGTGAAGATCTGTACCACGCCGCCGACGGCGTCGGAGCCGTAGATGGCGCTGGCCGGGCCCTTCAGCACTTCGACGCGCTCGACCTGGGCGACCGGGATGCCCTGCCAGCTGGCGCCGCCGGTGGACTGCGAGTCCATGCGCACGCCGTCGACCAGCACCAGGGTGTGGCGCGTGTCGGCGCCGCGCAGGAACAGGGAGGTTGTCGACGCGGCACCGCCGTTGCGGACCATCTCGGCGCAGCCGTTGTTGCGCAGCAGGTCGGCCACGCTGGAAGCGGCCTGGCGCTCGATGTCGGCGCGGGTGATGACGGTCAGGTCGGCCAGCACTTCGGACAGGCGCTGGGGTGTGCGCGCGGCCGTGGTGACGACGGTATCGAGCTTGTTCTGGGCGTGGGCGGACGAAGCCAGGGCCAGCACGGCCAGGGCGAGCAGCGACCGACGGGCCGCGAGGAGGGAGTGAGACATGGTTGAGACGCGAACGAACACCCAGCCGTACTGACCCCCGCAGCAAGGCTGAAAAAACGGCTGCCGCATGGCGGCAACCCCGTCGTTGGCCGGTATCCGGGCTGGCAGACTTCCGTTCGACGCCTTCCCGGTGCACGCACCAGTGGCTTGTCGGTCGAACAGTGGGCCGCGAGGGCCTCGTCCGCTTACCGTTGCGGGGACAGCTCAGGTTAGGCGCGCCGCGTGGCGGTTTGCCCTCCTGATTCCCGTTGAACTGCGGCCGCCATGGAGGCGGGCGCGAGCACCAACGGCGGGCATTCTATCGAGGGTGGCTGGCGGCCGCCGAGGGCTTGTGTGGCTTGGCCGTCTTGGGCGGCTTGAGCTGCACGACCTGGGGCGTGCTGGCGGGCGGTGGCGGGGGCGGTGCCTGCAGGCCCAGGGACTGGGCGCGCTGGTGGCGGGCCTCGGCCTCGCTGGCGCGGCGCGCCTGGGCCAGGGCCGCGGCCAGCTTGGCGTCGCTCATGTGGCGATCGCGGGCGGCCTTGCTGTCGGCCGTGCTGGGCTGATCGAAGTCGACGCTGCTGGCCGCGCCGCCGCCGGGGCAGGGCGAGTCGCGCAGATCGCGGCCCTCGGGACCACAGCGGAACACCTGGGCGCTGCGAGTCTGGGTCTGCGCCAGGACGGGCAGGGCAGCGAGGGCCAGGACCAGCAGCAGGGGCTTCATGGAGCTGGAGTTTGTACCGGCGGCTCGGGTTTGGGGGGCTTGGGACGTGGTGGTTTGGCGTGAATTTTGGCCAGGGCCTTGTCCATCTGGCCGCTCAGCATCAGCTCGACGGCGCCATAGCTCTTCTCGATGCAGTCCTCCACCGCCTGGCGCTCGGCCAGCGGCGGCTTGCGCAGCACATAGTTGGCCACCTCGGCCTTGTGGCCCGGGTGGCCGATGCCCAGGCGCAGCCGCCAGAAGTCACCGCTGCCCAACTGGGCCCGCATATCCCTCAGGCCGTTGTGGCCGCCGTCGCCGCCACCCTTCTTGAACTTCATCTCGCCAGGCGGCAGGTCCAGCTCGTCGTGGATGGCCAGGATCTCTTCCGGCGCGATCTTGAAGAAGCGCGCCAGGGCCGCCACCGACTTGCCCGAGACGTTCATATAGGTCATGGGCTCCAGCAGCCAGACCGGACCGCTGGCCCCCGGGGCGTGGTTCACGCGGGCCACCAGCCCGTGATAGGCCTTGTCGGGTTGCAGGCTGACCTTGAGGCCGCGGGCGAGGCCGTCGATCCACCAGAAACCGGCGTTGTGGCGCGTGTCTTCGTACTCGGCACCGGGATTGCCCAGGCCCACCATCAGCTTGATCATGAACGTGATCGTAGCTTTCGTACTCAGCAATGCTCCAGCTACATTCGGCCGGGACACTGGGCTGCAACCAGGAGTGGACCGAATGCAGAACAAGGATTCCAAGGGCAGCAACAAGGCCTGGATCTGGGTTGTGGTGGCCGTCATTGCCGTGGCGGCTGCGGGCTGGTGGTGGAAGGGCCGGGGCGGCGAAGGTGCCGAAGGACCGGCGGGTGCGGCTTCAGCAGCATCGGGCGCGGCCTCGGGCCGGCCCGCGGGCGGCCGCTTTGGCCGCAGCGGCCCGCAGCCGGTCACCGTCGCCGCGGTGCTCAAGCGCGACATGCCCATCGTCATCGACGCCATCGGCAGCATCGCCTCGGCCAACACCGCCGTCGTGCGTGCCAAGGTCAGCGGCGAGCTCAAGGCCATCTACTTCCACGAAGGCCAGCCGGTGAAGGCCGGCCAGGTGGTGGCTTTGATCGACCCCAAACCCTACGAGATCGCGCGCGACCAGGCCCTGGCCACGCTGGCCCGTGACCAGGCCCAGCTCGAAAACGCTCGCGCCGACCTGGCCCGCTACAAGGACCTGGTGGCCAAGGACGCCGCGCCGCGCCAGCAGCTGGACACCCAGCAAGCCCTGGTGCGCCAGCTGGAAGCCACGCTGCTGTCCGACAAGGCCGCCGTGGACAACGCGAAGCTGCAGCTCTCCTACACCCGCGTCACCGCGCCCATCACCGGCCAGGCGGGCCTGAAGCAGGCCGACCTGGGCAACAACGTGACGCCCGGCGACGCCAACGGCCTACTGACCATCGCCCAGACCCAGCCGGCTGCCGTCGTCTTTGCCGTGCCCGACGCGCGCCTGGCCCGCATCCGCCAGCAACTGGCCGACAAGCAGCCGCTCGCCGTGCAAGCCTGGGACCGCGAGCGCCGCAACAAGCTCGCCGAGGGCCGCGTGGCCAGCACCGACAACGCCATCGACGCCACGACCGGCACCATCAAGGTCAAGGCCCTGTTCGACAACAAGGACGGCGGCCTCTTCCCCAACCAGTTCGTCAATGTGCGTCTGCAACTGGGCACGTTGAGCGATGCCATCGTCGTGCCGACGGCTGCCGTGCAGCGCGGTGCGCCGGGCACCTACGTCTATGTGGTGGCCGACGGCCAGGTGGCCCTGCGCAAGGCGCAGGTGCTGGCGACGGACGGCGACTCGACCGCGGTGCAGGGCGAGCTCAAGCCGGGTGACCAGGTCGTCATCGACGGCGCCGACCGCCTGCGCGACGGCGGCAAGGCCGAGGTCATCAAGGCACCGGCCGGCGCGGCTTCGGGCGCGGGTGGCGGACGGGGACGCCGGGGTGCCGGCGCAGCCAGCGCGCCGGGTGGTGCGGCAAGCGGGGCGGCGGCGGCGAGTGCTGCCGGCGACGGCGAGCGTCCGCGCTGGGAGAGCCGTGTGCCGCCCGAGATGGTCGAGAAGCTCAGGGCCATGAGCCCCGAGGACCGTCGCGCCTGGCTGCAGGAGCACCGCGCGTCGGCGCCATCCCAGTGAGGTCGGGCACATGAACCCGTCCCGCCTTTTCATCGCGCGGCCGGTCGCGACCTCGCTGCTGATGCTGGCCATCGTGCTGGCCGGCGCCCTGGCCTACCGGTTGCTGCCGGTCTCGGCCCTGCCCGAGGTCGACTACCCGACCATCCAGGTCACGACCCTCTACCCCGGTGCCAGCCCGGACGTGATGACGTCCTCTGTCACCGCGCCGCTGGAGCGCCAGTTCGGCCAGATGCCGGGCCTGGCGCAGATGTCGTCCACCAGTTCGGGCGGCGCCTCCGTCATCACGCTGCGCTTCGAGCTCAGTCTGGCCCTGGACGTGGCCGAGCAGGAGGTGCAGGCGGCCATCAACGCCGGCAGCAACCTGCTGCCCAGCGACCTGCCCATGCCGCCGGTCTACAGCAAGGTCAACCCGGCCGATGCGCCGGTGCTGACCATTGCCGTGTCCTCGTCGACGCTGCCCATCACGCGCGTGCACGACCTGGTCGAAAGCCGTCTGGCGCAGAAGATCTCGCAGGTGCCCGGCGTCGGTCTGGTCGGCATCGCCGGCGGGCGTCGACCGGCCGTGCGCATCCAGGCCAACCCGGGCGCGCTGGCGTCCCTCGGCCTGTCCATTGATGACGTGCGCACCGCCATCTCGGCGGCCAACGTCAACCAGTCCAAGGGCAGTTTCGACGGCCCGCTGCGCGCCTCCACGCTGGACGCCAACGACCAGCTGAAGAGCGCCAGCGAATACGCCAACCTCGTCATCGCCTACAAGAACGGCAACCCGGTGCGCCTCAAGGACGTGGCCCAGCTGGTGGACGATGCCGAGAACCTGCGCCTGGCGGCCTGGGCCGGTCAGGCGAGCAAATCCTCGGTCTCGGCCGTCATCCTGAACGTGCAGCGCCAGCCTGGCGCCAACGTCATCGACACCGTGGACCGCGTGCGTGCCGTGCTGCCCCAGCTGCAGGCCAGCCTGCCGGCGTCGCTGGACGTGCAGTTGCTGAGCGACCGCACCACCACCATCCGCGCCTCGGTCACCGACGTGCAGCACGAGCTGCTGTTCGCCATCGTGCTGGTCATCGGCGTCATCTTCATCTTCCTGCGCAGCCTGCCGGCCACCATCATTCCGGCCGTCGCGGTGCCGGTGTCCCTCGTCGGCACCTTCGGCGTCATGTACATGGCGGGCTTCTCGATCAACAACCTGACGCTGATGGCCATGGTCATCTCCACGGGCTTCGTCGTCGACGACGCCATCGTCATGATCGAGAACATCGCGCGGCATATGGAAGAGGGCGGCGAGGGCGTCAGCGCCTACGACGCGGCCCTGACCGGCTCGCAGCAGATCGGCTTCACCATCATCTCGCTGACGGTCTCGCTGATCGCGGTGCTGATCCCGCTGCTCTTCATGGGCGACGTGGTGGGCCGCCTCTTCCACGAGTTCGCCATCACGCTGGCCGTGTCCATCCTGATCTCGGCCTTCGTGTCGCTGACGCTGACGCCCATGATGTGCGCCCGCCTGCTCAAGCATGAGCACGACGAGGACCACGGCAAGCTGTGGCGCGCCGTCGGCAAGGCCTTCGACGACACCATCGCCGGCTACGGCCGCATGCTGAACTGGGTGCTGGACCGCTCGGCCGCGACGCTGATCGTCTTCATCGCCACGCTGGGCCTGACCGGCGTGCTCTATCTGATGGTGCCCAAGGGCTTCTTCCCGGTGCAGGACACCGGCCAGATCCAGGGCATCACCGAGGCGGCCCAATCCACCTCCTTCAGTGCCATGGCCGAGCACCAGCAGCGGCTGGCTGCAGCGGTGCTGAAGGATCCGGCCGTGGAGACGGTCTCGTCCTTCATCGGCGTGGATGGCGGCAACACGACGCTGAACCAGGGTCGGCTGCAGATTTCGCTGAGACCCAAGGAGTTGCGCAATGCCAGCGCGGCCGAGGTGGCGCGGCGCATCGCCGACGCGGCGACCGAGGAGCCCGGCATCGCGCTGTATCTGCAACCGGTGCAGGACCTGACCATCGAGGACCGCATCGCCAAGACCCAGTACCAGTTCACGCTGAGTTCGCCCGACTCCGCCGAGCTGAGCCGTTCCACCGTTGCGGTGCTGGAGCGCCTGCGCGAGCTGCACCAGATCGCCGACGTGGCCAGCGACCAGCAGGAGAAGGGGCTCCAGGCCTATGTGGACATCGACCGCGATGCGGCCGGGCGGCTGGGCGTCAGCGTCGCGGCCATCGACAGCGCGCTGTACAGCGCCTTCGGCCAGCGCTTGATCTCGACCATCTTCACCCAGAGCAACCAGTACCGCGTCGTGCTGGAGGTGGCGCCGGAGTACCGCCAGGGCCTGGACGGTTTGAAAGGCCTTTATGTGCCCGGCACCGGCGGCGTGCAGGTGCCGCTGAGCTCGGTGGCAAAGTTTGCCGAGCGCCTGGCGCCGCTGGCCGTCAACCATGTGGCCCAGTTCCCGTCGTCGACCATCTCCTTCAACCTCGCACCTGGCGCTTCGCTGGGCGAGGCGGTCAAGGCCATCCGCACGGAGGTCGATGCCCTGCAATTGCCGCTGAGCGTGGAGACCCGCTTCGAAGGCGCCGCCCTGGCCTTCCAGGCGTCCCTCACGAGCACGCTGCTGCTCATCCTCGCGGCCATCGTGACGATGTACATCGTGCTGGGCGTGCTCTACGAGAGCACCATCCACCCGCTGACCATCCTGTCCACGCTGCCGTCGGCGGGCCTGGGTGCGTTGCTGGCCCTGCTGGCCTTTCGCCTCGACCTCGGCATCATCGCCATCATCGGCATCGTGCTGCTGATCGGCATCGTGAAGAAGAACGCGATCATGATGATCGACTTCGCGCTGGAGGCTGAACGCGACCACGGCAAGAAGCCGCGTGACGCGATCTACGAGGCCTGCCTGCTGCGCTTCCGGCCCATCCTGATGACGACGATGGCGGCCCTGCTGGGCGCGCTGCCGCTGATGCTCGGCACCGGCGTGGGCAGCGAACTGCGCCATCCGCTGGGCGTCGTCATGGTCGGCGGCCTCATCGTCAGCCAGCTGCTGACGCTGTTCACGACGCCGGTCATCTATCTGGGCTTTGCAGCCCTGGCGGCCCGTCTGAAGCGCTCCCGCGGCAAGTCGGAGGAGGCGGCGGCATGAACCTGTCGCGCGTCTTCATCGAGCGACCGATAGGCACGGCGCTGATCACCTGCGGCCTGGCGCTGGCCGGGTCCATCGCCTATCTGCTGCTGCCGATTGCGCCGCTGCCGCAGGTGGAGTTCCCGACCATCTCGGTCAGCGCTTCGCTGCCCGGCGCCAGCCCCGACACCATGGCGGCCACGGTGGCCACGCCGCTGGAGCGGACCCTGGGCAGCATCGCCGGCGTCACCGAGATCACCTCGTCCTCGTCGCTGGGCAGCACGCGTGTGACGCTGCAGTTCGACCTCAGCCGCGACATCGACAGCGCTGCCCGCGACGTGCAGGCCGGCATCAACGCCTCGCGCGCCCTGCTGCCCACGGGCATGCCGAGCAACCCGAGCTATCGCAAGGTCAACCCGGCCGACGCACCCATCATGATCGTGGCGCTGACGTCCGACACGCTGACGCGCGGCCAGATGTACGACGCCGCGTCGACGGTGCTGGCGCAGCGCCTGTCCCAGGTCGACGGCGTCGGCCAGGTCAGCGTGGGCGGCGGTGCGCTGCCGGCGGTGCGCATCGAGCTGGACCCGAACAAGCTGTCGGCCCAGGGCATCTCGCTGGACCAGATCAGGGCGGCCGTCGTCGCGACCAATGCCAACCGGCCCAAGGGCCAGCTGGAAGCGGGTGACCGCGCCTGGCAGATTTCCGCCAACGACCAGGCCCGCACGGCCGCCGACTACGCGCCGCTGGTGCTCAGCTACAGGAACGGCGCTGCCGTGCACCTGCGCGACGTGGCCCAGATCGACGACAGCGTGCAGGACCTGCGCAACGACGGCCTGGCCAACGGCAAGTCGGCGGTGCTGCTGATCCTGAACAAGGCGCCCAGCGCCAACATCATCGAGACCGTCGACACGGTGCGGGGCCTGCTGCCGCAGTTGCGCGCCTCCATCTCACCGGCCATCAACGTCGACGTGGTGATGGACCGCACGTCCACCATCCGCGCCAGCATCAAGGAGGTGCAGCGCACCCTGGCCATCTCCTTCGGCCTGGTCATCGTCGTCGTCTTCATCTTCCTGCGGCGCTTCCGTGCGGCCCTGCTGCCGGCGGTGGCCGTGCCGGTGTCGCTGGCCGGCACCTGCGGCTTCATGTATCTGCTGGGCTACAGCATCGACAACCTGTCTCTGATGGCCATGACGGTGGCGACCGGCTTCGTCGTCGACGACGCCATCGTCGTGCTCGAGAACATCTCGCGCCACATCGAGCGCGGCGTGCCACCGCGCGAGGCGGCGCTGAAGGGCGCCAAGGAGATCGGCTTCACCGTCGTCTCCATCTCGCTGAGCCTGATCGCCGTCTTCATCCCCATCCTGGCCATGGGCGGCATCGTCGGGCGGCTGTTTCGCGAGTTCGCCGTCGTGCTGTCGGTGGCCATCCTGGTGTCCATGGTGGTGTCGCTGACCACCACGCCCATGATGGCCGCGACCCTGCTCAAGCCGCATGCCGAGGCCAGGAAGCCGGGCCGCTTCGGCCGCTGGCTGGGCGGGCTGCAGCGCGGGCTGATGCGCGGCTATCGCCGCACGCTGCGCTGGACGCTGCGCCACCAGCCTCTTGCGCTGCTGGCCCTGGCCGGCGTGGTCGCGCTGAACGTGCACCTCTACATGACCATCCCCAAGGGCTTCTTTCCGCAGCAGGACACGGGGTTGATGATCGGCGGCGTGCAGGCCGACCAGGCCTCGTCCTTCCAGTCCATGCAGCTCAAGCTGCGCACCTTCAGCGACATCGTGCGCGCCGACCCGGCCATCGCCAACGTGACCGGCTTCACCGGCGGCGGCCAGCGCAACAGCGCCAACATGTTCATCAGCCTGAAGCCCCAGAAGGAGCGCCAGGAGAGCATAGACGCCGTCATCAACCGCCTGCGCGGCAAGCTGGCCAAGGTGCCGGGCGCCAACCTCTTCATGGCGCCGGTGCAGGACATCCGCATCGGTGGTCGCCAGGCCAATGCCTCGCTGCAGTACACCCTGCAGTCGGACAGCCTGGAAGACCTGCGCAACTGGGAGCCGCGCATCCGCCGCGCCCTGACCGAGGTGGCCGAGATCACCGACGTCAACACCGATCAGCAGGACAAGGGCACGCAGACCTCGCTGGTCGTCGACCGCGACGCGTTGGCGCGTCTGGGCATCACCATGAGCGCCTTCGACAGCACGCTGAACAATGCCTTCGGCCAGCGCCAGGTCGGCGTCATCTACAACCCGCTGAACCAGTACCGCGTCGTCATGGAGCTGGCGCCGGCCTGGCTGCAAAGCCCGCAGACCCTGGACCGGCTGATGCTGACCAGCAGCAGCGGCCAGCAGGTGCCGATGTCGGCGGTGGCGCGCGTCGAGGTGACCAACACGCCGCTGTCGGTCAACCACCAGAGCGGCACGCCGGCCAGCACCATCAGCTTCAACCTGGCCGAGAACGTGTCCTTGTCAGATGCCGTCGCGGCCATCAACGACGCCGTGGCCGGCAGCGGCGCGCCGGTGTCGGTGCGGGGAAGCTTCCAGGGCACGGCCCAGGCCTTCCAGGCGTCGTTGAAGTCCCAGCCCCTGCTCATCCTCGCGGCCATCGTGACCATCTATCTGGTGCTGGGCATGCTCTACGAGAGCCTCATCCACCCGATCACCATCCTGTCGACCCTGCCGTCGGCCGGTGTCGGTGCGCTGCTGGCGCTGATGGCCTTCAAGACCGACTTCACCATCATTGCGCTGATCGGCG
>CBHWBD010000045.1:0-29616 GCA_966111775.1 uncultured Comamonadaceae bacterium | reverse complement strand
CTGGCTGCCGCCGACGTGCTCGGCTTGCCCAGACCTATCGCACAGCGCATCGTGAAGCAGGTGACAAGCGGCGCTGAAAAGGAGTTCGGAAAAATCCTGGCCGCCCACGAAGAGCTCGCCAAGAATGCGCCGGCCGACCGCGCTGCAAACATCGGCATCGAGGGTCGGCTATTGCGCGTGGTTCACCACGTCACGCTGCGCGACATGCTTGACCGCCTGACCCACTGAAGAGCGCGCAGAAGATATAAAAAGCTGTCCTGAGCACTAGAAATCCCAACTGAAGGTTGAGGCGCCGTCCATGTGGGTGACGATCACCCGAGCGCGCGTTGCCTTGCAGACCCAGTCCTGCATGTCGTAGGGTGGGGCCGTCCGCAGCGCACGCGGACCGAGGACTGCTGCGCAATGCGTCCCAGGGCAGCGCACCGACTCATAGCGAATCCACTCCACGCCATGGACGCGCGCTTCCGCGGCCGCCGCCTGCGTTCTGCTGTAGTCTGCGCCGTGAGTCCACTGAGCTCGTCCGGCAACCCATGGCACTTCCGTCAGGTCCATCGACCGGCCGTTGATTCGGGTCTGAAAAAGCGTGTGCAGCGTCAGCAGTTCGCTGTCATCCTTGGCCAGGCCAGCCGAATCAAGGATGAAGCGATGGCGCCAATAGGCCAGTTCGGCGCATACCGTTTCCACCAAAGCCGCGCCGTACCAGATGCCGGCCCGGTGCCGGCCGGCGCTCCGGAGCCTGATGAACTCAGAGCTGCATGGCTTCCTGATGGGAGACCACAACGGCGCGTCGGCCTTCGAGGCATTGTTGCGCCAGGACCGGTCCCCGCCCGCATCAGATGAGGCCGCCTCTGCCTCACAGGCATCCGACGCAGCGACGCGGACGCTGTATGGCTGAGCGCGCTCGGGTGAAGGCGGTGACGTGCAGTCGATCGAGCAGAAGCGACAGGTGCGGGATCTGGGCTTGAACAGTGGCTTCGTCCAGTCGCAGTCGCAGTCGCAGTCGCAGTCGAACTTGAACGCTCAAGGAGGCTGTGGTCCTTTCGTTGAGCATCGTGGCCAGCAGCAATTCCAGCTTCTTGACATCTTCAAGAGCCGCTGACCGAGGCGTCGTGTTTGAGGGTTCGGCATGCGCAACGGGCGCCTGCTGACGATCGACACCGCGGGCAACGTCCGTCTTGAGACGGCGTACAGTGAACACTGCGTCTGCTGCCCCTTGGTCTGCGTCTCTTGAACAATGAGGGACATGCTCATGGAAATCGAGATAGGAAGAAAGCCCGGTGCCTGGATTCCCGTAGTCATGTCACTTGCCGCCTTGGCCCTGGTCGCCATGCAAATCGCGTTTCACGGGGTCGGCACGCCGGCAGATGAAGGTGCCCTCGCGCACCTGTGGCAGCTATTAATGGGCGCGCAACTTCCGCTGATTGCAGTCTTCGCATATCGGTGGATGAGCCCAGCGCCGCGACAGGCGGCGACCATTCTTGCTGCCCAGGCGTTGGCATTGGCGACCGCCGCGCTGCCTGTTTTCCTGCTGGGCTGGTAAACCGCTTCGAAGCAGCAACGGCATAACGGTCAGTCGCCGCTGCCTGATCCTGGCCGGGTGCAGCCGGTCGCTGGAAACAGCTCCCAGCATTTAGCGAACACCAGCGGCGCCGCGTCCCTCGCCTCTTCGCAAGCCATGATCCTGCCGACGATGCGCTCATAGGTCGTGCAGTGCATTCTCTTAAGCCGGCGCCAGTGCTCGCCTAGCCGACGCTCCAGCTTGCGCTGCTTGATCCACGCCTGGCCCATCTCGTCTTCCGACTGGCTTGCATAGGCCACGTGCCCGCAGCGCCTGCACATGAGACTGGCGTGCGGCGATCGAGCTTGATTTCCCACGAGCCCCGGGGAGCTTGCCACGGCTTAGCAGAGCCCACACGTATGGTGCCGCTCAGAGCCGCCCCAGCAGTTCAGCCATGACCTGGCGCAGCCAGGCATTGGCCGGGTCGGCATGGAAGCGTTCGTGCCAATGCTGCTTGACCGCGAAGGCCGGCAGCGCCACCGGCGGTTCCAGCAACTGCACCCTCTCCTGCTGTGCCAGGGCCTCGCCGAGCCGTCTCGGTACGATGACAAGCAACTCCGTCTGCGCCACCAGGCGCGCCACGCCCAGAAAGCTCGGCACGCGCAGCAGGATGCGCCGCTCGTAGCCGTTCTGCGCCATCACCTTGTCGACGATGGCATGACCGGTGCCCGAGGTCGTCACGACGATATGACCCTCGGCCAGGAATTGCGCCCGCGTCGGCTTGGCCTGGATGCGCGGGTGGTGCTGCGCCGCCAGGCAGACGAAGTTCTGGCGGAACAGCACCTGCTGGTAGAAGCCCGCCTCTAGCTGCGGCATGAAGCCCACGGCAAGGTCGATCTCGCCGGCCTCCAGGCGCCGCGGGCTGTCGCTGGTGGTGCGCTCGGCCTCGATGACGATGCCGGGCGCCACCTGCCGCAGATGGTTCACCAGCGTCGGCAGCACGATGATCTCGCTGATGTCCGTCATGCAGATGCGGAAGACACGCTGGGCCGTCGCCGGGTCGAACACGCGGGGGGCACCGGCCAATTCGGCCAGCTTCTGCACGGCCGCCGCCACGTCGGGATAGATCTGCACCGCATAGGGCGTGGCCTCCATGCCGCGCGCCGTGCGGACAAAGAGCTTGTCGTCGAAGTGGGCGCGCAGCTTGTTCAGAGCAATGCTGGCATTGGCCTGGGCCAGGCCGAGGTGCTCGGCCGCGCGCGACACGCTCTGCGTGCGGTAGACCTCGATGAACACGTTCAGCCAGTCGACATCGAGCTTGGCCATTGCCCGCCCCTCTATTGAAAAACGATATGCGGTGTATATCGGCTTGCGTCTTTACGCAATAGAGCATCGCTTCCAGACTCGCCTCCATCACAGCAGGAGACAAGCCATGAACAAGGCGCTTCCCATCCTCGTCGCCGGTGGCGGCATCGGCGGCATCGCCGCCGCCCTGGCCCTGACCCGCCAGGGCTTCGACGTCACGGTGCTCGAGCAGGCCCCGCAGCTCGGCGAGATCGGCGCCGGCATCCAGCTCGGCCCCAATGCCTTCGCCGCCTTCGATGCGCTCGGCGTCGGCGAACAAGCGCGAGCCCGAGCCGTCTACACCGACGAGATGATCATGCACGACGCCCTCGACGAGCGCCTGGTCGGCCGCATCCCGACCGGCGAAGCCTTCCGCCAGCGCTTTGGCAACCCCTACGCCGTCATCCACCGCGCCGACGTGCACCAGTCGCTGCTCGAAGGCGCCCAGGCCAGCGACCGCATCCGCGTCCACACCGGCACCACCGTGCAGCGCGTCGAGCAGGACGACGAGGGTGTCACCGTGCACGACGCCCAGGGCCGCAAGCACCGCGGCCAGTTGCTGGTGGGCGCGGACGGCGTCAAGTCGGCCGTGCGGCGCCAGTACGTCGGCGACGAGGCCCGCGTGTCCGGCCATGTCGTCTACCGTGCCGTCGTCGACCGCCGCGACTTCCCCGAGGACCTGCGCTGGAATGCCGCCAGCATCTGGGTCGGCCCCAACTGCCACCTGGTGCACTACCCGCTGCGCGGTGGCGAGCAGTACAACGTCGTCGTCACCTTCCACAGCCGCGAGCGCGAGGAGTGGAGCGTGCGCGAGGGCAGCCGTGCCGAGGTGCAGAGCTATTTCGACGGCATCTGCCCCAAGGCCCGCCAGCTGATCGACCTCCCCAGGGACTGGAAGCGTTGGGCCACCGCCGACCGCGAACCCATCGCCCAGTGGACCTACGGCCGCGCCGTGCTGCTGGGCGACGCCGCCCACCCGACGCTGCAATACCTCGCGCAAGGCGCCTGCATGGCGCTGGAAGACGCCGTGACGCTGGGCGAGGCCCTGGCCCGCCACCCGGGCGATCACGGCCGCGCCTTCGACCTCTACCAGCGAGCCCGCGTCGCCCGCACCGCCCGCGTCGTGCTGTCCGCCCGCGAGATGGGCCGCCTATTCCATGCCAAGGGCGTCGAGCGCCTGGTGCGCAACGAGCTCTGGAAGAGCCGCAGCCCCGAGCGCTTCTACGACGCGATGGAGTGGCTCTACGGCTGGACCGTCGAGACCTGCCTGAACCACACGGAGACCCCGCAATGAGCACCGACCTCGGCCGCCTCGAAGACCTGCCCGACGACTACCGCATGGCCCTGTCCACCCAGAACCTCGTGCCGCTGTGGCCCAGCCTGCGCGCCCTCCTGCCCCCGGAGAAGCCGCGCCCCCGCACCCGGGCCACGCATTGGTCCTACGAGGCGATGCGCCCGCTGCTGCTGCGCGCTGGCGAGCTGACGCCGATCGAGAAGGCCGAGCGCCGCGTGCTGGTGCTGGCCAACCCCGGCTTCGGGGCGGACAGCATGCAGGCCAGCGCCGCCGTCTACCTCGGCATGCAGCTGCTGCTGCCCGGCGAGTGGGCGCCGGCCCACCGCCACACGCCCAATGCGGTACGCATGGTCGTCGAGGGACAAGGTGCCTGGACCACCGTCGACGGCGAGCAATGCCGGATGGAGCGCGGCGACCTCATCCTCACGCCGACCGGCCTATGGCACGAGCACGGCCACGAGGGCAGCGACCCCGTCGTGTGGCTGGACGTGCTGGACCTGCCCCTCGTCCACTACCTGGAGGCCAGCTACCACGTCGACGGCGCTCGCCAGGCCGTGACGCCGCAGCGCAGCGAGCGCGCCTACGCACGCGGTGGCCTGGTGCCCACGCCCGTCTTCGAGCGCTCCCGCAAGCCCTACCCGATGCTGCGCTACCCCTGGGCCGAGGCACGGGCCGCTCTGCAATCGCTGGCGGCAATCCTGCCCGCCTCCGAGGCCGCCCAGCTCACCTACACCAACCCCGAGACGGGTGGGCATGCGCAGAACATCCTGGGCTTCCACGCACTGATGCTGCGCCCGGGCCAGTCCCTGGCCCTGCCCGCACGCAGCCCGGCCGCCGTGTTCCACGTCATCGAAGGCGCCGCCACGGCCCAGGTCGCGGCACAGCACTTCCACCTGGCGACGGCCGACACCTGCTGCGCACCGGGCTACACGCCGGTCGCGCTCGCCAACGCGTCGGCCACCGAGCCGGCCTTCCTGTTCATCGCCGACGAGACCCCGCTGCATCAGAAGCTGGGCGTCTTCGAGATCCGTCCCTGAACCCTGAACCCGAGAAACCCACCATGACCTCCTCCTACCTCTGGAACCCCCCGCCGGTCCAATCCCTGCCCGTGCGCGGCAGCGAGCAACGTCTGCCGGTCAACCGCCTGTTCTTCGTCGGCCGCAACTACTACGCCCACGCCGTGGAGATGGGCCGTCCCGTCGACAAGGCCATCGAGCGGCCCTTCTACTTCACCAAGTCGCCGTCAACGCTGGTCGAGTCCGGCGCCACCGTGGCCTACCCGCCCGAGACCGACAACTACCACCACGAGATGGAACTCGTCGTCGTCATCGGCAAGCCGGGCTTCCGCGTGCAGGCCTCGGACGCACCGGCCCTCGTCTACGGCTATGCCTGCGGCCTGGACATGACGCGCCGCGACCTGCAACTGCTGGCCCGCGACAAGGGCCGCCCCTGGGACCTGGGCAAGGACGTCGAGCAGTCGTCCGTCGTGTCCGAGATCGTGGCCATGCCACGGCAGGTCATCGGCCACGCCGACATCGAGCTGACCGTCAACGGCCGGACGCGCCAGAAGTCCAACATCGACAAGCTGATCTGGAGCATTCCCGAGCTCATCGCCGACCTGTCCCTCTTCTATCACCTGCAGCCCGGCGACCTGATCTTCACGGGCACGCCCGAGGGCGTCGGCGCCGTCAACCCGGGCGACCGCATCGACGGCCGCATCGAGGGCCTCGGCGACATCGTGCTGCACGTCGGCGCCGCCGAATAAAGAGACCCACAAAAACACATCGGAGACAAGACATGACCGCCACCCCCGCATCCACGCCCGAGGCCAGGCGCAGGCACACGCTGACCTGGATCGTGACCCTGGCCATGGTCGGCCTCATCTTTGACGGCTACGACCTCGTCGTCTACGGCGCGGTGGTGTCCACCCTGCTGCGCGACCCCTCCCACCTCGGCCAGGTGACACCCGCGACCGCCGGCCTGCTGGGCAGCTATGCACTGTTCGGCGTGATGGTCGGTGCCCTGCTGGCCGGGCTGGTGGGCGACTGGCTCGGGCGCCGCAAGGTCATGCTGATGTCCTACGCCTGGTTCTCCGTCGGCATGGCCGCCACCGCCATGGTCACGACGACGGCGGCCTTCGGCTGGCTGCGCTTCGCCACCGGCCTGGGCATAGGCGCGCTGCTGGCCACCACGGCGGCCCTGGTAGCGGAGTACGCGCCGCCCGGCAAGAAGAACACCATCAACGCCATCACCAACGGCGGCATCCCCCTCGGCAGCCTGCTCGCGGCCCTGATCGCCATCATGGCGATGCAGCAGATCGGCTGGCGCGGCATGTTCTGGATCGGCGCCCTGCCCGCCATCACGCTGTTGCCGCTGGCCTGGTTCAAGATGCCGGAATCCATCGCCTGGCTGGTGTCGCGCGGCCGCATGGATGAGGCCCGCGCGCTGTCGGTGCGGACTGGCGTCCCCCTGCCCGACACGAGCGTGACACGGCGGGTGGGCACGTCGGACAGGAGCGAGCAGGTCGGCTTCGCCGGCCTGCTGAGCCGCGACTACCTGTTCCCGACCCTGGTGCTGGGCCTGATGAGCGCCACCGGCCTGATGCTGGTGTATTCACTGAACACCTGGTTGCCGGAGGTCATGCTGCGCGCCGGCTTCAACGCCAAGGGCTCTCTGTCCTTCCTGGCCGTGCTCAACGGCGGTTCGCTATTCGGCGCGCTGGCCGCCTCGCGCCTGGCCGACCGCTTCGGCCCCAAGCCCGTCGTGGCGGCCTGCTTCGCCACAGGCGGCGTGGCCCTGGTGCTGCTGACGCTGGGTTTCCCGCTCGGCGCCCTGCTGGCCATCGTCGCCGTCGTCGGCCTGGGCACCAGCGGCACGCAGACGCTGATCTACGGCTTTGTCGCCAACTACTACCGCACCAACGTCCGCGCCGCCGGCGTGGCCTGGTGCGCCGGCTTCGGTCGGCTGGGCGGCATCGGCGGGCCGATGCTGGGCAGCACGCTGATCGGCGCCGGCCTGCAGCTGGACTCGATCTTCTACGTGCTCGCGGGCCTGGGCCTGCTGGGCACCCTGCTGACCCTGCTGGTGCCGATGGCACGGGCCCAACAGGCACCGGCGCCAGCGCCCCAGCGCGCCGCGCAGCCCACCACCAGGTCCCTGCACCGCACTGCCTGAACAACCATGAAGCTCTACAGTTTTTTCCGCAGCGGCACCTCGCACCGGCTGCGCATCGCCCTCAACCTCAAGGGACTGACCTACGAGCTGGAGCCCGTCGACCTGCGGCGCGAACAGCACCTCGCTGCCGCTCACCGAGCCATCCACCCCCAGGGCCTGGTGCCGGCCCTGCAGACCGGCCCGGCAGACGGCCTGCTGATCCAGTCGCCGGCCATCCTCGAATGGCTGGAAGAGCGCCACCCCGAGCCGCCGCTGCTGCCGGCCGATCCCAAGGCGCGCGCCCATGTCCGGGCTCTCGCGGCCATCGTGGGCTGCGACATCCACCCGGTCAACAACCGGCGCATCCTGCAGGCGCTGCGCCATGACTTCGGTGCGGACGAGGCGGCCGTGAACCGCTGGTGCGCAACCTGGATCACGGCGGGCTTCGACGCCATCGAATCCATGCTCGCTCGCGACTCGCAGCGAGGCGCCTTCTGCTTCGGCGGCGCACCCTCCCTGGCGGACGTCTACCTGGTGCCCCAGGTCGAAAGCGCCCGGCGTTTCAAGGTCGACGTGCAGCGCTGGCCCTGCATTGCCGACGTCGACGCGACCTGTGCCCAGCTGTCCGCCTTCCGCGACGCCACGCCGGCGCTGCAGCCCGACGCGGGCTGATCGACAGGCGGGCGCTCCTGGCCGCCGCGACCGCATCAAGCTTGACGCCGCTCAAACTCCGGCCCAGGTCAATTTGAACCAGATCAAGGCCGGGCCTCGTGGGGCAGCCGAGCATGGGCCACTATGCCGATTCCCGCGCCCCCGCCCAGTTGCTGCGCCGGCCTGCGCCAGACCCTGATCCAGGGCTGGCAGCAGGACTTTCCGCTGCACCCCTCGCCCTTCCGCCAGATGGCGGCGCGCAGCGGCGCGACGCCGCGGGAACTGCTGAGCACCTGCCGCGAACTGAACCGCAGCGGCGCCTTGCAGCCCATCCGCGTGCGCTGGGGGGTCACGCTTCGGCGCGAGCGCTGGCGAC
Source organism: uncultured Comamonadaceae bacterium (assembly GCA_966111775.1). Lineage (GTDB taxonomy): Bacteria > Pseudomonadota > Gammaproteobacteria > Burkholderiales > Burkholderiaceae_C > Pelomonas. The sequence goes on along the minus strand of CBHWBD010000045.1, from coordinate 21,300 downwards.
TCGCCTTTGACGCCCCCGCCGGCTTCGTCGCCGCGCTGGCCACGCTGCCGGGCTGCTTCCGCATCGAACGCGCCGACGCCGGCACCGGGCTGCCGACGGTCTGGGCCGAGGTCGAAGCCCTGGACGAGGGCGCGCTGCGCCGCCAGCTCTCGCGCCTGGCGCTGGCGCCGCTGGCACGCCTGCGCCTGCCCGCGCTCGACACCACGCTGTGCTGCGACGACCCACGCCTGGCCGCCTGCGTGGAGCAGGGCCTGCAGGTCTGCTCCAAACCATTCGCCGAATGCGCCCGCCAGCTGGGTTGCAGCGAGCACCATGTGCTTTCCAGCCTGAGCGCCTGGCGACGCCGGGGCCAGCTCGAGGGCCTGGTGCTGAAGCCGCCGCCCACGCCCGTGCCCCAGCTCGGCGTGCTGGCGCTGTGGCGGCGAATCGAGCCCTCGGCCGAGCTGCTGGCCAGGCTGCGCGAGCAGCGTGGCATCGATCGCGTCATCGAAGGCCCGGGAAGCGAGGAATGGCCATGGCGTCTCAGCGTGGTGCTGCGCGCCAACTCCCAGCTGGGCGCGGAGTCCTGGCGCGAGCGCCTGGCCGCCGCCGGCCTGGCCGCGGCGCCGGACGCCAGCGCGCCGCTGCGCATCGAGCAGCCGCGCGATCAGGCCCTGCTGTTCAACACCTAGGGCCGCGGATAGGCCGCGAGCCGCTTGACGTCGTCGATATGGATGCGCCGGCCCTCGACCGTGATGAGGCCGGCCTCCTCCAGCTCGCGCAGCACGCGCGAGAAGTACTCGGGCGTCAGTGACAGCCGCGAGGCCAGCGTCGCCTTGCTGACCGGCAGGACCACCGTGCTGGCGCCGTCGTCGCCGGCATCGCGCAGCAGATAGCCGATGACGCGCTGCACGCCGGACTGCAGCGCGTAGGCCTGCACGTCGCCGACCAGGCCGTGCAGGCGCCGGCTCAGGCCGGCCAGCATGCGCAGGGCCAGGCGCTGGTCGGCCGCCATGGCCTCGATCATGGCGTCACGCGGCAGCACCAGCAGCCGGGTGTCGCCCAGGGCCTGGGCGTTAACGGGGCTGGGCCGGCCAAGGAACATCAGCGCCTCGGCAAAGCTCTGGCCGGCCGAGACCAGCTCGATGACCTTCTCGTTGCCGTTGGGCGCCAGCACGAAGAGCTTGACCGGCTCGCCGAGGTTGACGAAGAAGGCGTCACAGCCGTCGCCCGCCCGCAGCGCGAAGGCGCCGCGCTCCAGCGGGCGCAGTCGCGCGGCGGCGGCCAGCCGCTGCAGCGAGGCCGCGTCGATCTCGCTGAAGATGGGCAGGCGCTGCAGCCAGCGCTCGATGGGCACGGCTTCCATGTTCAACCCGGCCGGCCGTCGACGCGCGGACGTCCCAGCCAGTCGCCGTGGCGCCAGCCCCAGGTGGCCGTCACGGCCGCCCAGATGGCGGCGGCCGGCAGCAAGCCGGCCGCCAGGCCCAGGGCCGCCGCCACGCGCAACAGCACGCCGAGCTGCAGCAGCCGGTAGACCGCCCAGCCCAGGCGGTCGATGGCCAGCGGCCGACCGCTGTGCCCGGCCGCCACGCGCGTCACCATCGCGATCATCGTGCAGCCCAGCCAGCCCAGCGTCAGCGCGTGCAGCGGTGCGGCGCCCAGACTGCCATGCCCCATCGCCAGCAGCGCCTGCGAGGCGGCCTGCAGGCCGAGCGCCAACCCCAGCCAGACAAAGCCGCCATGCAGCATGGCCAGCAGGCGCCGGGATGCCCCCTTCAGGCTCTGGGCCAGACCCCAGCGCAGCGCCAGCGCAAGCAAGGCGAGCGCGGCGATGGCCAGCGGCGGCGCGAGCAGCGCCGGCGGCAGCCAGCCCATCTCGGCCACGCCGTCCAGGGTCAGGCCGCCCAGCATGGGCAGCAGCAGCGCATTCGGCCGCCAGGCGTCCAATTGCGGCAGGGCCGCCGCACTGAAGAAGGGAATCATGCGGTGGGACACGACGGCATAGACCGGCGCGATGAAGCCCCACAAGCCGAGGTGGACGGCCGCGCGCAGCAGCGTCGCGTCGCCCTGCAGCAGGGCCAGGCAGGCCAGCAGCATCGCAGCGACACCGACGCCACAGGCCGCCAGCACCCAGCGCGCATGCAGGCGGTCCGGCACGCGACTGGCACGCAACAGGGCGGCGAAGCGCAGGCTCAGGCGCAGCCAGCCGCAGGCGGCGGTGGCGACACCGAAGGCGGCCAACCACAGGTTGGCATGCATGCCGACGAGGGCCAGCAGCCAGCCGCCGGCCAGCTGCAGCAAGGCGGTCCGCAACGTGCGCGCGTCCACGCCCGGCTGGCCCAGCCAGCGCGGGCCGGCCGTGAACAGGAAACCGCTCATGAAGGCGGGCATGAAGCCGAGCGTGAACAGCAGGCCGTGGGCCAGCGTCGGCGGCACCACCCAGGCGGGCGCGACACCGAGACGCGCAGCCAGCAGCACCAGCAGCCACCACAGCGCGAACAGGCTCATCGCCGCGGCGCCGATGGCAAAGCCGAGGCGATGCGGCGCGCTCAACAGCCGCCCCGGCCGCCAGGGCCCGGCAGCCCCTGTCGTCATGCCGGCGTGGCGGGTGTGCCCAGGGGTACACCCGGCGTCAGCAGTCGCTCCAGCAACTGGCTGACGCTGGCGATCTGCGCCCCGAAGGGCAGCTCGCCGCGGCCGCGGAAGAACAGTCCCTTGCTCATCTCGCCGCGCAGAGCCGCGGCCAGGCGCTGGTCGATGCAGAACTGGCCCCAGCCCTTGAGCCCGTCGCGCAGACCGCACTGGGCCAGGCAGTCGAAGGCCATGGTGCAGCGCTGCTTGAGCTGGGCGACGGCCTGCAGCCGCTCCTCGGCCTTCAGGTATTTCTTCAGCCACGGTGTCAGCACGGCGCGGGCCGGCAGGCCGGCGACGCTGGTGAACTCGATCAGGTCCTCGTCGCGCGCCTCGGCCAGTACCTGCTTGAAGTTGGGATGGGCATCGCATTCCTCGGTCGCGACGAAGGCGGTGCCGAGCTGGGCCGCGTCGGCGCCAAGAGACTGCAGGCGCTGGATGTCCTCGCAGCGACGCACGCCACCGGCGGCGATCAGCGGCACCTGGCCTTCGACGCCGGCATCGCGCAGATGCTGGCGCACCGCCGGCAGCACGGTCTCGAAGTCGAAGCGCGCATCGCCCAGGTCGGCCACGCGGGCCGCGCCGAGGTGGCCCGCGGCATGGGCCGGGTGCTCGATGACGATGGCGCTGGGCAGGCGCTGGCGGCGCTCCCATTTGCGCCACAGCAGGGCCACGCCGCGGGCATCGCTGAGGATGGGCACCAGGGCCGTGTCGGGATGATCCTGGGCCAGGTCGGGTAGGTCCAGCGGCAGGCCGGCACCGACGACAAGGGCGTCGGCGCCCTCTTCCAGCGCCGTGCGCACCGAGGCCGCGTAGTCGGTGACCGCCCGCATCACGTTCACGGCCACCAGGCCGCGCCCGCCGGCGATCTCGCGAGCCTTGCGGATCTCGCGCGACAGCGCCTCCTGGTTGGCCTGCTGGATGACGGCTTTCTTCTCGTCGCCATCGCGCAGGCCCTCGCTGCGCGCCATCAGGTCGGCATGGTGGCGGCGCAAGTCCACCGAGGCGATGGTGCCCCAGGCGCCCAAGGCGGCGACATTGCCGGCCAGGCGATGGGCGGAGATGCCCACGCCCATGCCGCCCTGCACGATGGGCAGCAGCTGGCGGCCTGCCAGCTGCAGGGGGCGCAGGCCGGCGGCCGCCATGCGTTCGATCAGCGAAGAAGAGGTCATGACGGCGTTGGGGTTGAAGGCGAAGGTGTCGATGCTGGCGTCAACGCGGCAGCGCCGCTTTGATGCAGGGCAAGGTGCGGCGATTCAGCCGCCCAGCACATGCATGTCGGCCCGCTCGATGCGGATCACGCTCAGGCGTTCGCGCTGCTCGGAATAGGCATCGCTGCGCGCGGCCCAGATGGCGGCCAGGCGCTCGCGCAGCCGGGCCTCGCTGCCATGCGGGTCGCGCAGCAGCGGCCGCAGGTCCTCGCCGCCGGACGCGAACAGGCAGGTGTAGAGCCGGCCTTCGGCTGTCAGCCGGGCGCGCGTGCAATCGCCGCAGAAGGCCTTGCTGACGCTGCTGATGAAGCCGATCTCGCCGGCGCCGTCGGCATAGCGCCAGCGCTCGGCCGTCTCGCCACCGCGCGTCGGCGGCAGCGCCTGCAGCGGCCAGCGCTCGGCGATGCGGGCGCGCAGCTCGGCACTGGGCAGCACCTCGCCGAGCTGCCAGCCGTTGTGGCGGCCGGCGTCCATGAACTCGATGAAGCGCAGCGTCATGCCGCTGCCGCGGAAATATTCGGCCAACGGCAATGCCTCGGCGTCATTGACGCCGCGCCGCACCACCATGTTGACCTTGATGGACTTGAAGCCGGCGAGCTGCGCCGCCTCCAGCCCGCGCAGCACTTCGGTGACGGGAAATCCCACCTCGTTCATGCGCTGGAAGACGGCGTCGTCCAGCGCGTCGAGGCTGACGGTGAGGCGGTTCAGGCCGGCGTCGCGCAGGGCCTGGGCTTGGGCTGCCAGCAGGCTGCCATTGGTCGTCAGCGCCAGATCGGGCGGCGTGCCGTCCAGCGTGCGCAAGGCGGCGAGCTGGCCGATGAGCTGATGCAGGTCGCGGCGCAGCAGCGGCTCGCCGCCCGTCAGGCGCAGCGTACGCACGCCCAGGGCCAGGGCCTGGCGCGCCACCTGGGCGATCTCCTCGAAGTTCAGCAGCCGCGACTGCGGCAGGAAGCGATGGCCCGGGCCGAACTTGCTGCGCGGCATGCAATAGCCGCAGCGGAAGTTGCAGCGGTCGGTCAGCGAGATGCGCAGGTCGCGCCACGGGCGCTGGCGGCGGTCGCGCAGCGCGCCGTCGGCGCCCGTCCAGTGCACGTTGTCTTCCATGCGGTGGATTCTTGAGGGCCGCCGCGCCACGGCCCATCCGGCCATGGCAGGAGGCGGCAGCGGGCCACCTAGTCCTTTCGGCCGATACCGCCCTCCTCCGTCGGATGCGCCGACGGCGGCGCGGGCGGCTCAGACTGGGGCTCATGAACATCGAACACTTTGACGATCTGCTGGTGATGGCCCGCAGGCAACGCGAACCCCAGCATCTGCTGATGGTCTTCACCACCGCCGAGTGCGACGCCGACGCGACGCCGGAGCAGCGCGCCGCCCATGCCGCCGGTGAAGGCGGCGTGCTGCGGCCGCTGATGTGCGTGGACAAGGACCCCGCCGACCTGAAGGACTTCCAGAGCCTGGCTGCCGAGGCGCGCCAGGCCGGACCAGCCTGGCAGCTGATGTTCACCGCCGCCCTGGCCGGCCGCACGACCGCCAGCGAGATCAAGCGCATGCTGGAGCTGCTGGTCAAGCGCGTCGAGAGCGGCGAGTTCGGTGGCCTGCTGCCCTTCAACCCCGACGGTGAAGCGGTGCTGATCGGCTGAGACGCCGTGCAGGAGCTGCCCCTGGTCTACGCCTGCTCGGGCTGCTCCAGCGCGGCCCAGCTGGCCAATCACCTGGCCGTGCGCCTGGACCGTGCCGGCGACGCGGAGATGTCCTGCATCGCCGGCGTGGGCGGCGGCGTCAAGGCGCTGGTGCGCACCGCCCAGCGCGCCGCCGGCAGCGGCCGGCCCATCCTCGCCATCGACGGTTGCCCGCTGGCCTGCGTGCGGGCCTGCCTGGCCCGTGTCGGTGTGACGGCGAGCACCGAGCTGCGCCTGCATGAGCAGGGCGTGCGCAAGGTCCAGCATGGCGACTTTGATCCGGCCCAGGCCGAGGCGTTGCTGGCGCATTGCCGCGACCTGCTCAGCCCCGCAGCTGCAGCCCGGGTCTGATAGCGCGCGCCTCGGCCAGCAGGGCCGCGGAAGGCCAGGCCAGCGGAGGGCGCAAAACCCCGCTCGCGTCGGGAAGGCGTGCGAGCTGCAGCACATGGCGGGGCACGCCGGCCAGCTCGTGGACTAGGCGCAGCAGGTCGGAGTCGCTGAACCAATCCGGATGGACGGTGCTGCGGCACTCGAAGCCCACGCCACTGGCCTGCAGCAGCGCCAGCGAATCGCGCACCGCGCGCGGACTGCCGCGCCGGCCGGTGATGCGGTCGTGCAAGGATTCGTCGCTGAGCGCCGCCTTGATGTCCAGCCCCACCCAGTCGAGCCGCGGCAGCAGCGTGCCCAGGCGGCGCGGGGCCAGGCCGGCGGTGTGCAAGCCCAGGGCATAGCCCATCGCCCGCAGTTCATCCAGCGCGGCCGGCAGGGCCGGGTCCAGCGTGGGCTCACCGCCGCTGAAGACGACCCCGTCGAGCCGACCCAGGCGACGCGCCAGCCAGTCGCGCAGCTCGGGCCAGCGCGGCCCGCTGCCCTGCCCGCGCGGCTGCAGCTCGGCGTTGTGGCAATAGCTGCAGCGCCAGGGGCAGCCCTGCAGAAAGACGACGGCCGCCAGGCGGCCGGGGAAGTCGACGCTGCTGAAGGGCTGCAGGCCGGCGACGGCCAGGGCGTCGGCGGTCACGACGCGACGCTTGCCTCCTCGAAGTGAACACGCTCGGCGAACTCTCCCTGCTTGCCGATGTTGAAGGACGCGACGGGCCGGTGATAACCCATCACCCGGGTCCAGACCTCGCAGCGCTGGCGTTCCTCTTCGCGCAGCGTGATGTCCTGTTCTTGGCGTTCGATGACAGCGTTCATGGGGATCTCCTTTAGGCAGGTTGGGGTTCGGATTGACGGCGCTTGGCGGCCAGCCGCTCTTCGTCGCATTGGGGGCAGAACTCGTGGTGGCCACTCAGATAGCCGTGGGTGGGGCAGATCGAGAAGGTCGGCGTCACCGTCACATAGGGCAGCCGGTGATGGGACAGCGCGCGCTTGACCAGTTCGCGGCAGGCGGCGGCCGAGCTGATGCGCTCGCTCATGTAGAGGTGCAGCACCGTGCCGCCGGTGTATTTGCGCTGCAACTCCTCCTGACGCTCCAGCGCCTCGAAGGGGTCGTCGGTGAAGCCGACCGGCAGCTGCGAGCTGTTGGTGTAGTAGGGGTTGGCCTCGCTGCCGGCCTGCAGGATGTGGGGCCAGCGGCGGCGGTCTTCCTTGGCGAAGCGGTAGGTCGTGCCTTCGGCGGGCGTCGCTTCCAGGTTGTAGAGATGGCCGGTCTGCTCCTGGAACTCCACCATGCGGGCCCGCACATGGTCGAGCAGGCGCACCGCCAGCGCGTGGCCTTCGGCGCTGGTGATGTCGTGCTGGCCGCGCGTGAAGTTGCGCACCATCTCGTTGATGCCGTTCACGCCCAGCGTCGAGAAATGGTTGCGGAGCGTGCGCAGATAGCGGCGCGTGTAGGGGAAGAGGCCCTGGTCGATGAGGCGCTGGATCAGCTTGCGCTTGATCTCCAGGCTGTCGCGACCCAGTTCGAGCAGGCGGTCCAGGCGCGCCAGCAGCGCAGCCTCGTCACCGGCATGCAGATGCCCGAGGCGCGCGCAGTTGACGGTGACGACGCCCACCGAGCCGGTCTGCTCCGCCGAGCCGAACAGCCCGTTGCCGCGCTTGAGAAGCTCGCGCAGATCCAGCTGCAGGCGGCAGCACATGGAACGCACCATCTGCGGCTCGAGGTCGGAGTTCAGGAAGTTCTGGAAGTAAGGCAGGCCGTAGCGCGCCGTCATCTCGAACAGGGCCTCGGCGTTGGGATGGGCCCAGTCGAAGTCCTTGGTGATGTTGTAGGTCGGGATGGGGAAGGTGAAGACGCGGCCCTTGGCATCGCCGGCCGTCATCACGTCGATGTAGGCGCGGTTGATGAGGTCCATCTCGACCTGCAGCTCGCCATAGCAGAAGGGCTGCTCCTCGCCGGCGATGACGGGCACCTGCTCGGCGAGGTCGGCCGGACAGGTCCAGTCGAAGGTCAGGTTGGTGAAGGGCGTCTGCGTGCCCCAGCGCGAGGGCACGTTGAGGTTGTAGATCAGCTCCTGGATGCATTGGCGCACCTGCTCGTAGCTCAGCCCGTCCTTGCGCACATAGGGCGCCAGATAGGTGTCGAAGCTTGAGAAGGCCTGGGCACCGGCCCATTCGTTCTGCAACGTGCCCAGGAAATTGACGATCTGGCCGACGGCGCTGGAGAGATGCTTGGGAGGCCCCGCCTCGACCTTGCCCGGCACGCCGTTGAGGCCCTCGTGCAGCAGGGTGCGCAGGCTCCAGCCGGCGCAATAGCCGCTGAGCATGTCGAGGTCGTGGATGTGGAGGTCGGCCACGCGGTGGGGGCGGCCGACCGCCGGGGGGGAGACAAGGTCCACCCCGTAGTTGGGGACCACCATGCCCCACACCATTATGATCAGCCCGCCGAGGCTCCAGCCCTGGTTGGCATTGGCCTGGATGCGCCAGTCGCGCTGCTGCAGGTACTCGTCCATGGTGGCCTGCACGTCGACCAGGGTCTGGCGCGCATCGCGCAGGCGGCGGTGCTGCTCGCGGTAGACGGTATAGGCCCGCAGCGTGCGGCGCCAGCCGGCACCAAACAGCGTGGACTCGACGGCGTCCTGGATCTGCTCGATGCCCGGCAGGGTGCGCGCCATCAGCTCCGGCAGCACGCCGTTCTCGGTCAGCCAGCGCGCCTCTTCCTCACCGAACTCGCCACTGGCGCGGCCGGCGCTGGCCAGGGCTCGGGCGATCTTGCCCGCGTCGAAGGCCTCCAGGCGGCCATCGCGCTTCATCACCTGCTGGGGATAGAGACTCATTCCACTACCTATGGTGTTCGCAGCGCAGACAAGCGCTACATCTAGTGGCATGCAGTGTGGCCAGCAGGGTCGGCCTCGTCCTTGAACCAGATCAAGAAGCGGCGACGGCCTCGGGCATGGACAGGCGCCGCACCGCCTGCACGAAGCGCTGCAGCGTCGGCGAGCGCGCGCCGGGCGCGAGGCGGATGTCGATGAGCTGGAAGCTGCCTCGCGTGGCCAGGGCCTGGCGCAATGCCGCTCCCAGTTCGGCCCGCGTCTGCACGGTGTAGCCGTCGCCGCCCATGCCGGCAGCCATGGCAGCGAAGTCCCAGGCGCCGAGGTCGTGGAAGCCGCCCTCGGGCATGAAGCTGCGCAGCATCTCCCAGCCGCCGTTGTTGAAGACGAGGACGATGGGATCCAGGCCGAGGCGGGCCGCGTGGCCGACCTCCCAGCCCGTCATCTGGAAGGCACCGTCGCCGACCAGGATGAGGGGGCGCTGGCCGCTGGCGCGCTGCAGGCCCAGGCCGGCCGGCACGCCATAGCCCATGGTGGCGTAATAGCCCGGCGCGAGCAGCGCGGTCGGCCGCACCGCCATGGCCGTGAACAGGCAGTCACCGACATCGCAGGCGATGGGCATGGCGCCATGGCGGGCGAAGACGTCGTTGATGGCGCGGGCAATGTCGGCGGGCTCGACGGCGGCACCGTCCTCGACCAGGCCCTGCGGGTAGGCCGGCGGTGCGGGCGGCGCCGCGACGGCGGTGCGCGGCAGTGGGCAGCGCTCGAGCAGCGCGTCGACCAGGGCGGCCAGCGGCAGCTCCGCATAGACATGATGGCCGACGCGGACCTCGTCGTCGTAGGCCACCAGGGCGTGGCGGAAGTCGATGCGCTGGGCCGACACCGCGAAGTTGGTGTCGGACACGATGACGCCGAGCAGCAGCAGCGCGTCCGAACCCTCCACGCGACGGCTCAGCTCGGGGTCGCCGGCCAGGCCCAGATAGGTGCCGGCCAGCGGAATGTCGGCGTCGGCCAGCAGGCCGCGGCCCATGAAGCTGGTCAGCACCGGCAGGCCCAGGCGCCGCGCCAGCTCGGCGACGCGCGCCTCCAGCCCGTAGCGCCTGACCTCGACGCCGACGACGAGCAGGGGATCGCGCGCCGCACGCAGCCGCGCCAGCAGCTCGTCGGCGCAGGCGGCCACGCGCTCGGCGTCCCAGCGGCGCGGCGCGGGCGCGGGGACCTCGGCGCAGGGCCGGCCCGGCAGGTCGCGCGGGATCTCGAGATAGACCGGCCGTGAGCGCGCCAGGGCGTTGTCCAGCACGCGGGCGATGGCCTGCGGCGCACGCTCCAGGTCGTCCAGGCGGGCGCGGTCGACGGTGATCTCCTCGTAGAGCCGCCATTGCGAATCGAGCTGCTTGACCTGGTGGTGCAGCAGCAGGCCGCTGACGGCCTCGTGCGCGGCCGGAGCGCCGGACAGCACGACCAGGGGCACGCGCTCGGCATAGGCACCAGCCACCGCGTTGACGAGGTTGAGGGCGCCGGCGCCATAGGTGACGGCGGCGACGCCGAGGCCGCCGCGCACGCGCGCCGTCGCATCGGCCGCGAAGCCGACGCCGGGCTCGTGGGCCAGGGTCAGGATGGGCAGGCGGCCGTCGCGCTCGATCTCGCGGAACAGCGGCAGCGCGAAGTCGCCGGGGATGCCGAAAATCTCGCGCGCACCGCGCGCCAGCAGCGCGTCGACGAGGCGCTGGGCCAGGGTTGCGGTTGGGTTCATGGTGTGCTCCACAGCGGACCGATCGCGTCCAGGGTGTTCTTCAGGATCAGCCCGTACTCGGTGTCGCCTTCCATGACGAGGGCACCGTCGAAGAAGAGCCGGTCGGCATCGTCCTCGCCGCGCAGCAGCCGCCACAGCGCGTCGGCGCGGGCGCGCAGGCGCAGATGGGGGATGCCGCCTTCACCGGCGGCGCAAAAGCCGCGCTCGGTCAGCCGCAGGCGCACCCGGGCGCCGAGCTCCTGCAGCTCGATCTCGACGGTCTGGCCTTGCAGGGCCTGGCACTGCGACGCGTCCAGGCGCGGCAGCAGCAGGCGGTCGAGCAGCAGGGCCAGGGCGGTGGAAGGCGGACGGCTGGGCAGGCGGGCGATGTGCTCGCGCCAGGGCGACGGCAGGCTGGGCAGGGTCAGGCTCATGCTGCCTCCGCCAGGCCAGGCTGGCGGCGCGCAAAGCCGTCGACGAGGCGACCGGGCAGGCGCAGCTCGCGCAACTCCTCCATCGCCCATGCGGCATTGCCGCCGCGCGCGAACACCTCGTCGAAGATCTCGATGACGCGGCCGAAGTGCTGGCCGCAGGGCGACAGCCGCAGCAGGCTGACGCCGGCCTCCTGCAGCGCCTCGCCGTGGCCTATCAGGCATTGCAGGGCCGCGCTCTGGGTCTGGATGCCGTTGAGGGCGAGGAAGTCCTCGCCCTCCCCCGTCTTCAGCAGCAGGCCATCGGCATCGTCGCGGCAACGGAAATGGCAATCGTCCTTCTGCAGCCGGTGATGGCGGGCCGTGAAGCAGCGCGCCGAAAAGGCCAGCGGCAGGCGGCCGAAACCCCAGACCTCGGTCTCGAGGGCCGACGGCATGGCGTTGATGCGCGCCACCGCATCCAGCGGCAGCTCGACGGGCGCCACCCAGCGGTCGGCGCCCAGGGCGGCATGCTCGCCGAGGGCGGCGGCGTTGTAGATGTTGAGATGGGGGCCCAGCGTGAAGGGGCGGCGGCGAGCGCGCGACAACGCCTGCAGCGCGGCGGCGTCGCCGGCCTCGACGGGGAACTCGTCTTGCTCGCAGACGCGGCGCAGCGTGCGCAGCTCGGCCTCGCTCATGACCAGGGCCATGGTGGCCAGACGCACGTCCTTGCCGGCGGCGCGCAGCTCGCGGGCGATGGCCAGCCAGTCGTCGAACTTGATCTCGTTGCGCCGCGAGCAGACCAGCTCGCCCAGCACAATGCTGCGCACCGGCGCGTCGGCGAGGTCGGCATAGAAATTCAGCAGCGCCTCACGCGGCCACCAGTACAACACCGGACCAATCGAAAGATCGATCATCAAAACTGCTCCGTCCATTTCCATGCGGCGCCCGGCGTCAGTCGAGGCGCCCCCTGGGGGGAGGCGCGCAGCGCTTCGGGGGGCCTGTTCACTTCATCTCCAGGGGCGGTCGTAAGCGCCCAATGTGTGCTGCTGGCCTTCGGCCCAGCGCGCCAGCTGGCCGTCCCAGGACGGCTGCACGCTGTAGCGGCCACGGCCCTCCTGGGCGGCCCAGGCGGCGTCGATGGCGGCGCGCCAGACCTTGGTGACCTCGGCCACATAGGCGGGGCTGCGCTGGCGCCCTTCGATCTTGATCGCGTCCACGCCGGAGGCGATCAGCTGCGGCAGCAGGGTCAGGGTGTTGAGGCTGGTGGGCTCTTCCAGCGCGTAGTCGCTCGCCAGTTCGCCCACCTCGAAGCGCCCCTTGCACAGCGTCGGGTAGCCGCGCGGCTCGCCGGGCCGGTAGTGGTCGATCAGCACGCCGCCCAGGCGGGCGCGCACGCCGTCGGCCGCCTCGTCCCAGCGCACGGCGCCAGGCGGCGAGCAGACACCGGCCGTGTTGGGCGACTGGCCGGTGGCGTAGCTGGACAGGGCGCAGCGCCCTTCCACCATCACGCACAGGCTGCCGAAGCCGAAGACCTCGACCGGCACCTTGCAGTGCTTGAGCAGCTGCTGCACCTGCTGCAGGGTCAGCACGCGCGGCAGCACGGCGCGCGCGATGCCGTAGCGCTGGCGGTAGAACTCGATGGCCTCGTGGTTGGTGGCCGAGGCCTGCACCGACAGGTGCAGGCGCAGCTGCGGATGGCGGCGGCTGGCGTCGGCCAGCACGGCGCTGTCGGCCACGATCAGGGCGTCGGCGCCCAGCTCCGCCGCATGGTCGACGGCGCGCTGCCAGGGCTGGCTGTCACGCGCGTCGGCGAAGGTGTTCAGGGCCATCAGCACCTGGCGGCCCATCCGATGCGCCAGCGTGACGCCTTCGCGAACCTGCGCAGCGTCGAAGTTCAGGCCGGCGAAATTGCGCGCATTGGTCGCGTCCTTGAGACCCAGGTAGACGGCATCGGCGCCAGCATCGATGGCCAGCTGCAGCGCGCGCAGCGAGCCGGCCGGGCAGACCAGCTGGGGCTTGCGCGGCGGCGGGCAGGATTCGACCGACATCAGCCTTGGCTGCAACCGCAACCGCAGCCGCCCGCCCCGGCGGGAACAGTGGCTTCGGCGGCATCGACGACACGGCCGATGCGGATGAGCCAGGCGCCGGGTTCGGCCTGCACGATGCGCCAGCTGAAGGCCAGCGGGTGGCGGACGCCGAACTGCATCAGCAGACCGCGGGGCTCATGGTCGTTGAGCAGTTCGAAGGCCTCGCCCGGCGCCAGCGCGTCGAAGCATCGGAAGGCGAGCTGGTGGCGTTCGAAGGGGGCCAGGGGGCGGATGTCGTAGGTGGGCGTATTCATGGTTCGCAGACTAGGTGGATCGGGGTCGCGGCGCCTTGAACTGAGTCAAGAGCGGGCGAAGGGAATGCCGCTGGGATCGAAGCCGCTGTCCTCGTCGCCGAGGCGGTAGGGGCCGGTGCCGGCGTTGTCGGCGCGCGAGGCGGGCACGAAGGCGCCGACGGCGACGTCGAAGACATGCACCTCGCCGTCCTCGATGACGTAGTGCCAACCATGCAGGGTCAGCGCCCTCGCCTCGACCTGCTCGCGCACCATGGGATAGGCCATCAGGCGCTCGAGCTGCAGCACGATGGCGCGCTGCTCGGTGCGGCGCATCACCTCGGGGCCGGGCTCGGCGACCGGCAGCGCGGCCTCGCGGCCGAGGTCCAGCCAGCGGGCGAGGTTCTGGGCCGCCGGTGCGACTTCGCCGTAGAGGGCGCGGATGGCGCCGCAGTGGCTGTGGCCGCAGACGATGATGCGTTGCACCTGCAGATTCAGCACCGCGTACTCGATGGCCGCGGCGGTGCCGTGAAACCCCTGGCTCTGGTCGTACGGCGGCACAAAGGCGCCGACATTGCGCACCAGGAAGAGCTCACCCGGGCCGGCGCCCGTCAGCAGGTAGGGAACGAGGCGCGAGTCCGAGCAGCCGATGAAGAGCGTCAGCGGATGCTGGCCCTCGTCGACGAGATGCCGGAACAGCGAACGCTGCTGCGGAAAGGCGTCCGTCTGGAAGCGACGCAGCCGTTCGAGCAGCTCGTCGGGCATCACTGCACCAGCGGTGAACTCGCCTGCTGCAGTTCCACGCCCTGCAGGCGGGCATCGGCCGCCAGCGTCTGAAGATATTGCCGCAGCGCGCTGATCTGGTGCAGCTGGCGCATGCGCTGGGCCACCGCCTCGCGCACCTGCTCGAAGGCCGGCAGGCGACCTGGCTCGCGGGCGTCGACGGCGACGATGTGCAGGCCGAAGCGGCTGTGCACGAGCGTCGGCAGCACGCCGATCTCGCTGCGGCCGAACAGCTCGCGGGCGAACTCGGGTGCGCAGTCGGCCGCCGTCAGCCAGCCCAGGCGCCCGCCGTCGACGCCGCTGGGGCAGTTGGACAGCTCCTTGGCGGCCTGGTTGAAGGCCGCCATGTCGCTGGCGCGCAGACGGATCAGATGGCCCTCGGCGCGCTGGCGCAGCAGGCCCACGTCCACGCCGGGCGTGACGGCGAACAGCACATGGCGCAGTTGCAGGCGTTCGCCCTCGGCGTAGTGGCGTGCGTTGGCGGCGTAGTGGCGGCGGCAGGCTGCCTCGTCGGGATCGGGGCCGGCCAGCTCCCGGGCGATCAAGGCCTCGATGGCGGCGCTGGCCGCTTCGCTGACGGCCCCCTCGCGTGGCGTCGGGTCGTCATCGGCAAGCAGGCCCAGCTCGATGGCGCGCTGGCGCAGCAGTTCGGTGCAGGCGCGCTGGCGCAGCGCTTCGGCGTCCAGGGCCTCGGTGGCGGTAGCGATCTCGATGTCGTTGACGTGAGCCATGGCAGACCTCACTTGCGGGTCGTCAGGCGGCGCGCGCGCACCACCTGGTAGGGCCTGAAGACATAGAACACCGAGGCCAGGCCGCTCCAGACGTGCACCAGGCGGGTGAAGGGGAAGACCAGGAAGACCGTCATGCCCAGCACCATGTGGACCTTGTAGGGCCAGGCCAGGGCCACCAGGCCGCTGGCGTCGGGCCTCAGCGTGACGATGCGCTGCGCCCAGTCGGACAGCACCAGCATCACCGAGCCGTCGCTGTGCGCCAGCGAGAAGGGCAGCGTGAGGAGGCCCAGCGTCAGCTGCAGCCACAGGATCCACAGCAGGGCCAGGTCGCTGCGGTGGCTGGTCAGGCGCACGCGGTCGTCGGTCATGCGGCGCCAGATCAGCATGCTCAACCCGATGAAGCAGGCCGTGCCGGCGATGCCACCCGCGACGATGGCCAGCATCTGCTTGTTGCCGGCGCTGATGAAGTGCTCGTAGACGGCGTGCGGGGTCAGCATGCCCACCGTGTGACCCACCAGCAGGAAGAGCACCCCGGCATGAAAGAGATTGCTGGCCCATTTCAGGCCGCGGCCGCGCAACAGCTGGGAGCTGTCGCTCTTCCAGGTGTATTGGTCACGGTCGAAGCGGGCCAGGCTCCCCAGCAGGAAGACGGCCAGGCAGATGTAGGGGTAGACGACGAACAGGAAGTTGTAGACGGCGCTCATGCCTGGGCTCCCGGTTGATGAGTGCTGGCGTGCTTGCGCACGAAATGGATGGGCTGGACTTCGGGCCGCGACTGGCCGGCACTGGAGCAGCCGCCGAAGGCCTCCGGCTCGGCCCAGGCCTCGTCGAGCTCGGGTTCGGGCGGGATGTCCACGGCCTCGGCACGCTCGCCGGCCAGCTCCAGCAGGGCAGCGAGTACGGCGGCATAGGGCGTCTGGCGGCGTTGCAGCGCGCTGAAGATGGCGCGGGCGATGTGGGCCGTCTCGGCCAGGAAGTCGCGCGCCTCGCGCGGCGGCTGGGTGCTGGCGTACTCCAGCACCACGGCGAGGTGGTCTGGCAGTTCGCCGGGCGCGAGGAAGAGGCCGGCACTTTCATAGGTCTTCTGCAGGTCGACCATGGCCGGACCGCGGTCGCGCGAGTCGCCGTGGATGTGTTCGAACAGGTGCAGGGCGGTGCCGCGGCCGCGGTCGAAGAGGTCGACGAACTCGGCCTCGACGGTGAAGGGGTCATCGCGTTGCAGGCGCTGCAGCAGCGCGCAGAGCTCGGCGATGCGAGCGGCCGGCAGCGCAGCCTCCGACTTCAGCGCCTGCTGCAGTTCGGTCACTGCGGCACGGAAGTCGGCGTCCGGGTAGCGCAGCATCGCAGCGAGCACGCGCAGGGTGTAGACGGCGGGCGTAGGTGTGTTGAACATGGTGATGCCCTCCTCAGCCGTTCACCTTGATGGGGATGGTGCGGCGCTTGGGCGCACCGAACAGGCTCAGTTCGGTCTCGCCGTCGGAGCAGCCGTTGCCGAAGCTGAAGCCGCAGCCGCCGCGCACGTCGAAAGCGTTCTCGGCGTATTCGCGATGGGTCGTCGGGATGACGAAGCGATCCTCGTAGTTGGCGATGGCCATCACGCGATACATCTCTTCCACGTCGGGTGCGAGCAGGCCGACCTGGTCCAGCACGGCGCGGTTCTCGACGCCGTCGACATGCTTGCCGCGCTGGTAGGCGCGCATGGCCAGCATGCGTTCCAGCGCCCTCTCCACCGGCCAGGTGTCGCCGGCCGTCAGCAGGTTGGCCAGGTATTGCACCGGGATGCGCAGCTGCTTGACGTCGGGCAGCTCGCCCACGGCGCCGAGCTGGCCGGCGTTGGCGGCGGCGCTGATGGGCGACAACGGCGGCACATACCAGACCATGGGCAGGGTGCGGTACTCGGGGTGCAGCGGCAGGGCCACCTTCCAGTCCACGGCCATCTTGTAGACGGGACTGTTCTTCGCGGCTTCGAGCCAGTTGTCGGGAATGCCGTCGCGCCGTGCCTGGGCGATGACTTCGGGGTCATGCGGGTCCAGGAAGAGGTCGAGCTGGGCCTGGTAGAGGTCCTTGTCGTTCGGCGTGGCGGCGGCCTCGGCGATGCGATCGGCGTCGTAGAGCAGCACACCCAGGTAGCGGATGCGGCCCACGCAGGTCTCGGAGCAGACGGTAGGCTGGCCGGCCTCGATGCGCGGGTAGCAGAAGATGCACTTCTCGGCCTTGCCGCTCTTCCAGTTGTAGTAGATCTTCTTGTAGGGGCAGCCCGACACGCACATGCGCCAGCCGCGGCACTTGTCCTGGTCGATCAGCACGATGCCGTCTTCCTCGCGCTTGTAGATCGAGCCCGAGGGGCAGGACGCGACGCAGGCCGGATTCAGGCAGTGCTCGCACAGCCTGGGCAGATACATCATGAAGGTGTTCTCGAACTGGCCGTAGATGTCCTTCTGGACATCGTCGAAGTTCTTGTCCTTGCTGCGCTTGCTGAACTCGCCGCCGAGGATCTCTTCCCAGTTCGGACCCCACTCGATCTTCTCCATGCGCTGGCCCGTGATGAGGCTGCGCGGCCGGGCCGTCGGCGCGTGCTTCATCTCGGGGGCCGAGTGCAGGTGGTCGTAGTCGAAGGTGAAGGGCTCGTAGTAGTCGTCGATCTCCGGCAGGTTGGGGTTGGCGAAGATCTTCATCAACAGCTTCCACTTGCCGCCCTGGCGCGGTTCCAGCGTGCCGTCGGCTTTGCGGATCCAGCCGCCGTTCCAGCGGTCCTGGTTCTCCCACTCCTTGGGATAGCCGATGCCCGGCTTGGTCTCGACGTTGTTGAACCAGGCGTACTCGACACCGGGGCGGCTGGTCCAGACGTTCTTGCAGGTCACCGAACAGGTGTGGCAGCCGATGCACTTGTCCAGGTTCAGCACCATGCCGATCTGTGCGCGAATCTTCATTGCGTCCTCCTCGTTCAGCGGTTGTCGACCAGCGCCTGCTCGCGCGGCGTGTCGAGCCAGTCGACCTTGTTCATCTTGCGGACGACGACGAACTCATCACGGTTGGTGCCGATGGTTCCGTAGTAGTTGAAGCCGTAGCTGTACTGCGCGTAGCCGCCGATCATGTGGGTGGGCTTGGTGACGATGCGCGTCACCGAGTTGTGGATGCCGCCGCGCACGCCGGTGATCTCGCTGCCGGGCGTGTTGATGATCTTTTCCTGGGCGTGATACATCAGCGTCATGCCCGGGTTGACGCGCTGGCTGACCACCGCGCGGGCCGCGATGGCTCCGTTGATGTTGAAGAGCTCGACCCAGTCGTTGTCCTCGATGCCGGCTCGTTTGGCGTCGTCCTCGCTCAGCCAGATCACGGGCCCGCCACGGTTCAGCGTCAGCATCAGCAGGTTGTCGCTGTAGGTGCTGTGGATGCCCCACTTCTGGTGCGGCGTGATGAAGTTCAGCGCGATCTCCGGGTGGCCGTTGGGCTTGATGCCCTGGATACCGGCCGTCGTCTTCAGGTCCACCGGCGGGCGGTAGGTGGTGAAGCCCTCGCCGAAGGCCCGCATCCAGGCATGGTCCTGGTAGAACTGCTGGCGGCCGGTCAGCGTGCGCCATGGGATCAGTTCATGGACGTTGGTGTAGCCGGCGTTGTAGGAAACCTTCTCGCTCTCCAGGCCGCTCCAGGTCGGCGAGCTGATGATCTTGCGCGGCTGGGCCTGCACGTCGCGGTAGCGGATCTTCTCGTCCTCGCGGTGCAGGGCCAGGTGCTCGTGGTCGCGGCCGGTGAACTTGGACAGCGCGTCCCAGGCCTTGACGGCGACATGGCCGTTGGTCTCGGGTGCCAGCTGCAGGATGACCTCGCAGGCGTCGATGTCGCTGACGATGCGGGCGCGTCCCGCGGCGTCCACGCCGTTGAGCTCGGCGAGCTGGGCGACTTCCGTCTTGGTGTCCCAGCCAATGCCCTTGCCGCCGTTGCCAAGCTTATCCATCAAGGGGCCGAGCGAGGTGAAGCGCTCGTAGGTAGCCGGGTAGTCGCGCTCGACGACGGCGATGGTGGGCGCCGTCTTGCCGGGAATCAGCTCGCACTCGCCCTTCTTCCAGTCCTTGACGTCGAAGGGCTGGGCCAGCTCGGCTGGCGTGTCGTGCATCAGCGGAGCCATGACGACTTCCTTCTCGACGCCTAGATGGCCGACGCAGACCTCACTGAAGGCCTTGGCGAAGCCCTTGTAGATCTCCCAGTCGGAGCGCGACTGCCAGACCGGGTCCACCGCCGCGGACAGCGGGTGGATGAAGGGGTGCATGTCGCTGGTGTTGAGGTCGTTCTTCTCGTACCAGCTGGCGGTCGGCAGCACGATGTCCGAATAGAGGCAGGTCGTGCTCATGCGGAAGTCCAGCGTCACCAGCAGGTCCAGCTTGCCCTGCGGCGCCTGGGCATGCCAGCGCACCTCGAGGGGCTTGGCGTCATCGGCACCGAGGTCCTTGCCCTGCACACCGTTCTCGGTGCCCAGCAGGTGCTTGCAGAAGTACTCGTGGCCCTTGCCGCTGGAGCCCAGCAGGTTGGAGCGCCAGACGAACATGTTGCGCGGCCAGTTCTGCGGCGCGTCGGGGTCCTCGCAGCTGAGCTGCAGCGAGCCATCGCGCAGGCCCTGCACGACATAGTCCTTGGGCGCCATGCCAGCGCTGGCGGCGTCCTTGGCGACCTGCAACGGGTTGGTCTTGAGCTGGGGCGCGCTGGGCAGCCAGCCCATGCGCTCGGCGCGCACATTGCAGTCGATCATGCTGCCGTTGAACTCGGCGCGCTCGGCCTCGGTCGCCAGCGGCGACAGCACCTCGTCGACACCCAGCTTCTCGTAGCGCCACTGGTCGGTATGGGCGTAGAAGAAGCTGGTGCTGTTCATCTGGCGCGGCGGGCGGATCCAGTCCAGCGCGAAGGCCAGGGCCGTCCAGCCGGTCTGCGGGCGCAGCTTTTCCTGGCCCACGTAATGCGCCCAGCCGCCCCCGCTCTGGCCGATACAGCCGCACATCATCAGCAGATTGATGACACCGCGATAGTTCATGTCGCAGTGGTACCAATGGTTCATCGCGGCGCCGATGATGATCATGGACTTGCCGCGGGTCTTGTGCGCGTTCTCGGCAAACTCGCGCGCCACGCGGATGACCTGGGCGCGCGGCACGCCGGTGATGGCTTCCTGCCAGGCCGGCGTGTAGGGGGCGTTGTCGTCGTAGCTGGCGGCACCGGAGCCGAAGCCGCGGTCGATGCCGTACTGCGCGGCCTGCAGGTCGAAGACGGTGGCGACGACGGCCTCGCCGTCCTGGGTCTTCAGCCGCGTGGCCGGCACGCGGGCGCGGTGGCTGACGCCGTCCTGCTGCGGGTTGGGCGTGAAATGTTCGCTGGCGCTGCCGGCGAAATAGGGAAAGGCGACGTCGACGATCTCGTGCGCCTGCTCGCCGTCCTCGACGAGGGAGAGCTTGAGCATGACGTCGCCACCGCCCTGCGCCTCCTTGGCCTCGAGGTTCCACTTACCGGCGTCGTCGCGCCCCTCGGCGCCCCAGCGGAAACCGATGGAGCCATTGGGCAGCACCAGGCAGCCGCGGGCGTCATAGGCCAGCGTCTTCCACTCGGGGTTGTTGCTCTGGCCCATCTGGCCGGCCAGGTCGCTGGCACGCAGATAGCGGCCGGGCACGCGGGTCTTGCGGCCGTCTGGCAGGGTGTGCTCCTCCAGCAGCACCAACAGCGGCAGGTCGGTGTAGCGGCGCGCGTAGTCGTCGAAGTACGGCGAGCGCTGCTTGAAATAGAACTCGTTGAGCGCGACGTGGCCCATGGCCATGGCCAGGGCCGCGTCGGTGCCCTGCTTGGGATGCAGCCACAGGTCGGCCAGCTTGGCGACCTCGGAGTAGTCGGGCGTCACCGCCACCGTCTTCGCGCCCTTGTAGCGCACCTCGGTGAAGAAGTGGGCGTCCGGCGTGCGCGTCTGCGGTACGTTGCTGCCCCAGGCGATGATGTAGTTGCTGTTGTACCAATCGGCCGACTCCGGCACGTCGGTCTGCTCGCCCCAGATCTGCGGGCTGCTCGGCGGCAGGTCGCAGTACCAGTCGTAGAAGCTCATGCAGACGCCGCCGATCAGGCTCAGGTAGCGGCTGCCGGCCGCGTAGCTGACCATGGACATGGCCGGGATGGGCGAGAAGCCGATGACGCGGTCCGGACCATGCTGCTTGATGGTGTAGACATTGGCCGCGGCGATCAGCTGGTTGACTTCGTCCCAGGTCGAGCGCACGAAGCCACCCATGCCGCGCATCTGCTGGTAGTCGCGCCGCGCCGACTCGTCGGCCTGGATCAGCGCCCAGGCGTCGACCGGGCTCCTGGCCACGGCCAGGGCCTCGCGCCAGCGCTTCAGCAGCCGGCCGCGCACCATCGGGTATTTCACGCGGTTGGCGCTGTAGAGATACCAGCTGTAGCTCGCGCCGCGCGCGCAGCCGCGTGGCTCGTGGTTGGGCAGGTCGGCCCGCGTGCGCGGGTAGTCGGTCTGCTGGGTTTCCCAGGTGACGATGCCGCCCTTGACGTAGATCTTCCACGAGCAGGAGCCGGTGCAGTTCACGCCGTGGGTGCTGCGCACGATCTTGTCGTGGGCCCAGCGGTTGCGGTAGGCGT
>CBHWBD010000044.1:0-29790 GCA_966111775.1 uncultured Comamonadaceae bacterium | reverse complement strand
GCATCGGCGAGGTGACCGACATCGTCGAGAAGGAGATGTACGCCTTCGAGGACCGCGCCGACAAGCATGGCCAGGCCGAGCACCTGGCGCTGCGCCCCGAGGGCACGGCCGGCGTGGTGCGCGCCATGATCGAACACAGCTATCTGCGCGACAGCCCGCGCCGCCTCTACTACGTCGGCGCCATGTTCCGCCGCGAGAAGCCGCAGAAGGGCCGTTACCGCCAGTTCCACCAGATGGGCATCGAGGCCCTGGGCTTCGCCGGCCCTGACGTGGACGCCGAAGTCATCCTGCTGGCCCGCACGCTGTGGCGTGAGCTGGGCCTGAAGGAGGGCGAGGACGTCACGCTGGAGATCAACTGCCTGGGCCAGCCTGACGAGCGTGCCGCGCATCGTGCGGCGCTTGTCGCCTACCTCGAGCAGCACCAGGATGTGCTGGACGAGGAAGCCAGGCGCCGCATGTACGCCAATCCGCTGCGCGTGCTGGACACCAAGAATCCGGCCATGCAGGCCATGGCCGAGGGTGCGCCCAAGCTGCTGGACTTTCTGGGCGAAGCCTCGCTCACCCACTTCAACGGCGTGAAGGCGCTGCTGGACGCCGTGGGCCTGGCCTACCGCATCAACCCGCGCCTGGTGCGCGGCCTCGACTACTACAACCTGACCGTGTTCGAGTGGGTGACCGACAAGCTCGGCGCCCAGGGCACGGTCTGCGCCGGCGGCCGCTACGACGGCCTGGTCGAGCAGCTGGGCGGCAAGCCCACGCCGGCCGTGGGCTTCGGCATGGGCCTGGAGCGCCTGCTGCTGCTGCTGGAGACGCTGAACCTGCAGCAGCCCGCTGCCGCGCCTGACGTCTATGCCGTCGTGCCCGAGCCGGGCGACTTGCCGCGCATCCTGCCCGCGCTGGAAGCCCTGCGCGCGGCCGGCGTGGCTGTGCAGATGCATGCCGGCGGCGGCTCGTTCAAGTCGCAGTTCAAGAAGGCCGACGCCTCCGGCGCCCGCTTCGCCCTGGTCTTCGGCGCCGACGAACTCGCCCGGGGCGAGGTCAGTCTCAAGCCCCTGCGCGAAGGCGGTGAACAGGTCAGCCGGCCGCTCGCCGACGTGGCTTCCTGGGCCGCCGACCTCCTCCCCGCATAATCCCGGGCCTCGCTCGCCCTTCCTTCCCTCGAAGTTTTCCCCATGGCTGCCCATCTCGACCTCGAAGAACAAGAACAACTTGAACAGCTCAAAGCGTTCTGGAAGCGCTGGGGCAATCTCATCACCTGGGTGATCACCGCCGTGCTGGCCGCCTTTGCCGCCTGGCAGGGCTGGAACTGGTACCAGCGCGACCAGGCCGCCAAGGCCGCCGCGATGTATGACGAATTCGATCGCGCCCTGGTGGCTCAGGACGTCGACAAGGCGGCCGTCGCCGCCGGCGACCTGAAGGCCCGCTTCGGCGGCACCGCCTACGCGGCCCAGGCCGGCCTGCAGATCGCCAAGCTGCAGCAGGACAAGGGCAAGGCCGACGACGCCAGGCAGAGCCTGAGCTGGGTGGCCGAGCAAGGCGCCGAGGGCGCGCCCTACCGCGACATCGCCCGCCTGCGACTGGCCGGCCTGCAGCTCGACGCCAAGGCCTATGACGAGGCCGCCAAGACCCTGGACGCCATCAAGTCGACCGACTTCGCCGCCCTGGTGGCCGACCGCCGCGGCGACCTGGCCCTGCTGCAGGACAAGCGCGACGTCGCCAAGGCCGAGTACCAGAAGGCCCTGGCCGGCATGGACAAGACCCAGAACTACCGCGCCATCATCGAAGCCAAGCTGGCCACGCTGGGCGTGCCCACCGCCGTCGAGGCTGCTGGAGCCGCGCAATGAAGCGTCAGGTCCGGATCACGCTGATTTCGCTGCTGGCCGTCTCGCTGGCGGGCTGCTCCACGATCAGCTCGACGTGGAACAACTGGTTCGGCGACGAGAAGACCAAGCCCGCCGTCCTGGAGACGCTGTCGGGCCCGGCCAGTGGCCGCATCGTCTGGAGCAGCAAGGGCGCCGACATCACCTTCCCGCTCAGCATCGCGACGCCGGCTGACAGCTTCGTCGTCGCCAGCGGCGATGGCCAGGTCCGTGCCCTCTCGGCCGCCGATGGGCGCGAGCTCTGGCATGGCGACGCCGGCAACAAGCTGCTGGCCGGCGTCGGCAGCGACGGCCGCTTCGCCGCCGTCGTCAACCGCGACAACGAGCTCATCGTGCTGGACAACGGCAAGGTGGCCTGGAAGAAGGCCCTGCCGACGCCCGTCGTCGCCGCACCGCTGGTGGCTGGCGAACGCGTCTTCGCGCTGACCCTGGACCGCCAGGTGCTGGCCTTCGATGCGCTGGACGGCCGCAAGATCTGGGAACTGAAGCGTCCCGGCGAGCCGCTGACGCTGGCCAAGGCCGGCGTGCTGCTGGCCTACAAGGACACCCTGGTCGTCGGCCAGGGCCCGCGCCTGGCAGGCGTCGACCCGGTCAAGGGCCAACTGCGCTGGGAGGCCAGCGTGGCCACGCCGCGTGGCACCAACGAAGTCGAACGTCTGGCCGACCTGGTCGGCCCGGCCATGCGCCAGGGCGACGTGATCTGCGCGCGCGCCTTCCAGTCCTCGGTGGGCTGCATCAACGCCGAGCGCGGCAGCGCGCTGTGGAACCGCGTCGTCGGCGGCACCAACGGCATCGGTGCCGACTCGCAGGTCGTCGTCGCCGGCGATGCTTCCGACCGCCTGTCGGCCTGGAAGCTGGCCAACGGCGACCTGGCCTGGTCGGCCGACCAGTTCCAGCGCCGCAAGCTCTCCGAGCCCGTCGTCATCGGCAAGCAGGTGCTGGTCGGTGACTTCGAAGGCCAGGTCCACCTGATCGACCGCGACACCGGCAAGACGCGCTCGCGTCTGGCCACCGATGGCACCCAGGTCGTCACCGTCGCCCTGCAGGGCGAGACGGCCCTGGTCGCCACCAAGAACGGCGGCCTGTTCGCAATCAAGGCCGAATGAAACCTGTCATCGCTCTGGTCGGCCGCCCCAATGTGGGCAAGTCGACGCTGTTCAACCGCCTGACCAAGTCGCGCGACGCCATCGTGGCCGACTTCGCCGGCCTGACGCGCGACCGCCACTACGGTGACGGCCGCCTGGGCGATCGCGAGTTCATCGTCATCGACACCGGCGGCTTCGAGCCCGACAGCAGCACCGGCATCGTCAAGGAGATGGCCAAGCAGACCAAGCAGGCCGTCGCCGAGGCCGATGCGGTCATCTTCGTCGTCGACATCCGCCTGGGTCTGTCGGCCCACGACAGCGACATCGCCCGCTATCTGCGCAGCGTCAACAAGCGCGTGCACCTGGCCGTCAACAAGGCCGAGGGCATGAGCGACTCGCCGCTGCTGGCCGAGTTCCACGAGCTGGGCATGGGCGAGCCGCATCCCATCTCGTCGGCCCACGGCCAGGGCATCCGCAGCCTGCTGGACGCGGTGCTGGAGCCCTTCGAGGACACCAGCGAGGAATTCGGCGCCGGCCCGCAGCAGGACGGCGTCATCCGCCTGGCCGTCGCCGGCCGCCCCAATGTCGGCAAGAGCACGTTGATCAACACCTGGCTGGGCGAGGAGCGTCTCGTCGCCTTCGACATGCCGGGCACGACGCGCGATGCCATCGCCGTGGACTTCGAGCGCAACGGCCAGAAGTTCAAGCTCATCGACACCGCCGGCCTGCGCCGCAAGGGCAAGGTCTTCGAGGCCATCGAGAAGTTCTCGGTGGTCAAGACCCTGCAGGCCATCGCCGACGCCCACGTCGTGCTGCTGCTGCTGGACGCCACCCAGGGCGTGACCGACCAGGACGCCCACATCGCCGGCTACATCCTCGACAGCGGCCGCGCCGTCGTGCTGGCCTGCAACAAGTGGGACGCCGTCGACAGCTACCAGCGCGAGACGCTGAAGCGCCAGATCGAGCAGCGCCTGGCCTTCCTGAAGTTCGCGCCCATGCACCACATCTCGGCGCTGAAGCGCCAGGGCTTGTCGCAGCTCTGGAATGCCATGGCCGACGCCTATGCGTCCGCCTATCGCAAGATGACCACGCCGGTGCTGACCCGCCTCATCCAGGAGGCCGTCGAGCACCAGCAGCCCAAGCGCTCGGGCGTGTCGCGCCCCAAGATGCGTTACGCCCACCAGGGCGGCCAGAACCCGCCCATCGTCGTCATCCATGGCAATGCGCTGGACGGCGTCACCGAGGTCTACAAGCGTTATCTGGAGGGCCGCATCCGCGCCCACTACAAGCTGGTCGGAACGCCGCTGAAGATCGAGCTACGTTCTTCGAAGAATCCCTTCGACGAAAAGACCTAGGCTGACCTCCGGAGGGGCTGAGACGCTGTGTTAAGGTCTTACCCGTAGTCCCCCATCCCCCCGAATAACTCGGAGCATACCGATGAGCAACAAAGGCCAACTTTTGCAGGACCCTTTTTTGAACCTGCTGCGCAAGGAGCATGTGCCCGTCTCGATCTACCTCGTGAACGGCATCAAGCTCCAGGGCCACATCGAATCGTTTGACCAGTACGTCGTTCTGCTGCGCAACACCGTGACGCAGATGGTCTACAAGCACGCGATCTCCACCGTCGTGCCGGGCCGCGCCGTCAACTTCCACGCCGGCGACGCTCCCGCGGACGCCTGATCCCGCTTCCTTGTCCTCGACCTCTGCCCACGACGCGACGCCGCCCTCCGAGGCGGCGCGCGCCATTCTTGTGGGTGTCGATTTCGGTCGGCACTCCGCCAAGCAGGGCTTCGACGAAAGCCTCGACGAGCTGGCGCTGCTGGCCGAATCGGCCGGCGACACGCCCGTCGCCAAGGTCATCGCACGGCGCACGGCGCCCGACGCGGCCCTGTTCGTCGGCTCCGGCAAGGCCGACGAGATCAAGCTCCTCGTGCAGGCCCATCAGGCCCACACGGTGCTGTTCGACCAGGCCATCTCGCCGGCCCAGCAGCGCAACCTGGAGCGCGTCCTTGGCGTGCCGGTGGCCGACCGCACGGCGCTGATCCTCGAGATCTTTGCCGTCCGCGCGCAGAGCCACGAGGGCAAGCTGCAGGTCGAGCTGGCGCGCCTGCAATACCTGGCCACGCGCCTGGTGCGGCGCTGGAGCCACCTGGAGCGCCAGAGCGGCGGCATCGGCATGCGCGGCGGCCCTGGCGAGGCCCAGATCGAGCTGGACCGTCGCATGATCGACGACCGCATCAAGAAGACCAAGGAGCGCCTCAAGCAGGTGCAGAAGCAGCGCAGCACGCAGCGCCGCTCGCGCTCCCGCAATGGCGTGTTCAAGGTCTCCCTGGTCGGCTACACGAACGCGGGCAAGAGCACGCTGTTCAATGCGCTGACCAAGGCGCGCGCCTATGCGGCCAACCAGCTGTTCGCGACGCTGGACACGACGACGCGCTCCCTCTACCTCGAGCAGGCCGCGGCCAGCGTGTCGCTGTCCGACACGGTCGGCTTCATCCGCGACCTGCCGCACAAGCTCGTCGAGGCCTTCCGCGCCACGCTGCAGGAGGCGGCCGATGCCGACCTGCTGCTGCATGTTGTCGATGCCGCCAGCCCGGTGCTGGACGAGCAGATGGCCGAGGTCGAGCGCGTGCTCGAGGAAATCGGCGCCGCCGGCGTGCCGCAGATCCTGGTCTACAACAAGCAGGACCTGCTGCCCGACGACCAGCGCCCGCGCGAGATCGTCGACGCCGTGCTGCGCGCCAACGGCAGCACCGAGCCGACGCCACGCGTCTTTGTCAGCGCCCTGGACGGCAGCGGCCTGGCGGAGCTGCGCCAGCTGATTGCGACGGCCATGCAGGCCCGGCCCTTGATTCCCGACGAACGGGACCCACGTTTCGACGTTGATCCGTCGGACATCGATTCTTTTTCCTCAGACCCTTCACAGGCATGAGCAGCACTCCCCACACCCAGCCCCGCAGCACGTGGGCCCAGCGTTTGATGACGCCGGTCGCACGCGCCGCGGGTCGGCTGCTGAACAACGGCCGCAATGACGGTCCCCCCGATCTCGACGAGCTCTGGCGCGACTTCAACCGCAAGCTCTCGGGCATGTTCGGTGGCAAGTCCGGTGGTCCTTCGGGTCCGAATGGCTCCGGTGGTTCGCCCGACATGAAGGGCGCCGGCATCGGCGTCGGCCTCATCGCCGGCGTCGTTGCCCTGGGCTGGCTGGCCAGCGGCTTCTTCATCGTGCAGGAAGGCCAGCAGGGCGTCGTGACGTCCTTCGGCAAGTACAGCAAGACCGTCGAGGCCGGCTTCCAGTGGCGCCTGCCTTATCCCTTCCAGGGCCATGAGATCCAGCCGGTCTCGCAGCTGCGCCAGGTCGAGGTCGGTCGCAGCTCGGTCGTCGCGGCCACCGGCCTGCGCGATTCGTCCATGCTGACCCAGGACGAGAACATCGTCGACATCCGCTTCACGGTGCAGTTCACCATCCGTGACCTGAAGGACTTCCTGTTCGAGAACCGCGATCCCGAGCAGGCCGTGCTGCTGGCGGCCGAGTCCGCCGTGCGCGAGATCGTCGGCAAGAACACCATGGACTCGGTGCTTTACGAGCAGCGCGACGCCATCGCGACCGATCTGGTGAAGTCCATCCAGGCTCAGCTGGACCGCCTCAAGGCCGGTATCCAGATCAAGAACGTCAACGTGCAGAGCGTGCAGCCGCCCGAGCAGGTGCAGGCCGCCTTCGAGGACGCGTTCAAGGCCAACGCCAACCGCGAGCAACTGAAGAACGAGGCCCAGGCCTACGCCAACGACGTCATCCCGCGTGCCCGCGGCGACTCCGCCCGCCTGCGCGAGCAGGCCGAGGGCTACAAGGCGCGCGTCATCGCGACCGCCGAAGGCGATGCACAGCGCTTCAAGAGCGTGCTGACCGAATACCAGAAGGCCCCGCAGGTCACGCGCGACCGCCTCTACATCGACGCCATGCAGCAGGTCTACACCAATGTCAGCAAGGTCATGGTGGACAGCAAGAGCGGCTCCAACCTGCTTTATCTGCCGCTGGACAAGCTGCTGCAGCAAAGTGGCAGTGGCAGCGTGACCGTGTCGGCACCGCAGCCGACCGCCGTGCCCGAGCCGCAGACGCTGCCCGCCGCCAACGACCCGCGCAGCCGTGACAACCAGCGCAGCCGCGACGGCCGCTGATCGAGGACCATCCGAATGAACCGTATTGCCGCCATCCTCGCCGGCGCCATCGTCGTCCTGATGCTGCTGTCGTCGATGCTCTTCATCGTCGACCAGCGCCAGTTCGCCGTCATCTATGCGCTGGGCGAGATCAAGGAAGTCGTCACGGAGCCGGGCTTGAAGTTCAAGCTGCCGCCGCCGGTGCAGAACGTCGTCATGCTGGACCGCCGCGTGCAGACGCTGGACAGTCCCGAGTCCCGCCCCATCTTCACCGCCGAGAAGAAGAGCCTGGTCATCGACTGGCTCATCAAGTGGCGCATCACCGAGCCGCGCCAGTTCATCCGCAACAACGGGTCGGATATCCGCAACGTCGAGAACCGCCTGGCTCCCATCGTGCAGGCCGCCTTCAACGAGGAAGTGACCAAGCGCACCGTCATCGGCGTGCTGTCCGCCGAGCGCGAAAAGATCATGAACGACGTGCGCAAGCGCCTGGCCGACGAGGCCAAGCAGTTCGGCATCGAGGTCGTCGACGTGCGCATCAAGCGCGTGGACTTCGCGTCCACCATCACCGACTCGGTCTACCGCCGCATGGAGTCCGAGCGCAAGCGCGTGGCCAACGAGACGCGCTCGACGGGTGCCGCCGAGGGCGAGAAGATCAAGGCCGACGCGGACCGCCAGCGCGAAATCATCGTCGCCGAGGCCTACCGCGATGCGCAGTTGATCAAGGGCGAGGGCGATGCCAAGGCCTCGGCCCTGTATGCAGAAGCCTTCGGCCGTGATCCGCAGTTCGCCCAGTTCTACCGTTCGCTGGAAGCCTATCGCGCCAGCTTCCGCAACAAGGGCGACGTGATGGTCGTCGACCCGAGCAGCGACTTCTTCAAGGCCATGAGAGGTCCGGGGAGCTCCGGCGCCGCGCCCGCCGCCGCGCCCGCGCGCAAGTGAACGAGCTGCTGACCGCGCTTGCGCTGGTCATGGTGATCGAGGGGCTGATGCCCCTGATCAGCCCGGCGCGCTGGCGTGAGGTCTTCAGCCGCATCCTGGCCATGAGCGACGGCCAGATCCGCTTCATCGGGCTGGCCAGCATCCTGATGGGCTTGTTTGGCTTGCTCTGGTTGCGCTGATCCGAACGCTCGCGGCGGCTGCAGGCGGGGAGGGCATAGGTACAATGCCGTTTTTAACCGCCTAGCCTGCGCCCATGTCCTCTGCTTGGCTGCTGCCCGAGCACATCGCCGACGTCCTGCCTTCGCAGGCGCGCCGCATCGAAGAGCTGCGTAGAGAGCTGCTCGACATGGCCCGCAGCTATGGCTGCGAGCTGGTCATCCCGCCGCTGCTGGAGCATCTGGACTCCCTGCTGTCCGGCGCAGGAGGCGGCTCCGAAATCAAGCTCTTCAAGCTGGTCGACCAGTTGTCGGGGCGCTCGCTCGGCCTGCGCGCCGACACGACGCCCCAGGTCGCCCGCATCGACGCCCATCTGCTGAACCGGCAGGGCGTGACCCGCCTGTGCTACTGCGGCCCCGTGGCCCACACGCGTCCCGACGGCCTCAACACCAGCCGCGAGCCGCTGCAGTTCGGCGTCGAGATCTATGGCCACGCCGGCCTGGAAGCCGACCTGGAAGTGCAGGACCTGGCCCTGGACGCGCTGCGCCGCGCCGGCCTGAGCAACGTCATGCTGGACCTGGGCGATGCTCGCCTGCTGCAGGGCGTGCTGGACGGCATCAAGCTGCCCGCCGACACGCTGGGCGCGCTGACCGCCGCCCTGGCCGCCAAGGACATGGGTGTGCTGGCCGAGATCACCACCGGCTTGCCGGCCGTCACGCGCGACGCGCTGTTGGCCCTGCCCAGCCTTTTCGGCGGCCGTGAAGTGCTGGCCGAGGCCGCCCGACGCCTGCCCGACCATCCTCTCGTCAAGGCGGCCCTGGCCGACCTGGATTGGCTGGCAGGTCATCTGGCCGCCGTCCACCCCGAGGTCAGCCTGGGTTTCGACCTGGCCGACCTGCAGGGCTATGCCTACTACACCGGCATCCGCTTCGCCGCCTATGCCTCGGGCTGCTCCGACGCGGTGCTGCGCGGTGGCCGCTACGACGAGGTCGGCGCTGCCTTCGGCCGCCGTCGCCCCGCGGCGGGCTTCAGCCTGGACCTGAAGACGCTGGTGACGCTGGTGCCGGCAACCGGGCTGCGCGCCGCGGTGCGGGCGCCCTGGGGCGAGGACGCCTCGCTGCGCCAGGCCGTGCGCGCCTTGCGAGAGCAGGGCGAGACGGTGGTGTGCGTTTTGCCCGGGCATGAGCACGAGGCCGATGAATTCGACTGTGACCGCGAACTGGTTCGCGAGCACACTGAGTGGGTTGTCCGAACGCTGTAAGGCGCGGCGCCCGCTGATTTCCATTTCAAGCTAGACAGGCAATCAACATGAGCCAAACCGCGCGTGGACGCAATGTGGTCGTCGTCGGCACCCAGTGGGGTGACGAGGGCAAGGGCAAGGTCGTCGACTGGATGACGGATCACGCCCAGGGCGTCGTGCGTTTCCAGGGCGGCCACAACGCCGGCCACACCCTGGTCATCAAGGGCGTGAAGACCGCGCTGCAGCTGATCCCCAGCGGCATCATGCGCGACGGCGTGGCCTGCTACATCGGCAACGGCGTGGTGCTGGACCCGACCCATCTGCTGAGCGAGATCGAGCGCCTGGAAAAGGCCGGCGTCGAGGTGCGTTCGCGCCTCTTCATCAGCGAGTCCTGCCCGCTGATCCTGCCTTTCCACGTCGCCGTCGACAAGGCGCGCGAGGCCC
The DNA here is from genome assembly GCA_966111775.1 of uncultured Comamonadaceae bacterium. GTDB lineage: Bacteria > Pseudomonadota > Gammaproteobacteria > Burkholderiales > Burkholderiaceae_C > Pelomonas. The sequence continues at coordinate 19,888 of CBHWBD010000044.1, read as the reverse complement.
TGCGCGAGACCAGCGGCAGCGGCAAGATCGGCACCACCGGCAAGGGCATCGGCCCGGCCTATGAGGACAAGGTCGCCCGCCGCGCCCTGCGCGCTCAGGACCTGAAGCATCCCGAGCGCTTCGCCAAGAAGCTGCGCGAACTGCTGGAGCTGCACAACTTCGCGCTGCGCGGCTACCTCAAGGGCGAAGAGCTGGCCTTCGAGCCCATCTTCGAGCAGGCCATGAAGATGGCCGAGGCCATCAAGCCCATGCTGGCCGACGTCGGCTACATGATCCACAAGGCCAGCAAGGCCGGCGCCAACATCCTCTTCGAAGGCGCCCAGGGCACGCTGCTGGACATCGACCACGGCACCTACCCCTACGTCACGTCCAGCAACTGCGTGGCCGGCAATGCCGCCGCCGGTGCCGGCGTGGGCCCGCAGATGCTGCACTACATGCTGGGCATCACCAAGGCCTACACGACGCGTGTCGGCTCCGGTCCCTTCCCGACCGAGCTGGACTGGGAACAGCCCGGCACCGTCGGCTATCACCTGTCCACGGTGGGCCAGGAGCGCGGCACCGTGACCGGCCGCGCCCGCCGCTGCGGCTGGCTGGATGCCGCCGCGCTGAAGCGCTCCATCATCATCAACGGCATCACCGGCCTGTGCCTGACCAAGCTCGACGTGCTGGACGGCCTGACCGAGATCAAGATGTGTGTGGGCTACAAGCTCGACGGCAAGCTGCTCGACATCCTGCCGCTGGACGGCGACGAGATCGAGGCCTGCGAGCCGGTCTTCGAGACTTTCCCGGGCTGGACCGAGACCACCTTCGGCGCCACGTCCTGGGACGCCCTGCCGGCCAATGCGCGCAACTACCTGAAGCGCGTGGAAGAGGTCATCGGTGCCCCCATCGACATGGTCTCCACCGGCCCCGACCGCGAGCACACCATCGTGCTGCGCCACCCTTATTCCGCCTGATCACCATCACACCACCGGAGACAACGCCACCATGTTGACCGACGACGGCAAACACCTCTACGTATCCTGGGACGAGTACCACCTGCTGACCGAGCGCCTGGCGCTCAAGGTGCACGCGTCCGGCTGGCAGTTCGACCAGATCCTCTGCCTGGCCCGTGGCGGCATGCGCCCGGGCGATGTGCTGTCGCGCGTCTTCGACAAGCCGCTGGGCATCATGTCCACGAGTTCCTACCGCGCCGAAGCCGGCACCATCCAGGGTCGCCTGGACATGGCCAAGTACATCACCATGCCCAAGGGCGAACTGGCCGGCCGTGTGCTGCTGGTGGACGATCTGGCCGACTCCGGCGTCACGCTGAAGGCCGTGGTGGAGCGCCTGCGCGGCATGCCGGCCATCACCGAGCTGCGCTCGGCAGTCATCTGGACCAAGAAGGTGTCGGCCTACACGCCGGACTACTATGTCGAGATGCTCGAGACCTCGCCGTGGATCCATCAGCCGTTCGAGGAATACGACGGCATGGGGCCGGAGCAACTGGCGAAGAAGTTCGTTGTTTGAGGGTGGGGCTAGTGGCGCGGATCGAAGGAGATCGGTTTGTGCCACCACTCGCTGAAGCGCCCATCGAGGGCGCATCAGCGGGGACTCGGTCACGTTCCGCGACCCCGGTTCGGAGCGCAGCTCCGAACCCTTCGAGCCTTCACGCGATGTCCACTGGACATCGCTTCCTGGTTCCCCAAACGGCAAAGGCCAGCACTTTCGTGCTGGCCTTTTCTGTTTGGTGCCCAGGAGAGGACTCGAACCTCCACGGAGTTACCCGCTAGTACCTGAAACTAGTGCGTCTACCAATTCCGCCACCTGGGCAAGGTGCTCAAAACTTCTAGCGAAGTCCTGAGCCGTTTCAGGAAAACAGAGACTATATCATCAAAAACTTGAAGAACACAACTGCATCGCCTACGGGCGACGGCGCGGGCCTGCTCGGCGAAGTCGAGGGCACGCTGCAAGGCCATCGTGACGGCCATGGATTCCTGATCCCCGACGACGGCTCCTCGGACATCTACCTGTCCTCGCAGGAGACCCACGCGGTCATGCACGGCGATCGCCTGCGCGTGCGCGTCATCCGCTTCGACAAGCGTGGCCGCCCCGAAGGCAAGGTGCTCGAGATCCTCGAGCGCAAGAAGCGCCCGCTGATCGGCCGCCTGCTGCTCGAGTCGGGCATCTGGCTGGTCGCGCCCGAAGACCGGCGCATGGGGCAGGACATCCTCATCCCCAAGAACGGCATCGCCAACGCGACCGCCGGCCAGGTGGTCGCGGTCGAGCTGACCGAGCCGCCATCGCTGTATTCGCAACCGGTAGGCCGCGTGGTGGAGGTGTTAGGGGAAATCGACGATCCCGGCATGGAGATCGAGATCGCGGTGCGCAAATACGACGTGCCGCACCGCTTCAGTCCCGACACCCTGGCCCAGAGCGCCAAGCTGCCCGAGAAGCTGCGGGCCGTCGACCTCAAGCATCGCATCGACCTGCGCGACGTGCCGCTGGTCACCATCGATGGCGAGGATGCGCGCGACTTCGACGATGCCGTCTACTGCGAACCCTTCAAGCAGGGGCGCGGCAGGAAGGCCTTCGAGGGCTGGCGCCTGCTCGTCGGCATCGCCGACGTGTCGCACTACGTGAAGCCCGGCGAACCGCTGGACGCCGACGCCTACGAGCGCGCCACGTCCGTCTACTTCCCGCGCCGCGTCATCCCGATGCTGCCGGAGAAGCTGTCCAACGGTCTGTGCTCGCTGAACCCCTACGAAGACCGGCTCAGCATGGTCTGCGACATGCTGGTGTCCGCGGACGGTACGGTCACGGCCTACCAGTTCTATCCGGCGGTGATCTGCTCGCATGCGCGCTTCACCTACACCGAGGTCGCGGCCATCCTGGCCAACACCCATGGCCCCGAGGCGGCCAAGCGCCACGAGCTGGTGCCGCATCTGCTGCATCTGCACGAGGTCTATCGTGCGCTGCTGGGCGAGCGCCACCGCCGCGGCGCCATCGACTTCGAGACGACCGAGACGCAGATCGTCTGCGACGACAACGGCCGCATCGAGAAGATCATCCCGCGCACGCGTAACGACGCCCACCGGCTGATCGAGGAGGCCATGCTGGCCGCCAACACCTGCTCGGCCGACTTCATCCAGGGCAGCAAGCACCACTCGCTCTACCGCGTGCACGAAGGCCCGACACCCGAGAAGCGCCAGACCCTGCAGAACTATCTGCGCTCCCTGGGCATCTCGGTGGGCATCTCCGACGACCCGTCGCCGCGCGAGTTCCAGCAGCTGGCCGAAGCCACCAAGGGCCGCCCGGACGCGCAGCAGATCCACACCATGCTGCTGCGCTCCATGCAGCAGGCCATCTACACCGGCACCAACTCGGGTCACTTCGGCCTGGCCTATCCGGCCTACACCCACTTCACCAGCCCGATCCGGCGCTATCCCGACCTGCTGGTCCACCGCGTCATCAAGGGCCTGCTGGCCGGCAAGCGCTACACGCTGGATGCGTCCAAGATGAATGTGCCCCAGGCGCCCAAGCGCCCGGGCCGCCCGCCGCCGCCCAACCCGGCCGATGCCCGCAACGAGGCCGAACGCTGGGAAGTCGTCGGCGCGCACTGCAGCGCCAACGAGCGCCGCGCCGACGAGGCCAGCCGTGACGTCGAGGCCTGGCTCAAGTGTCGCTATATGCGCGACCGCCTCGGCGAGGAGTTCGCCGGCACCGTCAGCGCGGTCACCTCCTTCGGCCTCTTCGTGCAGCTGGATGCCCTCTACGTCGAGGGCCTGGTGCACATCACCGAACTGGGCGGCGAGTACTACCGCTTCGACGAGGTGCGCCAGGAGCTGCGCGGCGAGCGCACCGGCATCCGCTACGCGACCGGGGCGCGTGTGCAGGTGCAGGTCAGCCGCGTCGACCTGGACGGCCGTCGCATCGACTTCCGCCTGGTGCGCGACAGCGACGAGGCGCGCGGGCTGAGCCGGGGTGCCGCCCCGAAGGCGGCCGGCAAGTCCTCGGGCAAGCCGCCGGCCAAGAAGCGGGTGCCCAAGACCGCCGTCGAGGCGCTCGAAGAGGTGCGCCAGACCGATCGCGACGTGAAGCAGAGCCGCAAGGCCGTCGTCGCGGGCCTGCATCCGGTCAAGGCGGCGCGCAAGGCTGCCAACAAGGCGTCCAAGAAGACGGCCGCCAAGCCCGCGCCGCGCAAGCGCCGCTGAGCCTCAGCGCTGCGCGGCCAGGCGTTCGATGAGATCGCCGGCGCGCAGCACGCCGTCGACCTCGCCGGCACGGCCGTGGGCGTCTACGCCGGCGCAGGCAATGGCGTGAGCGCTGGCCGTGAGCTGCTGCGCCCACAGTCCGCCCAGCCAGCCGGCCAGCACGTCACCGCTGCCTGCTGTCGCCAGCGCCGGCCCGCCACTCGCGCAGAGGGCCGGGCGCTCGCCGGGCGACGCGATGACGCTGCCCGAGCCCTTGAGCACGACGCTGGCATTCAAGCGCCCCGCCAGCTCATGCGCGGCAGCGAGCCGGTCGGCCTGCAGGCTGGCCGTGTCGCGGCCAAGCAGGCGGGCGGCTTCGAGGGGATGGGGCGTCAGCACGGTCGAGCCCGCCGGGCGAGCCTTGAGCAAGGCTTGCAGGGTCGCATCCTCGGCGATGGCATTGAGGGCGTCGGCGTCGATGACGAGGCGCGGCAAGCGCTGCAGCAGCTCGGGCAAGAGCCCGGCGATCGTCGGCCCGGCGCCGCAGCCGATGACGCCGACCGCCTGCGGCAGCTCGTCCAGCCGGCCGCGCATCAGTTCGGGCCGTCCCGGATCGGCGGGTTCGCCGCCGGGCTGGCCCATCAGGTCCAGGTAGACGCGCCCGGCACCGCAGGCCAGGGCCGCGCGGGCCGCCAGGCGGGCGGCACCTTGCATGCCGGCCGCGCCGCCGACGACCAGGACCTGGCCGTGGCTGCCCTTGTGGCTGGTCGTACCGCGCTCTGGCGGGGCCACGGGGCCAAGCAGGTCGGCCGTCGGTGCCTCGTCCGGCGTGATGCCGAGAGCGTCGAACCAGAGGCGGCCGGCATGGGCTCGGCCTTCGCCGGTGAAAAGGCCGGGCTTGAGCGTGAGCAGCGTCAGCGTGTGGTCGGCGCGCACGGCGCGTTCCCCTGCGGGCTGGCCCGTGTCGGCCAGCAAACCGCTGGGCAGATCCACGGCCAGCACCGGCGCGCCGCAGCCCTGCATCGCGGTCATGGTGGCCAGCATTTCCAGGGAGGGTCCGCGGTTCAGGCCCAGGCCCAGCAGGGCGTCGATGACGAGGGAAGCGCTGGTCGGCGCCTCATGGCTCACATGCACCGGCACGCCGGCCTCGGCCAAGCGTCGGGCCGCCACCAGCCCATCGCCACCGTTGTTGCCCGGGCCGCAGGCGATCCAGACCGGCCCAGAGCCCTGGCGCAGTGCCAGCGCCAGCTTGGCGACCGCCAATCCGGCGCGTTCCATCAGGTCGGGTGAATGGAGCAGGGCGCGTGCCTCGATGCGCCGGCTGGCGGCGACGTCGAAGAGAGGCAGCGTCGTGGTGGTGGGCAGCAATGGGTGCATGCCCGGGAGCTTAAGCAGAGTTGGCGCCAAACCCTAGGGCCAGTTTTTGCCCGCCGGCGTTCCGCGCATCGAAAGCCGGCAGTCCTCCAGCAGGGCGCGCTCCACCTCGGTCCTGCGTGTGCGCCAGGTCATGTGGCCAACAAGCAGGCACAGCGCTGCGGTTCCCAGCAGCAATCCTGCCTGTACGCCAGGCGTAGCGTTCAACAGCCAATGGCCCTGCAGCAGAAAGGAAAACCACGCGACGACGAGCAGTCCGGCGACGCCGACGGCCCACCAGGATGCTTCAGGGAATGCGGCAATCACCTCACCGCTGTCGTGATCAATCCAACCTACCAGCTGCTTCCAATCGTCGGGCTTGCGAAAAAAGGCGGTCACGGTGCGCTGTCGCTGAATGTCTTGCCAGCCATTCAAGACAAGGTTGTAGTGACGCGCACCGGATGCGTTGACGCCGAGCGATGTTTTTTTCGGGCCGCCTCGACCCCAGTGGCCATGCTGCACGTCAAACACGCCATGGATGACGACGACCTCGGAGTGCACGGCGGCTGCTGGCTGGATGGAGGTCAACCCAGCCTCAATGGTCCCAGTGCTGCAATGTCCAGGGTCGGCGCTTGGCCGGCGATCAGCTGGGCCAGCACCTGGGCGCTGCCGCAGGCCGAGCCCCAACCCTGGCCGCCGGGCGAGAGGTTGAGCCAGAGGCCGGCGCGGGCGCTGGCGCCGAGCAGGGGCAGGCCGTCGGCGCTCATGGCGCGCCGGCTCTGGCCCTGCTGCACCTGCTGGTGCAGCACCGAGCCGGGGAACCAGTGCTGCAGGCCGCGGTGCAGGGCCTCAAAGTCGGCTGCGACCTTGGCGCGGGAGTCGGTGACGGTGAGGCCGCCGGTCACGCGCACACGCTGGCCGGTGCGGGCGACGGTCAGGCCGCGCGAAGGATCCGCCCAACCTGCCTTGGGGCCGAGGTCAGGGTGGGCCTCCAGCAAGCGCAGCGGCGCGGTGACCGAGGCCTCGTGATGGGCCGACAGCGGCAGGCGCTGGCCGAGCAGGGCCGGGGCTTCCAGGCCGTTGCAGAGCACGACGGCATCGAAGCGTCCGTCCTGCGGGCCGAGCAACTGTGGCAGGGTGTCGCCGGCTTCGCGCTCGGCGCCGCGTGTGGGCGCCTCCATCGGCGGTGTGTACTCGTGGCGCAGCGTCAGGCCAGCGCCGTCGGCTGAAACAGCGCGCACGGTGGTGTGGAAGCGGAACTCCGCACCCAGGCGCTGGGCCTGCTGGCGCAGTTGCTGGGCGAAGAGCCGGGCATTGCCGGTGCCGCCGTGGGTCAAGGCCAGGGCGGCGGCCAACGGCGCATCGGCATTCAGGCCGGGCTCACGCAGCCGGGCCTCGCCGGCCTCGATGAGTTCCACCTGCAGCCCGAGGGACTTCCAGGTTTCCAGCAGGGCCTCGGCGGCGCCTACGCGCTTGGTGTCTGTCAGTGCGACGAGCAGGCCGCTGCTGGGCTCATCGTCCAGCCGGAGCTCGCGGCGCAGCTCAGCGGTGCGCGCGAGGCTCAGCTGGCTCAGGGCGGCCAGTTGGCTGGCGGCGTCGCCGCCCTTGCGGCCGGCGCGCCAGCGGCGCAGTCGAAAACCGAGGGGTGCCGGGGTGCCGGTGTCGGCCAGGCCAGGCAGGAAAGGGGAGAGCAGGGCACTGCCGGCGAAGCTGGCCTGTTCGGCCACGCTGCCGCCGCGCTCGAAGACCTGGACCTTGAGTCCCAGCGCGGCCAGTTCATAGGCCGTCGTGACGCCGGCCAGGCCGGCGCCCACCACCGCGACGCTGCGGGTCAAGCGGACACCTTGTACGTGCTCAGGGAGGCAGCCGCAAAGGGCAGGCTGGCGACCGCGGGGGTGCAGCTGCGTCGGAAGGAAGCCATGGATTGTGTATACTCTGCGGGTTTTGCCGGAGGGAGTAGCTTTTCAAGCCGCTCAACCGAGGCAAAAACGGTTGTGAGGGGTGCAGCTGCCAACGGGTGTTGGCGCCACTCGTCGCAACAAATCGCAAACCGGCCCCAAAAGGTGTTGCGGCTTGCGGCAGTCTCGAAACGGTTGTTTCAAGGCGCTGCAACGCAATTCGGGCCGGATTTTAGACACAACCTTCGGAGTAAGACCCATGTCTGTCACGATGCGCGAGATGCTGGAAGCCGGCGTCCATTTCGGCCACCAAACCCGCTTCTGGAATCCCAAGATGGCCCCGTATATCTACGGCCATCGCAACAAGATCCACATCATCAACCTCGAGAAGACGCTGCCCGCGTTCAACGATGCGATGAAGTTCGTGCGCTCGCTCGCTGCCAAGCGCGGCACGATCCTGATGATCGGCACGAAGCGCCAGGCCCGTGAGTTCATCGCCGCCGAAGCCCAGCGCGCCGGCATGCCCTACGTCGACTCGCGTTGGCTGGGCGGCATGATGACCAACTTCAAGACGGTCAAGACCTCCCTCAAGAACCTGAAGGACATGCAAGCCCAGATCGACGCCGGCACCCAGCCCGCGATCAAGAAGGAAGCCCTGCTGTTCCAGCGCGACATCGCCAAGCTCGAGAAGAACATCGGCGGCATCCAGGACATGACCGCGCTGCCCGACGCCATCTTCGTCATCGACGTCGGCTATCACAAGATCGCCGTCGCCGAAGCCAAGAAGCTCGGCATTCCCGTCATCGGCGTGGTTGACACCAACCACTCGCCCATCGGCATCGACTACGTCATCCCCGGCAACGACGACTCCGCCAAGGCTGTCGCTCTGTACGCCCGCGCCGTCGCTGACGCCGTGCTGGAAGGCAAGGCCAATGCCACGAACGACGTGCTGGCTGCGGTTGCCCCCGCCGGCGACGAGTTCGTCGAGGTTTCCGAAGAGGCCTGAGCCCTTTCGACCCCGCATCTGAAAGGGGCCGCGAGGCCCCTTTTGCCAACCGAAATCTGGAGATAGAAATGGCTGCAATCACTGCAAGCATGGTGGGCGAACTGCGTGCCCGCACCGACGCCCCGATGATGGAGTGCAAGAAGGCGCTGACCGAGGCCGACGGCGACATGAGCCGCGCTGAAGAGATCCTGCGCGTCAAGCTGGGCAACAAGGCCGGCAAGGCCGCCTCCCGCGTCACCGCCGAAGGCGTGGTGTCGTCCGCCGTCGTCGGTGGCAATGGCGCCCTGATCGAAGTCAACTGCGAGACGGACTTCGTCTCCAAGAACGACGCCTTCCTGGCCTTCGTGAGCGCTCTGGCCGGCCTGGTGGCTGAGCAGAATCCCGCCGACGTGGCCGCCCTGTCGGCCCTGCCCCTGTCGCAGGAAGGCTTCGGCCCGACGGTGGAAGACGTGCGCAAGGGCCTGATCGGCAAGATCGGCGAGAACATGACGATCCGCCGCTTCCAGCGCTACGCTGGCAGCAAGCTGGCTTCCTACCTGCACGGCACCCGCATCGGCGTGATGGTCGAGTTCGAAGGTGACGACGTCGCCGCCAAGGACGTGGCCATGCACATCGCCGCCATGAAGCCGGCCGCCCTGTCGGGCGCCGACGTCTCGGCCGAGCTGGTCGAGAAGGAGCGCAAGATCGCCACCGAGAAGGCGGCCGAATCCGGCAAGCCGGCCGACATCGTCGCCAAGATGGTCGAAGGCTCGGTGCAGAAGTTCCTGAAGGAAGTCTCCCTGCTGGACCAGGTCTTCGTGAAGGCCGCCGACGGCAAGCAGACCGTGGGCGCCCATCTGAAGGCCGCCAACACGACGGTCAAGGGCTTCACGCTCTACGTCGTCGGCGAAGGCATCGAGAAGAAGGTCGACGACTTCGCGGCCGAAGTGGCTGCCCAGGTGGCGGCTGCCAAGGGTCAGTAAAGACTCTTGCGAAATGAAAGGGCGCCAAGTTGGCGCCCTTTAAACTTGCGGCCCACCATAGGCCCCCACGACTGAGGACACCATGCCCGCGTACAAGCGCATTCTGCTCAAACTCTCCGGCGAAGCCCTGATGGGCGACGACGCCTATGGCATCAACCGCGCGACCATCGTGCGCATGGTGCAGGAAATCCGTGAAGTGACGCAGATGGGCATCGAGGTGGCCGTCGTCATCGGCGGCGGCAACATCTTCCGCGGCGTCGCGGGCGGCTCGGTCGGCATGGACCGTGCCACGGCCGACTACATGGGCATGCTGGCCACGGTGATGAACTCCCTGGCCCTGGCCGACACCATGCGCCAGGAAGGCATGACGGCCCGCGTCATGTCCGCCATCGCCATCGAGCAGGTCGTCGAGCCTTATGTGCGCCCCAAGGCGCTGCAATACCTCGAAGAGGGCAAGGTCGTCGTCTTCGCTGCCGGCACCGGCAACCCCTTCTTCACGACCGACACGGCCGCGGCCCTGCGCGGTGCCGAGATCGGCGCCGAGATCGTGCTGAAGGCCACCAAGGTGGATGGCGTCTACACCGCCGACCCCAAGAAGAATCCCGAGGCGACGCGCTATTCGCGCATCACCTTCGATGAAGCCATCACGCGCAATCTGCAGGTGATGGATGGCGCCGCCTTTGCGCTGTGCCGCGACCAGAAGCTGCCGATCAAGGTCTTCAGCATCTTCAAGCCGGGCGCCCTCAGGCGCGTGGTGCAGGGCGAGGACGAGGGCACGCTGGTCCACGTCTGAAAGCGAACCAACGAGAGACGACAGATCATGAGCACTGCTGACATCAAGAAGAACGCCGAGGCCAAGATGGCCAAGTCGGTGGAAGCCCTGAAGAACGAACTGCACAAGATCCGCACCGGCCGTGCCCACCCGGGCATCCTGGACCAGGTCAACGTCGACTACTACGGCTCCATGGTGCCGATTTCGCAGGTGGCCAACGTGACGCTGCTGGATGCGCGCACCATCTCCGTCCAACCTTGGGAAAAGGGCATGGGCGCCAAGATCGAGAAGGCCATCCGCGAGAGCGACCTGGGCCTGAACCCGGCAGCCCAAGGCGACCTGATCCGCGTGCCGATGCCGCCGCTGACCGAAGAGCGCCGCAAGGACCTGACCAAGGTCGTGCGCAATATCGGCGAAGACGCCAAGGTGGCCGTGCGCAATCTGCGTCGCGACGGCAACGAGCAGGCCAAGAAGCTGCTGAAGGACAAGGAAATCGGCGAGGACGACGAGCGCCGCAGCCTGGACGACCTGCAAAAGCTCACCGACCGGGTGATCAACGAGATCGACAAGCTGATCTCGGGCAAGGAAGCCGAGATCCTCGCGGTTTGAGCGCCGTCCTCATGGCGCAAGACCGCCCCGCGCCGCCGCGCCATGTCGCCATCGTCATGGATGGCAACGGCCGCTGGGCCAAGAAGCGCTTTCTGCCGCGCTTCTTCGGCCACAAGGCCGGCGTGGACAGCCTGGTCAAGATCGTCCAGGCCTGCATCGATCGCGACATCGAGCACCTGACCGTCTTCGCCTTCTCCAGCGAGAACTGGAAGCGCCCCAGCGACGAGGTGTCGGGCCTGATGGGCCTGGTGCTGGCCGCGGTGAGCCGCTACCTGGCCAAGATGGGTGCGATGGGCGTGCGCATCCGCATCGTCGGCGACCGCGATGCGGTGTCCGACAAACTGCGCAATGCCTGGAACGAGGCCGAGAGCAGCACCCTGCACAACACCAAGCTGACCCTCAACGTCGCCTTCAACTACGGCGGCCGCTGGGACATCGTGCAAGCCTGCAAGAAGGCTATTCGAGCCGGCGTGTCAGCCGACGAGATGACCGAGGCCAAGCTGTCGGAATTCATGGCCATGAGCTATGCGCCCGACCCCGACCTCTTCATCCGCACGGGCGGCGAGGTGCGCATCAGCAACTTCCTGCTCTGGCAGGCCGCGTACACCGAATTCGTGTTCTCGGACTGCCTCTGGCCCGAGTTCGGCGAACGTGAGCTGGATGCGGCCATCGCCGCCTTCCATGAGCGCGACCGTCGCTTCGGCGGCGTGAAAGAAGCCCCCGCCACGGCCTGAGCCGGAGCCTGCCATGCTGAAGACCCGCGTCATCACCGCCGTCGTGCTGCTGGCCATCCTGCTGCCGGTGCTGTTCCAGACCTCGCCCTGGCCCTTCGCCTGGGTCACCGTCGTCATGATGGGAGCCGCCGGCTGGGAATGGGCGCGGCTCAACGGCCTGCCGGGCACCGGCGCCATCGCGGCCGGCGTCGCCCTGGCCCTGGCCTGCGTCTGGACGCTGCTGATCGGTGGCCTCAATGCGCCGCCGTTCTGGGTCTGGTCCCTGGCCAGCCTGGTGTGGGTGCTGGGGGGCGCCTACGCGCTGCGCGCGGGGCCGACGGGTTGGCCGCGCATCGCCCGCGGCGGCCGCCTCGCCCTGGGCGCGTTGCTGCTGTGGGGCGCCTGGCTGGCCATCGTGCAGGCCAAGGTGCATGGCATCAACTTCATCCTGTCGGTGTTCTGCCTGGTCTGGATGGCTGACATCGCCGCCTATTTCTGCGGCCGCGCCTTCGGCAAGCGCAAGCTCGCGCCCAGCATCAGCCCGGGCAAGAGCTGGGAAGGCGTCTGGGGCGGCCTGGCGGGCGTCATTCTGCTCGGCGTGGTCTGGGTCCACGTCATCGACGTGAGGCTGGCGGTGGATTCGCCCAGCCTCTACACCCTGCTGGTGCAGCGCCATGGCATCGTGTCCCTGCTGGCCCTGGTGTTCCTCGGCGCGATGAGCGTCGTCGGCGACCTCTTCGAATCCCTGGTCAAGCGGGCCGTCGGCGCCAAGGACAGCAGCAATCTGCTGCCTGGCCATGGCGGCGTGCTGGACCGCATCGATGCGCTGCTGCCGGTCTTCCCGCTGGCGCTGGCGCTGATCTCGCTATGAACCGCCAACGCGTGTGCGTGCTGGGCTCCACGGGCTCCATCGGTGTCAACACGCTGGATGTCATCGCCCGCCATCCAGAGCGGTATGAAGCCGTGGCCTTGAGCGCGATGAGCCGGGTGGACGAGCTGCTCAAGCAATGCCTGGCCGTGAAGCCGCGCTTTGCGGTCATGCCCGAACGCGAAGCCGCTGCCCGCCTGCGCGAGCTGCTGCGCGAGGCTGGCAGTGCCACCGAAGTGCTGGACGGCGCCCAGGCGCTGGCTGACATCGCCGCCCATCCGGACGTCGACACCGTCATGGCGGCCATCGTCGGCGCTGCCGGCTTGGCGCCGGCCATCGCGGCCGCGCGCGTCGGCAAGCGCCTGCTGCTGGCCAACAAGGAGGCCATCGTCGTCGGCGGGGCCCTGTTCATGCATGCGGTGGAGGAGGGCGGCGCCACGCTGCTGCCCATCGACAGCGAGCACTCGGCCATCTTCCAGTGCCTGCCCGAAGACCGCGCCACCTGGCATGAGCGCATCGACCACATCGTGCTGACGGCCTCCGGCGGCCCCTTCCGCAGCCGCGACCCCCAGACGCTGGCCGACGTGACGCCGACCCAAGCCTGCGCCCACCCCAACTGGGTCATGGGCCGCAAGATCTCGGTCGACTCTGCGACCATGATGAACAAGGCCCTGGAGGTCATCGAGGCGCGCTGGCTGTTCGGCCTGACGCCCGAGCAGATCAAGGTCATCATCCACCCGCAGAGCATCATCCATTCGATGGTGGTCTGCCGTGACCAGTCGGTGCTGGCCCAGCTCGGTACGCCGGACATGCGCGTGCCCATCGCCTACGGCCTGTCCTTCCCCGAGCGCATCACCTCGGGTGCCAGCCGGTTGGATCTGCTGACCACGCCCAGCCTCACTTTCGAGGAGGCCGACGCCATCCGCTTCCCCGGCCTGCACCTGTCCTGGCAGGCCCTGCGCGCGCCGGAAGGCAGCACCACGGTGCTGAATGCGGCCAACGAGGTGGCGGTGGACGCCTTCCTGAACGGCCGCCTGCGCTTTGATCGCATCCACGCGGTCAACTCGCAATGCCTGGCGGACGTTCAGCCGGGCGACTGCGCCAGCATCGAGGCGCTGCTGGACCTGGACGCCCGTACCCGCGAGCATGCACTGCGACTGCTATGAGCCTTTCGGACATCCCGGCCTTTCTCGTTGCGCTCGCGCTGCTGATCGCCATCCATGAATGGGGTCACTACCGCGTGGCGCGGGCCTGCGGCGTCAAGGTGCTGCGTTTCTCCATCGGCTTCGGCCGCGTGCTGTGGCGCCGTGTCGGCCGCAACGGCACCGAGTTCACGCTGAGCGCCCTGCCGCTGGGTGGCTATGTGCGCATGCTGGATGAGCGCGACGGGCCCGTGGCGCCGGCCGAGCGCGAGCAGGCCTTCACCCAGCGCCCGCTGCGCCAGCGCGCCGCCATCGTCGCGGCGGGGCCGGCGGCCAACTGGCTGCTGGCGGTGCTGCTGTTCGCCGTCGTCGCCTGGGTCGGCAGCGAAGTGCCCAAGGCCGTGCTCGGCACGCCGCCGGTCGGCTCCCTGGCCGAACGCGCCGGCCTGCATGCCGGCGACTGGGTGCGCGCCACGTCGCCTGACAACCAGCAGTGGCAGGACGTCGACTCCCTGTCCGATCTGCAGTCGGCTGTCGCACGCGCTCAAGCCTTGGGCGAGTCCCTGTATCTGACGGTCAGCGATGCCCAGGGCCATGGTTCGCGCAGCGTCCATCTCGAGACCGAGCGCCTCGCGGGCCGGGCGCCCGATGCCAGGCTGTTCCAGGACATCGGCCTGCTGCCGCTGGCCGAGCCCGTGATCAGCCAGGTCACCGCCGGCGGCCCGGGCGCCGCGGCGGGTCTGATGGCCGGCGACCGGGTGCTGTCCGTCGATGGCCAGCCGGTCGCCGATTCCGCCGCCCTGCGCGACACCATCCGCCGCGCCCACGACGACAAGCAGCCGCGCACCATGGTCTGGCGCGTCGAGCGTGCGGGCCAGGTCGTCGAACTGAAGCCGACGCCGCGCGTCGTGGACGATCACGGCCGCCAGGTGGCGAAGATGGACATCCTGCCCAGTGGCAGGTTCGAGCGCGTCTTCGTCAGCTATGGCTTCGCCGACGGCCTGTGGCGGGGCGTGGGCCAGAGCTGGGACATGGCGGCCACGACGGTGCGCCTGCTCGGCCGCATGCTGGTGGGCGAGGCTTCGGTAAAGAACCTTGGCGGGCCTCTGGCGATCGCCGATGCCGCAGGACAATCCGCCCGCGCCGGGCTTGTGCCCTATCTCGAATTCCTGGCCCGGATCTCCCTGGGTCTCGCCGTGTTGAACCTGCTGCCGCTGCCGATGCTCGATGGAGGGCACCTCATGTATCATCTTTTTGAGGGTCTGAGCGGCCGCCCCGTCTCCGAATGGTGGCAACGGCAACTGCAGCGCGCTGGTGCGCTGATCCTGGTGCTGATGATGGCCTTGGCCTTTACCAACGACATTGCCTCCCGCCTGACGGGCTGGCACTGACACTGAAACTCCCGGTTCCCATGTCCTTTTCTTTCAGTTCGGGAGCGAAGCGTCGCCCCTCACTCCTGGCTTTGGCTCTCGCGGGGCTGTTCCAAGCGGGTGCAGCCTGGGCGGTCGACCCCTTCGTGCTGAAGGACATCCGTGTCGAGGGCCTGCAGCGTACCGACCCCGGTACCGTGTTCGCCTCGCTGCCCTTCCGCATCGGCGACACCTACAACGATGAAAAAGGCGCCGCCGCCCTGCGCGCCCTGTTCGCCACCGGCCTGTTCAAGGACGTGCGCATCAGCATCGAGGGCACGGCCGTCGTCGTCATCATCGACGAGCGCCCCATCATCGCCAACGTCAACTTCGTCGGCCTGAAGGAGTTCGATACCGAGGCCCTGACCAAGTCGCTGAAGGACGTCGGCATCGGTGAAGGCAAGCCCTTCGACAAGGCCCTGGCCGACCGCGCCGAGCAGGAACTCAAGCGCCAGTACCTCACGCGCAGCCTGTATGGCGCCGAGGTCACGACGACCATCACGCCAATCGAGCGCAACCGCGTCAACGTCAGTTTCAACGTGACCGAGGGCGAGCCGGCCAAGATCGCCGAGATCCGCATCCTGGGCACCAAGGTGTTCTCCGAGAGCACGCTGCTGGGCCTGCTGGAGCAGACGAGCAGCGGCTGGCTGACCTGGTACACCAAGACCGACCGCTATTCGCGCGCCAAGCTCAACGCGGACCTGGAAACCATCCGCAGCTACTACCTGAACCGCGGCTACCTCGAGTTCGCCGTCACCTCCACCCAGGTGACCATCTCGCCGGACAAGCAGAGCATCAGCATCGCCATCACGGTCAGCGAAGGCCAGCCCTACACCGTCACGGGCGTCAAGCTCGAGGGCGACTACCTGGGCCGCCAGGAAGACTTCAAGCATCTCGTCTTCCTGAAGCCCGGCGAGGCCTACCAGGGCGAGCAGGTAGCCAACACCACGCGGGCCTTCAGTGACCTGTTCGGCACCTATGGCTATGCCTTCGCCCGCGTCGACAGCAAGCCCGACATCGACCGCGCCACCGGCCAGGTCGTCGTCACCTTCGTCGCCGAGCCGCAGCGCCGCGTCTATGTGCGCAAGGTCATCTTGTCGGGCAACTCGCGCACACGCGACGAGGTCATCCGCCGCGAGTTCCGCCAGTTCGAGGCGGCCTGGTACGACGGCCAGAAGATCAAGGCCTCGCGCGACCGCGTCGAGCGCCTGGGCTACTTCAAGGACAAGGAAGTCACCATCGACACCCAGGAGGTGCCGGGCGCCCAGGACCAGGTCGACGTGATCCTGACCGTCGTCGAGCGCCCCACCGGCGCCATCACGGTCGGTGCCGGTTATTCCAGCCAGACCAAGCTGTCCTTCACCGGCTCCATCCGCCAGGACAACGTCTTCGGTTCGGGCAACTACCTCGGCATCGACGTGGCCACGGCCCGCACCGGCCGCCAACTGCAGGTCAGCACGGTCGACCCCTACTTCACGGTCGACGGCGTGTCGCGCTCGGTGGATGTCTTCTATCGCACCACCCGCCCGATCAACACGCTGGGCGAGGAATACCAGTACGTCACCAAGGGCGGGGCGCTGCGCTTTGGCGTGCCCTTCTCCGAAATCGACACCGTCTTCTTCGGCCTGGGCTACGAGCAGACCGACATCACGACGTCCAAGGGCCTGCCCAACAGCTATCTGCTGTTCGTCAACCAGTTCGGCCAGCGCAGCAATTCCATCCCCTTCACCATCGGCTGGCAGCGTGACAGCCGCGACAGCGTGATCTCGCCGCTGAAGGGCCGCTACCAGCGCGTCAACGTCGAGACCAGCGCCATCGGGGACGCCAAGTTCGCCCGCATCAACTTGCAGTACCAGCAGTACTTCGAGGTCACGAACAAGATCACGCTGGGCGTCAACAGCGAACTCGGCTGGGGCGTGGGCCTGGGCGGCAAGCCCTATCCCATCTTCAAGAACTTCTACGGCGGCGGCCTGGGCTCGGTGCGCGTCTTCGAGGCCGGCTCGCTCGGCCCGGTGGACCCGACGGGTTCCTACATCGGCGGCAATCGCCGCTTCAACACCAACGCCGAGCTCTACCTGCCGGTGCCGGGCAGCGGCAACGACAAGAGCTTCCGCATCTTCGGCTTCACCGACATCGGTGGGGTCTGGGGACCTGACGCCAAGCTCAACTGGAACACGCTGACCAACGGCAAGGACAACGAGGGCCGCGACATGTTGCGCGTGTCGGCCGGTATCGGCCTGTCCTGGATTTCGCCGATGGGCCCGCTGCGCCTGAGTTACGGCAAGCCGATCCGCAAGGCGCGGACGGATAGAATCGAAAAATTCCAATTCCAGATCGGGACTGCATTCTGATGATGAGCAAGCTCTTGCAATCGGTGGCTCTGGCCGCTTCGATGATGGTGGCCACTTCGGCCGTGCAAGCCCAGGAACTGAAGATCGGCTACGTCAACAGCGAGCGCGTGCTGCGCGAGGCCAACCTGGCCAAGGCTGCACAGATCAAGCTGGAGACGGAGTTCGGCAAGCGCGAGAAGGACCTGCGCGATCTGGAAACCAAGCTGCGCGGCGCTGCCGAGAAGCTGGAGAAGGATGCCCCCACGCTGTCCGAAGCCGAGCGCAACCGCCGCCAGCGCGACGTCGTCGAGCAGGAGCGCGATCTGCAGCGCAAGCGCCGCGAGTGGCAGGAAGACCTGAACCAGCGCAAGAACGAAGAGCTGTCGGCCGTGGTCGAGCGCGCCAACCGCGTCATCAAGCAGATCTTCGAGACCGAGAAGTACGACCTGATCCTGCAGGACGCCATCCACTTCAGCGCCCGCGTCGACATCACCAAGAAGGTGATCGACGCGCTGAACGCGCAGAAGTAAGCCGAGCCCGTCATGAGCTCGACACACGTCGCGCTCTCCGACCTCATCGCCGCCTTGGGCGGCGATTTGCTTGGGTGGCCAGAAACCCGCATCGCCCGCATCGCGCCGCTGGATGAGGCGGATGGCGAGAGCATCAGCTTCCTCGCCAACCCGCGCTACCAGGCCCAGCTCGCTACGACGGCCGCTGCCTGCGTCATCGTGTCGCCGGCCATGGCCGAAGCGGCTTCGGCCCGTGGCGCGGCCATCGTCACGCCCGACCCCTATCTCTACTTCGCCCGCCTGACGCAGTGGTGGGCTGCGCGCACCCGCCCCGCGCCCAAGGTCGGCGTGCATGCCAGTGCCATCGTGTCGCCCGAGGCGACGCTGGGGCAAGGCGTCGAGATCGGCCCGCTGGCCGTCATCGAGCCTGGCGCTGTCATCGGCGACCACGCCCGCATCGGTGCCCACAGCGTCGTCGAGCGCGGCGCCGTGGTCGGTGCCCACACGCGGCTCGCGCCGCGCGTCGTGCTCGGTTACGGCTGCCGCATCGGCGCGCGAGGCCTGGTGCATAGCGGTGCCGTCATCGGGGCCGACGGCTTCGGCTTCGCGCCGAGCAAGAGCGGCTACGTGAAGATCGAGCAGCTCGGCAACGTGACGATCGGCGACGACGTCGAGATCGGCGCCAACACCTGCATCGACCGCGGGGCCTTGGCCGACACGGTCATCGAAGACGGCGTCAAGCTCGACAACCAGATCCAGATCGCCCACAACGTGCACATCGGCCGCAACACCGCCATGGCGGGCTGTGCAGCCGTCGCCGGCTCGACGCGGATTGGCGCCAACTGCACCATCGGCGGCGCTGCCAACATCATCGGCCACCTGGTCATCGTCGATGGCGTGCACATCTCCGCCGCGACAACCGTGACCCGCAGCATCAGCGAACCCGGCGTCTACAGCGGTCCCTATCCCTTCGAAGAGAATTCGAGCTGGCAAAAGAACGCGGCCACGCTGCGACAGCTCAGCACCCTGCGCGAACGCGTGCGTGCGCTGGAGAAGAAATGAACGACAACACGACCCCGAATCCCGTCCCGACGACGATGGACATCCATCAAATCCTGCAGCGCCTGCCGCACCGCTATCCCATCCTGCTGGTGGACCGCGTCGTGGAACTCGTCAAGGGCGAGCGCATCCGCGCCATCAAGAACGTCTCCATCAACGAGCCCTTCTTCCTCGGCCATTTCCCGCACCGCCCGGTCATGCCGGGCGTGCTCATCCTCGAAGCCCTGGCCCAGGCCGCCACGCTGCTGGCCATCGAGAGCGTGGGCATCACGCTGGACGAAAAATCGGTCGTCTACTTCGCTGGCATCGATGGTGCGCGCTTCAAGCGCCCGGTCGAGCCGGGCGACCAGCTGATCCTGGAAGTGACCCTGGGCCGCGCCAAGGCCGGCATCTACAAGTTCAACGCCCGCGCGCTGGTCGGCGAGCAGGTCGCGGCCGAAGCCGAGCTGATGTGCACCATGCGCCGCATCGAAGGATGACCCACCCCCGTAGCGCCTCCGGCGCTCCCCCTCAAGGGGGCGCACCCAGTGGCCTGGCAAAGCCAGTTCCACGGGTGCCGCTGGAGGAGTCGAGCACGCGCCTTGCGCGCGCTTCTCTGGAGCAGGCATGGCTTTGATTCATCCAACAGCGTTGATTGATCCGTCCGCCGAGTTGGATTCATCGGTCACGGTCGGCGCCTATTCGCTGATCGGCCCGCACGTGAAGATTGGCGCGGGCACCAAGGTCGGGCCGCATGTCGTCATCGAAGGCCACACCACCATCGGCCGCGACAACAATTTCTTCCAGTTCAGCTCCATCGGCGCGGCCAACCAGGACAAGAAGTACGCCGGCGAGCCGACGACCCTGGTCATCGGCGACCGCAACACGATTCGCGAGTTCTGCACGCTGAACATCGGCACGGTCCAGGACCGCGGCGAGACGACGGTGGGCCACGACAACTGGATCATGGCCTACTGCCATATCGCCCACGACACCGTCATCGGCAACCAGAACGTGCTGGCCAACGGCGTGACCTTCGCCGGCCATGTGGTGGTGGGCGACCACGTCACCATCGGCGGCCTGACCGGCATCCTGCAGCGCATGCGC
>CBHWBD010000043.1:0-31072 GCA_966111775.1 uncultured Comamonadaceae bacterium | reverse complement strand
GGCTCAGCGGCTTGCCGCCGAAGGTGATCATGCGGTGCGGGTCGCTCAGGAAGGCATGGGCGCCGAACTTGGCAAGCTCGCTGGTCCAGCCCATGGCGCCGTCGTAGATCTTGTTCCAGAACATCACGCTGCCTTCGGCCTTGACGCCCAGGGCGACGAAGATGGGCAGCAGGTCCACCGGCACATAGGGCCAGGGCGCCGCTTCGACCTTCTGCAGGATGTTGCGGGTGAAGGGCTCCTTGACCTTGAGCGGGCCATGGGTCACGCAGCGGCTCCAGCCGTCCTCGTGGACGATCTGCACGCCGAACTTGGCGAAGGTGCGGTCCAGCAGCGGGAACATCTCCGGCGCGCTGTTCTTGACCCGCACGTCGCCGCCGGTGATGGCGCCCAGGGCCAGGAAGGTGACGATCTCGTGGAAGTCTTCGGTGAAGCTGTAGTCGGCACCGCCGAGCTCCTGCACGCCGGTGATCTTCAGCTTGGACGTGCCATGGCCTTCGATCCTGGCGCCCAGCAGCGACATGAAGTTGCAGAACTCCTGCACATGGGGCTCGCTGGCGGCATTGGTCAGCGTCGACACGCCATCGGCCAGGGCCGCGCAGAGCACGAAGTTCTCGGTCGTCGTGACCGAGGCGTAGTCGGTCCAGTGGGCGTTGGCGGTGAGGGGCCGGTTGACGCGCAGCACCAGGCCGTCGGGCAGGCGCTCGACCTGGGCGCCAAAGCGCTCGAAGACTTCCACGTGGGGGTCGATCTCGCGCGCGCCCAGGGTGCAACCCTTGACGTCGTCCTCGATGCGGGCGGCGCCGAAGCGAGCCATCAGGCCGGGCACCAGCATGATGGAGGAGCGCATCTCCTCGGGCAGGCGGTCGACGGCCGGGTCGAAATGCGTGTCGCGGTGGTGGACGTCGAGGATGCCGGTCTTGAAGTCCAGCTCGACCTGGGAGCCGAGCTTGCGGAAGACCTCGACGATCTTCTTCACGTCGGTGATCTCGGGCACGCCGCGCAGGCGCACCGGCTGCTTGGTCAGCAGCGTCGCGCAGAGGATGGGCAGGACGGCGTTCTTGTTGGCCGAGGGAATGATGCGGCCGGAAAGGGGGGTGCCGCCGTGGACGATCAGGTGAGACATCGAATGACAGTTTGCGGTGCGCGCAAGCGGCGCGCGGTCGCATTGTCGGGGTTTGCGGCGCCGCGCATCGGCCGTCGCCCGGAAGCTTTGCTCCGAAGCGGGGGAATCATTCCTCCGTAGTGGCGCCCCCACCGCAGGAACGGGGGGCAATCCGGATGACGCTGCCGGCCGGCCTTGCTGCAATCACGGGCAAAACCAGGGAGCCCGCCATGTCCAGCCTGCCGCCGCCACTGCCCTATGCCCGCACCCCCCTCTACTTCGCGCTGGTTCTGGGGGCCGGCCTGTGGGGCTTCTACCCCTCCTATCTGTCGCAACTGAGGGAGACCGACCTCGGCCACCATGCCCATGGGCTGACGGCCTTTGCCTGGATGCTGATGCTGATTGCGCAGCCCACGCTGATCAGCCTGCGCAGGCGCGATCTGCACCGCCGTGTCGGGCAGCTGGCCTACGTCCTCGCGCCCCTCTTCGTCGCCGCCGGCCTGTGGATGACCTGGCAAACGGCCCACCCCGACAACCCCTTCACCCAGCGCTTCGGGCCGCGCCTGGTGCCGGTGGACCTGAGCTTTCTGCTGGGCTTCGCCGTCGCTTTTGCGCTGGCCATCCAGCACCGGCGCGACATCCATCGTCACGCCCGTTACATGGCCGTCACCGGCCTGCTCATCCTGCCGCCGGCCCTGGCACGCGTCGCGCCGCAGATCCTGCCCGTGCACGGTTTCGAGCCGGCCTTCCACCTCGCCTATTTCGCGACGGAAGCCGTCACGGCACTGCTGATCGCCGTCAGCTGGCGGCTGCGCCAGCCGGTGCTGCCCTTCGTGCTGCTGATGGCCCTGCTGGTGCTGCAGCAGATCGGCTTCCGGGCTGGCTTCAGCCTGACCCTGGGCTGATCAGGACGCGGGGTCCAACCGCCTGGCGCGCGCCAGCCGCCAGGCATCCGCCGGGTCGCTGAAGACGTCCTCGGCCGTCGTGCCGGTCTCCCGGGCCGCCGCGTCGATGGCGATGCGCTTGTCGAAGACATAGCACTCGCCCTGCCAGTCGCGGGCAGCGTCCTCGGGGAAAGCCTCGAGGTAGCTCAGGATGCCGCCGTCGAGCTGGGCCACCTGGAGTCCACGGGCCTGCATCCAGGCCGCCGTCTTCTCGCAGCGGATGCCGCCGGTGCAGTACATGGCCACCGTCTTGCCCCGCCACTCGTCGCGATGCGCCTCGACATAGGCCGGGAAGTCGCGGAAGTGGGCCACGCCGGGATCGATGGCGCCGCGAAAGCGCCCGAGCTTGAACTCGAAGCTGTTGCGGTTGTCCAGCACGACGGTGTCGGGCTCGGCCAGCAGCTCGCGCCAGCGCTGCGGGCTGACGTGGGTGTCGGTGGCATCGCCGCTGACGCCGGCCACGCCGAAGGCGACGATCTCGCGCTTGACCGACACCTTGAAGCGGCTGAAGGGTCGGCGCTCGCAGGCGTTGTGCTTGAAGTGCAGGCCGGCCAGGCCGGGCTGGGTCTGCAGTTCGGACTCGAAGGCCTGCACGGCCCGGGCCTCGCCGGCAATGGCCGCGCTGATGCCCTCTTCGGCCACCAGCACGACGCCGCCCAGGGCCAGTTCCGCGCCGCGCACGCGCAGGCTTTCGGCGAAGCCGCTGGGGTCCGGCATCGGGGTAAAACGGTAGAAGGAGCTGTGGACGACGGACATCGAGGCGAATTGTCGACTCTTACACTGAAGCCATGTCCGATCGCCTCAAAGTCCTGCCCCAATACCTGATGCCCAAGCTGGCCCTGACACGCCTGGCCGGGCATTACGCGTCCAAGCCCATGGGCAGCTTCACGACGTCCACCATCCGCCGCTTCGTCGCGCGCTATGGCGTCAACATGGCCGAGGCGGCCGACCCGGAGATCACGGTCTACAAGACCTTCAACGACTTCTTCACCCGGGCGCTGAAGCCCGGCGCGCGCCCCCTCGCCCAGGCCCCGCTGATCTGCCCGGTTGACGGCGCCATCAGCCAGGTCGGCCGCATCCAGGGCGACCAGGTCTACCAGGCCAAGGGCCAGAACTTCTCGACGACGGCCCTGGTGGGAGGTGATGCCCAGCTGGCGGCGCGCTTCCAGGACGGCCTGTTCGCCAACCTCTATCTCAGCCCCAAGGACTACCACCGCATCCACATGCCGGCCGCCGGCCGCCTGGTGCGCATGGTGCATGTGCCAGGCGAGCTGTTCTCGGTGAACCCGACGACGGCGCGCGGCGTGCCGGGGCTGTTCGCGCGCAACGAGCGCGTCGTCTGCGTCTTCGACGACGACGCCCTGGGCCGCTGGGTGCTGGTGCTGGTCGGTGCCACCATCGTCGGCAGCATGGCCACCGTCTGGCAGGGCCAGATCAAGCGCGAAGGCCCGGTGCGGGAATGGGACTACGCCCCCGGCCAGGTCACCCTCGCTCAAGGCGACGAGATGGGCCGCTTCCTGCTCGGCTCCACCGTCGTCATGCTGTTCGAGAAGAGCGGCCTGCAGTTCAACCCGGCGTGGCAGCCGGGGGGCTCGATCCGGATGGGTGAGCTGATGGCGAGCTGAGCAAGGCGGCAGCTGCTTCGGCCGCCAGCGGCCTGGACAGCAGCCAGCCCTGCAGATGCGTGCAGCCCAGGCGCTCGACCTCCGCAGCCTGGGCCTCGGTCTCGACCCCTTCGGCGACGATGGCCAGGCCCAGGGCTTCGGCCACGACGCAGGCGGCCCGCACCACGGCACCGGCCGACGGTTCGGGCAGGGGATCGACCATGCTGCGGTCCAGCTTCAGCGTCGTGATGGGCAGGCGGCGCAACAGGGTCAGCGAGCTCTGGCCGGTGCCGAAGTCGTCGAAGGCCACGCCGACGCCCGCCTCGCGCAGCCGGGCCAGTTGGGGCAGCACGCGGTCCATATGCGTCATGGCCGCCGTCTCGGTGATCTCGACCTCGATCAGCGCGGGGTCCACGCCATGGGCGCGCACCAGATCCAGCACCCAGTCGGCAAAGCCACTGTCCTCGAACTGCAGCGGCGAGACATTCACCGCGACGGGCATGGGCTTCAGGCCCTGCTGCTGCCAGGACCGCAGCTGCTGGGCAGCTTGGCGAAGGATCAGCGCGCCCAGGGGCACGATCTGGCCCGTGCGTTCGGCGGCCGGAATGAAGTCGGCCGGGCTGACACGGCCCCGGCCCGGCCGCTGCCAGCGCACCAGGGCCTCGAAGCCGGCCAGACGCCGTGTGCCGGCCTCGAACTTGGGCTGATAGTCGAGCTGGAATTCCTCGCGCTCGATGGCCGCGGCCAGGGCCTGTTCGATTTCCAGCAGACCGCCCGCGGCCGCCGCCATGCCGGGCTGGAAGGCGACGACGGCGGCGCCGGCCTGCTGCTTGGCCTGGTGCATGGCGACGTCGGCCGCGCGCAGCAGGGCCGCGCCGTTCTGGCCATGCGCCGGGAAGCGCGCGATGCCGACCGACAGATGCACATACAGCGCCCGATGCGCGACGGCGAACGGCAGGTTCATCAGCGCCAGCAGGCGCTGGCCGACCAGCTGGGCGGCGGCATCGTCTTCGACGCCGGGGTGAAGCAGCAGGAACTGGTCCTCCCCCAGCCGCGCGACCAGGGCCTCGGGCGGCAGGGTCTCACGCAGCCTGGCGGCGATGGCCTGCAGCAGCGCGTCGCCGGTCTCGTGCCCCAGGCTTTCGTTGACGAGCTGGAAGCGATCCAGGTCGGCCGACAGCAGGGCGAAACCCGGGCTGCCGGGCGCCGTCAGCTCGGCCAGGCGGGCCAGGGCGGCATGGCGGTTGGGCAGGTCGGTCAGCTCGTCGTGCAGGGCCTGGCGGCGCAGGGCCTCGGTGGCGCGCTGTCTTTCGGTGTCGTCCAGCATCAGCACCAGCAGGGCCGGGCCGCCCTCCCATTCGATGTAGCTGGAGCTGCCGCGCAGATAGATGGCGCTGCCGTCGCGGCGAAAGCGCTCGCCCTCCCAGGCGACCTGGCCCGAGCGCTGCTGGATCAGTTGCGCATAGCGGGCGCGCGAGGCCTCGAGATCGCCCGGCGCGATCAGGAACTCGACCGGCAGCGTGCCTTCGATGCGATCGAAGCCGAACATGGCCAGTGCCGCGGGGTTGGCGAAGACCGCCCGGCCATCGCGCAGCACGACGAGGCCCTGCATGGACTGCTCGTAAAGCTGGCGCAGCCGCTCGCCCATTCGCTTGGCCTCGCCGTGGGCGCGCCGCACAGACAGCAGCACGAGCGCCATGGCCAAGGTGCCCTGCACATAGGTGCCGACGATGTGGGTAGCGGCAGACCGCGCCAGCGGGTCGAGCATGGGACCACTCAGGTGCACCAGGCCCAGGGCGACGAAGCAGCCCGAAACGACCCGCTCGGCCGTCTCGCCACCACGCCACAGCCACCAGGCGGCGAGCCAGGCCCCACCGGTCAGCAGCAGGGCCGAAGCGACGATGGCCAGGCGCAACTGCACCAGCGCCAGGGCGAGCACGAAGCCCAGCATCGCGACGAACAGCGGCAGGGTGCGCCGCCAGTTCCAGGGCCGGCCCCGATAGTGGCTGGCACCGGCCAGCTGCCAGGCCAGCGAAGCAATGATGCAGGCGGTGGCGAAGGGGGCCTGCAGCTTGTACTGCAGGGAGGTGGTGTCCGCCGGCACCAGGGCCACGCCCAGGGCGAGGCCGAAGGCGAGAAAGATATGACTCCAGCCCCAGTCACGGATATGGCGGTGGTCCGGCTCCAACCGGGACAGCACCATCATCGCCACGCCCACCATCAGCAGCAGGCTGGAGCTGATCAACAGCAGCCATGTCATCGGCCCATCCTAGCCAGGAAGGCGCGGTGGGCGCGATCCATGCACGCCTGACGTCGTTAGAACTCAGGACGAATATCACGTGTGGCCAGCGGCCAACGGTCACTGCGCCAGGGCGTCGCGGGCAGCCCGGCACCGTCGACCAGATTGGCTTCGAGGGGCGTGTCGCCCCAGGCATAGCGCAGCGCCGCGGGTTTGGCGACAGCTTCACTCCAGACGCGCACCCGATGGGGGCCGGTGATCTCGGCGCGGGCGGGCAAGAAGCGCTGGTCCGCGCCGGCCACGGCAAAGCCCAGCAAGGAGCCCCCGCCCCGCGTGGCCAGGCCGCCGGCGACGTCGTTGAAGGTCAGCTCGAAACTGCCGTCGGGCCGGGCGCGGCTGGCGCGCAGCGTCGGACCCTTGAAGGGCATGGGCTCGCCATAGGTCTGGGCCAGCGCGATACGAGCCAGGCGCTCACCCACCGTCTGCTTGTCGCGCGGATGGATGTCGTTGGCGTCGCCGACGTCGATGCTGACGGCCATGCCGGTGGCAGGCAGCTTTTCCACCGTCTGGCGCTGGGCGTCGCGCAGCTCGGCGAAGGCGCTGCCCTCGGGCAGGGGCGGGCGGGGGCCGAAGGACGAGAGCTGCACGAAGTAGAAGGGCAGCGTGCCTTGCTGGCCCTGCTCGCGCCACTGTGCGCGCCAGTCGTTGATCAGACGCGGGAAGGCCTGGGCATAGCGGGCCGCGCGCGGTGCGTTGGTCTCGCCCTGGTACCAGATGACGCCACGTGCCGCGAAGGGCGTGAAGGCCTGGACCATGCCGTTGAAGAGCAGGCTGGGCAGGTCGTTGGGGCCGGGCTCGGTGACGGGCTGCAGGGCCTCGACACGGGCCTGCCAGCGGCCGGCGAGGCGTTGGGGGCCCGCGCTGGTTTCAAGGCGCAGCTGGGCCGCCTGGCCGTGAATGCCACCATCGCCGCCGGTGTCGGTCACGCGAACGGCGATGAGGTTGTCGCCCTCGTGCAGCAGACCGGCCGGCACGGCGTAGACGCGCGGCGTCTCCCAGCCGCAGGTCTTGCCGACCGGCTGGCCGTTGACGAAGGTCTCGTCGCAGTCGTCGACGGGGCCGAGGTGAAGCGTCGCGGCGCCCGTGGCTTCGGCCGTGGTCAAGGTGAAGTGGCGGCGCAGCCAGACCTGGCCGTCGAGGCCCGGCAGGCCTTGCGTCTCCCACACCTGGGGCGTGTTCAGCGTGGGCCAGGCCTGGTCGTCCAGGGCGGGGTCGGCGCCGGCGACGGCTTGCGGTACCGTGCCCTGGAAATGCCTCACGCGCTCGAGCATCTGGTCCTGGCGGCCCTGCACAAAGGCGGCCGCATCGGTGGGCATGGCGCGCATCGTGGCGGCCAGGTCGGGATCGGTGGCCGCGGCCCGCGGGCTGGTCCAGGTCTCGACATGGGTGCCGCCCCAGCTCAGGTTGAGGATGCCGATGGGCACCTTCACATCGGCCTGCACGCGGCGCGCGAAATGCCAGGCCACGGCGCTGAACTCGCCGGCCGTGGCCGGGCTGGCGACGTCCCAGCGCAGCGGCGGCGCCTCCTGAAGCGGCTGCAGGCTGACGCGATGCGGCATCTTGGCGTGGCGGATCTGCGGGTGGTCGCCGGCCGCAGCGATCTCGGCCGCCGCGGTATTCGCATCGGCCAGGCGCCATTCCATATTCGACTGGCCGGCGGCGATCCAGACATCGCCGATCAGCACATCGTCCAGGCGGCGTTGCTCGACTCCGGCGCTGACCCGCAGCTGATAAGGCCCGCCGGCCTTCAACGGCGCGAGGCTGGCTCGCCAGCGGCCGTCTTGTCCCGCCACGACATCGGCATGCCGATCAGCGAGCTGCACATGCACCTTCTGGCCCGGCTCAGCCTGGCCCCAGACGCGCAGCGGCGTCTCGCGCTGCAGCACCATGTGGTCGGCAAAGACCCCCGCCAGCTCGAGGGCCTGGGCATTGGATGCGGCCAGCAAGGCCGCGAGCAGGGCCATCAATCGCATGGCATCACCAGATGAAGGTCACGACGCCACTGGTCGGCAGCTCGTAGCTGAAGCGCTGCCCCGGTGCCTGCACCATGAAGCGACGCGGCTCCGCGGCGGAGTTGCTGACGATGAGGGCCGTGCTGCCGTCCGGGTTGGTGAAGGCGACATGATCCAGGCCCTTGGCTCCGCCCTCCGAGTCCACGCGCCGCGCGCCCTGCTTGACGAAGCGGCTGGCGTGGCCGAAGGCGTAGTACTCGATGTTGCGCGTGACCTTGCCGGTCTTGGGGTCGATGGTGACGACGCCGCGGCAGTCCTTGCAGCCGCCGAGGTGCGGGCCGTATTGCGGGTCCAGGGCCAGGTTCCACATCAGCACGCCGCGCGCGCCGTGGCGGGTGCTGCCGATGATGAGGTTGCGCGTGATCCAGGGCAGGGTCTCGGCCCACTGCGGCTTCCATTCGCCGCCGGAGCACTCGGTGAACCAGACGTCCAGCTCAGGGAAATGCTGGGCCACCTGGGACTGGGCCGACACGTCGCCGGCATAGCAATGCCAGGCCACGCCCGACACGTATTGACGCGCCGTCTTGTCGGACAGCATGGACAGCGGGCTCCAGGGCTCGTCCCAGTTGTGGTCCCACTCCAGCAGCTGGGTCTTCATGCCCTTGGCCTTCAGCAGCGGGCCGAGGTGCTGGCCAACGACGGCCGCGCGCGTGGCGGGCGGCATGCGCATGCCGGGGTAGTCACCGGGTTCGAAGTGGGGCTCGTTCTGCAGCGTCAGCGCAAAGATGGGCACGCCCTCAGCCTTCATCTCCTCTACGTAGCGCACCATGTAGTTGGCGAAGGCGCCGTAGAACTCGGGCTTCAACTGGCCCTGCACCAGGCTGTCGGTCGTCTTCATCCAGCCCGGAGCGCTCCAGGGCGACGCCATGACCTGCAGCCGCGGGTTCAGCGCCAGGGCCTGTTTGACGGCGGGGATGACGTCCTCGCGCTCCTTGGCAAGCGAGAAGTGCTTCAGCTCCGGGTCGCTCTGGCCCGCGGGCATGTCGTCCAGGCTGTAGTGGCTGCGCGAGAAGTCCGACGCACCGATGGTCAAGCGCGTGAACTCGAAGCCCAGCCCGTTGCCATCGCGGGTAAAGAGCTCGCGCATCAGCGCGTCGCGCTGGGACTCGCTCATGCCATGGCGGATCAACCAGGCCGAGCCCTCGGTGATGGCGGCACCAAAGCCGGCGATGCGCTGGTGCTGGCGCCTGGGGTCGATGCGGATGACTTCACCGGCCTTCGCCGTCTTGTCGACCGGGCTCGGTGCCAGCAATTGCTGCTGGTCGGCCGTGGTCAGGAAGGCCCGCACAGGAGCAGCGTTAGCAGCAGTCGCGAGCGCGGCCGTCAGCGTCAAAAGCAGTGTCTTCATGTCGTTGGTTTTTAGCGCCGCTGGTTCACGGCGTTGATGTCGGCGAGGAAATCGGCATGCGCGGGCATCACGTCCACGCAGCGGCGCACGACGTGGCGGACGTCGTCGACGAATTGCTGGGCCTGCTCATGCGGTCGGGTCGCAGCCAGCGGGTGGTGGCCGCGCGGCATCAGGCCCTGGCCGATCAGCACCTGCAGCCAGCTGGGCTCGGAGAACAGCTCCTGACCGTGGCGGAACAGACGGCCATGGCTGGCAAAGAGGTCCATGCGGGCCTGCAGCGACTCCGGCACGGCCATGGCGCGGCAATGGCGCCAGAAGGGCGAATCGTCGCGGCGCGTCAGCTTGTAGTGCAGGATGATGAAGTCGCGCACCGAAGCCATCTCGGCCGCGGTCTGGCGGTTGTATTCGGCAATGTCGGCCGCCTCCAGGCCTGTGGCCGGGAAGAGGTCGATCAAGCGCAGCACGGCGCTCTGGATCAGGTGCAGGCTGGTGGACTCCAGCGGCTCCAGGAAGCCGCTGGAAAGGCCGATGGCGACGCAGTTGCCGACCCAGGCCCGCTGGCGGCGGCCGGTGCGGAACTTGATGAGGCGCGGCTCGGCGAGCGGCTCGGCATCGAGATTGCGCATCAACGTGTCGCGCGCCGCGGCCTCGTCGGTGAAGGCGCTGGCGAACACATGGCCGTTGCCGGTGCGGTGCTGCAGCGGGATGCGCCATTGCCAGCCGGCCTCATGCGCCGTCGCCCGCGTGTAGGGCAGCAGCGGACCGTGGTTGGCCGTCGGCACGGCCCAGGCGCGGTCGCAGGGCAGCCAGTTGGACCAGTCCTCGAAGGCGACGCCCAGGGTCTTGCCGATCAGCAGGGCATGCAGGCCGGAGCAGTCGAGGAAGAAGTCGCCTTCGACGACTGAGCCGTCCTGCAGATGCAGGCGGCGGATGTGCTCGCCCTCGCGCTCGACACGCGCGATGCGGCCTTCGATGCGCTGCACGCCCTTGCCTTGCGCATGCCGGCGCAGCAAGGCCGCGTAGCGCGAGGCATCGAAGTGGAAGGCGTAGGCAATCTCGGCCAGCGGCGAACCGGCCATGTCGGACCGCGGGCGCATGAAGCGGCCGGCCAGGGCCGCCTGGTTGTTGATCGAGAACTCGGCCAGCGGCACCTCGGAGGCCAGGCGCAGCCAATGCTGATGAAAAGGCAGCTCGTCCAGTGGCCGGCCGACATCACCGAAGGCGTGCATGTATCGCTCGCCGACGACTCCCCAGTTGACGAACTCTATGCCGAGCTTGAAGGTCCCTCCGGTCTCGCGCAGGAACTCGTCCTCGTCCAGGCCGATGCGCGCATTGAAGCCGCGGATGGGCGGGATGGTGGCCTCGCCGACGCCGACGATGCCGATCTCATCGGACTCGACCAGGGTGATCTGCCAGGGCCCTTGCGGCCCCAGCTTGGCCGCCAGGGCCGCCGCACTCATCCAGCCGGCGCTGCCGCCGCCCACGATGACGATGCGGCGCAGCGCGTCCATCAGGCCAGGCGTTGCTCGGTCGACGCGTCGAACAAGTTCAGCGCCGACTCGTCGATGTCGAAGGCCAGTTCCTCGCCGGCGGTGATGCGGCGGCCGTCGTGCACCAGGGCCGAGAAGCCCTGCTCGCCGAGCTTCATCCAGACGACCTGGTGGTTGCCCATGGGCTCGACCAGCTGCACCGTCGCGCGCCAGCGGCCATCGGACTGCAGGCGCATGTGCTCGGGGCGAACACCCAGCACGACGTTCTGGCCCGGCTTCACGCGGCCTTCGGCGAGCTGCAGGTTCAGCGCGCCTTCCAGCGAGCGGCCATCGGCGCCGACCTTGGCCGGTACGAGGTTGATGGCCGGGGCGCCGAGGAAGCCGGCGACGAAGAGATTGGCCGGGCGCTCGTAGACCTCGCTGGGCGTGCCGATCTGCTGGATGACGCCGCTCTTCATGACGACGATGCGAGAGGCCAGGGTCATGGCTTCGACCTGGTCGTGCGTCACATAGATCATGGTGTTGCCCAAGGTCTGGTGCAGCAGCTTGAGTTCGCGGCGCAGCTCGGCGCGCAGCTTGGCGTCGAGGTTGGACAGGGGCTCGTCGAACAGGAAGACGCCGGCCTCGCGCACCAGGGCGCGGCCGATGGCGACGCGCTGGCGCTGGCCGCCCGAGAGCTGGGCCGGCTTGCGGTCCAGCAGCGGCGTCAGGTGCAGCATCTCGGCCGCGCGGTTGACGCGCTTCTCGATCTCGGCCTTGGGCACGCCGGCCACGCGCGGACCGAAAGACATGTTGCGCTCCACCGTCATGGTCGGGTACAGCGCATAGCTCTGGAAGACCATGCCGATGCCGCGCTCGGAGGGCTCGGCGTCGGTCATGTCGGTGCCGGCTATGTGGATGCTGCCGCCGCTGACGTCGATGAGGCCGGCGATGCTGTGCAGCAGCGTCGACTTGCCGCAGCCCGAGGGGCCGAGCAGCACGAGGAATTCGCCTTCATGGACCTGCAGGTCCAGGCCCTTGATGACTTCGTTGTGGCCGAACTTGATGCTCAGGCCCTGGATGTTCACGCCACTCATTTGACGGCTCCTGCCGCAATGCCGCGGACGAACCAGCGGCCGGAAATCAGATAGACCAACAGGGGCACGGCAGACGTCAGGATCGTCGCGGCCATGTTGAGGTTGTAGAGACGCTCGCCGGTCGTCGTGTTGATGACGTTGTTCAGCTGCACCGTCATCGGCAGGTTGTCGCGGCCGGCGAAGGTCAGGCCCAGGATGTAGTCGTTCCACACGCCGGTGATCTGCATGATGGCCGCAACGATCAGCATGGGCGTGGACATCGGCAGCACCAGCTGGATGAAGATGCGCCAGAAGCCACCGCCGTCCACGCGCGCCGCCTTGAACAGCTCGGCCGGCAGGCCCGCGTAGTAGTTGCGGAACAGCAGCGTCATGATGGGCATGGCGAACACCAGGTGCACGACGACGATGCCGGGCAGGCTGCTGTAGATGCCGATGGCCGCTTCCAGCTTGACGAGCGGATAGATCATCACCTGGATGGGGATGAAGGCGCCCATCATCAGCACGCCGAACAGCCACTGGCTGCCCTTGGGCTTCCACCAGGAGAGGGCATAGCCGTTGATGGCACCCAGCAGGATGGGAAGCACGACCGAGGGCACGGCGATGGTCACCGAGTTCCAGAAGCCGCCACGCACGCCCTCACAGCTGACGCCGGTGCAGGCCTCGCTCCAGGCGGCGCGCCAGGCGTCGAAGGTGATGGACGACGGCAGCGCGAAGATCTGGCCGAGGCGGATCTCGTCCATGCTCTTGAACGAGGTGGTCAGCATCACGTACAGCGGCAGCAGGAAGAAGGCCGCGGCGAAGATCAGGAAGGCGTAGACGCCGATGCGGGCCCAGACCGCGGCGGACTTTCGTTTCTTGGTCATGTCAGTCGTCCGTTCCGCATTCGGGCCGAGCGACGGGCCGCTCCCTAGCCGGCCCGCTCTGGCGATGTGCGTGCGGCTCGATGCCGCACGCATCGCCGTCCCCGCGGGGGCTGAGGCCGGACACATGGCGCCCGGTGGGCGACACGTGCCTGCCGAAGAGCTGCGGCTCATACCGCAGCGCGGTCTGCAAGACCGACCAGACTCGCTCGCGTTCAGCGATGCGAGGTTGGGCGAGGGGCATATTCATCTCAGTGGCCTCCCTGCGCTTGCTTGCGGCTGCGCACATAGGCGAGCGGCGCGACGAGGGCCAGGACCGTCAGCAGCAGCATCACGGCGCCCGCCGAGGCGAGTGCCAGATTCGCGCGGCCGAACAGATGGTCCATGATGAACTTGGCCGGCACATCGCTGGCCGTGCCGGGCCCCCCCTGGGTCATGGCGACGACGGTGTCGAAGACCTTGACGACGCCGGTGGCCAGCAGCGTGAAGACCGTCGCCAGCGTCGGCCCCATCATGGGCAGCACGATGGACAGGTAGACGCGCCAGGTCGGGATGCCGTCCAGCTTTGAGGCCTTCCAGATCTCCTCGTCGATGCCGCGCAGGCCGGCCAGCATCAACGCCATGACCAGCCCGGCACCTTGCCAGGTGCCGGCGATGACGACGGTGTAGATGACCATGTCCTGGTCGACGATCCAGTCGAAACTGAAGTCCTTCCAGCCCATCTGCTGCAGCGCGTTCTGCAGGCCGCTGTCGGGGTTGAGCACCCATTGCCAGACGAGACCCGTGGCGACGAAGGACATCGCATACGGGTACAGGAAAGCCGTGCGCAGCACGCCCTCGCCCCTGACCTTCTGGTCGATGAAGACGGCCAGCAAAAAGCCGATGGCCATGGCGGCGACGATGTAGAGCACGCCGTAGACCGCGAGGTTGTGGATGGCGTGCTGCCAGCGGTCGTTGTCGAGCAGGCGCTCGAACTGCTGCAGGCCGACGAAGTCGCTGCTCGGGAAGGTGCGGGAGCTGGACACCGAGGTGCGCAGCGTCCACAGCACCGTGCCGATATAGCCGACGCAGACGATCAGGCCAAGGGGCAGCAGCGCGCCCCAGGCCGCGAGACCACGGCGCTTCATCAGTTCCTCAGCGCGGAGACGATGTCCTTCTGGACCTTCTCGACGGGGATGTTGCGGTTCCAGTAGCTGGTCAGCACATCCTGCAGGGCCCCGTTCTGGTCGGGCGTGATGTAGATCTCGCCATTGGCCAGGTGGCGCGACTTGTCCTTCATGGCCGCCACGCCCATCTGGGCGCACAGGTCCATCTTGCTGACGTCGACGTCGGTGCGGATGGGGATGCTGCCCTTCTTGATGCTGAAGGCAACCTGGGTGGCGGGCTGGGTGATGACGCTGGCGAGCAGTTGCTGGGCCTTGACCTGGTCGGGCTTGTCGGTCTTGGGGAAGACCATCACGTCGCCCTGGATGATGTAGGGCGCCTTGGGGCCGAAGCCGGGAGCGCAGCCGTAGTCCTTGCCGGCCTCCTGCTTGGCCTGGGCGAACTCGCCCTTGGCCCAGTCGCCCATGATCTGCACGCCGGCGCGGCCGCTGATCAGCATGGCGGTCGCATCGTTCCAGTTGCGGCCCGGCGAGCCCTTGTCCGTGTAGCTCTGCAGCTTCTTGAAGGCCAGCAGCACCTTCTTGAACTCTTCGCCCTGGATGGCCTTGGGGTCGCGGTCGCGGAAGATCTTCAGATAGAGGTCGCGGCCGCCGTAGTGGGCCAGCACGGCGGTGAAGACGATGCCGTCCTGCCAGGGCTGGCCGCCATGGGCCAGGGGCACGAGGCCGGCGGCCTTGAGCTTGTCCAGGGCCGCGAACAGCTCGTCGAAGCTCTTGGGCTCTTCCGCGATGCCGGCCTTCTTGAAGGCGGCCTTGGAGAACCAGAACCAGGTCATGTTGTGGATGTTGACCGGCGCGGCGTAGTAGTGGCCGTTGACGCGGATGGCGCTCAGCACGGTCTCGGGCAGGAACTTGTCCCAGCCGTCGCGCTGGGCCACGGCGTCGACGTTGTTCAGCAGGCCCTGGTCGACGATGTCGCGGAACTGCTGGGTGGTGTTGAACTGCGCGGCCGTCGGCGGGTTGCCGCCGGCGATGCGGTTGATGGCGACCGAGCGGGCCTGCTCGCCCAGGGCGACGGCGGTGTCCACCCAGATGCCGCCCTGGGCCTTGTAGGCCTCGGCCAGGGTCTTGGCGGCGGCGGATTCGCCACCCGAGGTCCACCAGTGGATGACCTCGGCCTTGAGGGGTTCGGCGGCGTTGGAAGCGGTTGCAACAAGCAGCGCAACAGCGGCCAGGGCGTGGCGGGGGAACTTCATCTTGTCTCCGGATCTTGTGGGGCAGCGAGCGCAGTTTGCCCCGGCGCGGCTGAACGCGCCTGAGTGTTGACCCTGTAATATTTCATTTAGAAACCGCCTGTACCCTTGAACAAACGGCCGCTTGCGCGTTAATTATTCGTTCAGAAACTGGCCGTACCAGAGGCCACTGTCCTTCAGGATGCGCTTCTGGGAGGCGTAGTCCACATAGGCGATGCCGAAGCGGCGCAGATAGCCCTCGGCCCATTCGAAGTTGTCCAGCAGGCTCCAGGCGAAGTAGCCCTTGACCGGCACGCCGGCATCGATGGCCTGCTTCAAGGCCGCCAGGTGGCGCTGCAGATAGGACAGGCGCTCCTTGTCGTGCACGCGGCCTTCCGGCGTCAGCACGTCCTCGAAAGTGGAACCGTTCTCGGTCAGCTGGATGACGGGCGGGTTGTAGTCGCGCTGGAGGCGGGTCAGCAGGTCCACCAGGCCCTGCGGCGAGACCTCCCAGCCGAAGCCGGTGCGCTCGACGCCTTCCTTCTCGACCAGGCTGGCGCGCATCGGGCCGCCTTGCGCGTCGTCCTTGACCATCTCGGGGAAGTAGTAGTTCACGCCGAGGAAGTCGGTCGCCCTCGCGATGGCCTGCAAGTCGCCTTCGACGACCTTGGGCGCGGCGTCGCCGACCAGCGCCAGCGTGTCGGCCGGATAGCCGCGGCCGAACAGCGGGTCGAGGAACCAGCGGTTGCGCAGGCCGTCATGGCGCTTCAGCGCGGCGAGGTCTTCGGCGCTGTTGGAAGCCGCCGTGATGGGGTGCAGGCTCAGCGTGATGCCAACCTTGGCATCGGCCGAGTTCTTGCGGATGACGGAAATAGCCTGGCCATGCGACAGCAGCACATGGTGGTTGGCCTGCAGCGCGTCGGCGAAGCTGGTGCCGCCGGGCGCGTGGATGTTTTCCCAGTAGCCCATCATGCAGGAGCACCAGGGTTCGTTGTGGGTGATCCAGTGCTTGACGCGATCGCCCAGGCGGCGGGTGACGATGTCGGTGTATTCGAGGAAGGCGGTGACGGTCTCGCGCGAGGTCCAGCCGCCCTGCTCCTGCAGGGCCTGGGGCAGGTCCCAGTGGTAGAGCGTGCACCAGGGGTCGAGGCCGCGCTCCAGCATGCCGTCCACCAGACGGTCGTAGAAGGCCAGGCCGGCTTCGTTCACGGCACCACGTCCCGTGGGGAGGATGCGCGGCCAGGCGATGGAGAAGCGGTAGGCGTTGACGCCCAGGCCCTTGGCCATGTCCAGGTCTTGCGGCCAGAGGTGGTAGTGGTCGCAGGCGACGTTGCCGTTGCTGCCGTCACGGATGCGGCCGGGCTGCTGGCAGAAGCGATCCCAGATCGATTCGCCCTTGCCGTCCTCCTGGCCGGCGCCTTCGATCTGGAAGGAGGAAGTGGAAACGCCCCAACGGAAGTCGGCGGGGAAGTCTTTGCGGGTCGGGGCGTTGTTGGAGCTCATGCTTGGGAGTGAGGGCGCCGGCCACGGGGGCCGGCGCGGGGTCAGGGAACTAGAAATCGATCAGAACTTGTAGGTGCCGCCGAGCAGGAACTGGCGGCCATAGGACGTGTAGCGCTCCGGCAGCGTGGCATTCGGGTCCTTGGCGCCCGTGGAGATGCCGACGCGAGTCCGGTAGGGGCGATCACGCAGATTGTTCACCTGAAGCGTCAGCGACAGGCCCTTGAAGGCGCCGGACTCGAAGGCGTAGCCGACCTGGGCATCCAGGATGGTCTCGGCCGCGATCATGCTGGGCACGTTCTCGCCGAAGGTGCCGCGCACCGTCGTCACGAAAGCCGAACGATGACGGCTGCCGATGCGGGCGGAGATGCCGTCGCGCTCGTAGTAGACGACGAAGTTGGTCGCCACGCCCGACAGGCCGTCCAGCGGGTTGTTGAGGTTGTTGTCCTCATGCAGGGAACTGCGCGTTTTGGAGTAGCTCATCGTCACGCCGATGCCGTCCAGCGAGGGGCTCACCAGGCCAGCGTCCAGCGAGCCGCTCAGCTCCGTGCCCGCCACCATGCCGCCGTGGCCGTTGGCCTTGGTGCTCAGCAGGCCGATGTTGCTGATCGGCGTGTAGGTCGTCGGGTTGGGGAAGCCGGTGAAGTCGAAGGGGATGCTCTGCGAGTAGACGAAGTTCTTGATGTTCTTGTGGAAGGCCGCCGCCGCCACATAGCTGCGCTTGCTGAAGTAGTGCTCGACGGACAGGTCCGCCGCGTCGGCGCGCCAGGGTTCCAGGTTGGCGTTGCCGCCGCTGGCCGACCAGGTGCGGTCGGTGCTGCTGACGTTGATGCCCGAGAAGCCGGCGCGCATGTCTTCCATGTTCGGGCGTGCCAGCACCTTGGCCAGGCCGAAGCGCAGGATGGTGTTCTGGGTCAGCTCGGCCGACAGGTTGATGCTGGGCAGGGTGTCGGTGTAGCTGGTGCCGCCGCTCGTCGGGGCGCTGGCGCTGGTCTTGGGATTCCACAGCAGGCCGTTGCTGGACTGCTGGGCGTGCACGACGCGCAGGCCCAGGCTGCCGTGGATGGGCACGCCCCAGTCGAACTCCATGCCCAGCTTGCCGTAGGCCGCCGTCACCTTCTCGTGCACGGCCCAGACCCGGCCGGGCGCCTGGTCGGCCGAGGCCGGCACGGCGTCGTAGAGGCTGAGCACGCTGGGCAGGTCGAAATTGACCATGCGGATGTTGCTGCCTGCAAAGCTCAGGTCGGTCGGCTCGCGCAGCAGGTTGGACGGGATCAGCACCGGCGTGCGGTTGTTCTTGAGGTTGTAGTAGACCTCGGTGCGGTTCATGGACTTGTCGCGCTGCGAGTAGTCCACCCCGGCCTCGACGCTGTTGAGCCAGCTGTCGAAGTTGCGGCCGGCGCTCAGCTTCAGGGCCTTGATCTCGTCGCGCACCTTGGGGAACTGGCTGCGGCCGTCACGCCCCCAGTTGGCCGGGTCGGTCAGGTAGACCTTGCTGGGGTCGGAGAAGTCGAAATCGGGCTGGAAGGTCGAACGGCCATCGCCCGTGACGATGTTGGCGTTGTTCAGCGTGACGCGGTTCTTGGAGCCGGCCTGCACTTCGCCGTTCTGCTCGTCGCGCTTGGCCTTGGACATGCTGAGGTCGCCCACCAGCTTCCAGTCTGCCAGCTTGAGCTCGTTGTTCCAGCCGATGGCGCGGATGTCGTCCTTGCGCTTGTTGTAGGTCGTCAGCGCCACCGGCGTCGTGTTGACGACGTTGCCGCTGGTGATGATCTTGTCGCCGTTGATGTCGCTGGTCTGCGCGTTGGTCCAGCCCGCGCCCGACCAGGTCGACATGTCCGACATCACCGTGCGGCGCGCCTCGGTCTGGTCGAACTTGGAGTAGTAGAGGTCCAGCGTGCTGTGGAAGCCGGCGTTGGGCTTGTACTCGAGCACGCCCATCAGGCCGTCACGCTTCTGGCGCGACGAGGCGGCGCCGAGCTCGAAGCCCTGCAGGGCCACGGCATCCAGCGGTGCGCCCGGCAGCGGTGAACCCCAGTTGTTGGTGTTGGCCCACCACCAGCTCTTGTAATGCTTTTCCTGGTTGGGCGAATCCAGATGGGCGAAGCCGACGGCGGCGCCGAAGCTGCGGTCGGCCGACTGCGTCACCCAGGAGGCGCTGATGCGGTTGCCGGTGCCGGAGATCTCCGGATTCAGCGAGCCATTGGAATTGCGCTCCATGCGGGCGCCGACCACCATCTGCGACTTCGAGAAGTCCAGCGGGCGCAGCGTCTTCATGTTGATGGTGCCGGACAGGCCTTGCGCAGACAGGCTGGCGTCGGGCGTCTTGTAGACCGTGGCGGCATTGATCAGCTCAGACGGGAACTGGTCATATTCCACCGAGCGGTTGTCGCCGGTGGAGACGATCTCGCGGCCGTTCAGCAGGGTCACGCCGTACGTCGGCGCCATGCCGCGGATGCTGATGACGGACGAGCGGCCCGCCACGCGCTGGGCCGTCAGGCCGGGCAGGCGCGAGATGGCGTCGGCGATGGACACATCGGGCAGCTTGCCGATGTCTTCGGCCGAGATGGCCTCGACGATGGCATCGGCATTGCGCTTGGTGCTGATGGAGGTCTCGAGGCTGGCGCGGAAGCCCGTGACGGTGACGGTCTCGAGCTTCTGGTCGCCGGCCGGCGCGGTCTGCGCCAGGCCGAGGGCCGGCGCGCCAAGCAGCCCGACGCACAGGGCGACGGGCGTGAGGCGGTAGGGTCGTTGTGGCGTGAGGGTGCGCACCTTGGCGCGCAGGCTTTGCTGGGTCATCTTCGGTCTCCTGGTTCGACTTGTTCGCTGCTCGGCCGGCCTTTTTGGAGTGACACCTCGCTGCTCTTCGGCAGTCTCGGTGTCAGAATTGGAACCGGTTCCAAACGCGACGCAAATCTAATGCGGCACAGTCGGGCCTGTCAATCTCGTCGGCCCGGGGGTTGACGTTTTTTTGCTTCACCCACTACCGTCGCGGCCCCAACCGACCGATGACATGCAGCGCAAACCCTCTTCCCTTCGCCCCGTTCTTCTCGCCTGCACCCTCCTGCTGGCCGGCACCGCGGGCGCCGCGAGCGATACCGATTCCATCGTGCAGGCCTGGCCGGCCCGCAAGCCCGTTCGCGATGCCGCCGTGGAAGCCAGGGTCGAGGCCGCGCTGAAGGGGCTGAATCTGCGCCAGAAGCTCGGCCAGATCGTGCAGCCCGAGATCCGCGCCATCACGCCGGACGAGGTGCGCGAGTACGCCATCGGCACCATCCTGAACGGCGGCGGCGCCTGGCCTGGCGAAGACCGCGCGGCCACGCCGGCGCAATGGCGGGCGCTGTCGGAGAAGTTCC
Organism: uncultured Comamonadaceae bacterium; assembly: GCA_966111775.1. GTDB lineage: Bacteria > Pseudomonadota > Gammaproteobacteria > Burkholderiales > Burkholderiaceae_C > Pelomonas. The sequence goes on along the minus strand of CBHWBD010000043.1, from coordinate 11,146 downwards.
AGGCCGCGGCCCTGCAGGCCACGCCGGGCATCCCGCTGATCTGGGGCACCGACGCCGTCCACGGCCACAACAATGTGCGCGGCGCCACCCTGTTCCCGCACAACATCGCCCTCGGCGCGACGCGCGACGCCGACCTGGTGCGCGACATCGGCCGCGCCACCGCCCGCGCCGTGCGCGCCTCGGGCCTGCACTGGGTGTTCGCGCCGACGCTGGCCGTCGTGCAGGACGTGCGCTGGGGCCGAACCTATGAGAGCTTCAGCGTCGACCCGGCGCTGGTCAAGCGCCTGGGCCAGGCCTCGGTCGAGGGCCTGCAGGAAGGCCTGAAGGACGGCCGCGGCGTGCTGGCGACGGCCAAGCACTACATCGGCGACGGCGGCACGCGCCGCGGCATCGACCAGGGCGTCACGCAGGCCTCGCCCAGCGATCTCGCCAATGTCCACGGCGCCGGCTATCTCGGTGCGCTGGATGCCGGCGTGCTGACCGTCATGACGTCCTTCAGCAGCTGGACCGACAGCGCTGGCTACGTCGAGCACGGCAAGATGCATGGCAACGCCACGCTGATGACGGGCGTGCTCAAGGAAAGACTGGGCTTCGACGGCCTCATCGTCAGCGACTGGGACGGCGTCGGTCAGGTGGCCGGCTGCACGCCCGAGCATTGCCCCGCCGCCATCAATGCCGGCATCGATGTCGTCATGGTGCCCTTCAAGTGGAAGGCCTTCTACGCCAACACGCTGCGCGACGTCGAGCGGGGCGCCATCCCCATGGCCCGCGTCGACGACGCGGTGCGCCGCATCCTGCGCGTGAAGTTCAGCATGTCGGTGCCGACCCAGGTGCCGGCCACGGTGGAGGCCATGCAGGCACCCGAGCTGGCACGCCGCGCGGTGCGCGAGTCGCTGGTGCTGCTGAAGAACAAGCCCGGCCTGCTGCCGCTGAAGGCCAATGCCAAGGTCCTCGTCGTCGGCGCCGCGGCCAACAGCCTGGCCCACCAGGCCGGCGGCTGGAGCGTGACCTGGCAGGGTCGCGACACCACCAACGCCGACTACCCGCAGGGCACGACGCTGCTGGCGGCACTGCGCCAGCGCCTGGGCGCGGCCAACGTCAGCTTCGACGCCGACGGCAGCAAGAACGACCCGAAGAGCTTCGACGCCGTCATCGCCGTGCTGGCCGAGACGCCCTATGCCGAGGGCGAGGGCGATGTGCGCATCACCGAGAACCTGCGCCACAGCCGTCGCCATCCCAAGGACGCCGAAGTCCTGCAGCGCGTCGCCGGCCACGGCAAGCCGGTCATCACGCTGCTCTATTCGGGACGTCCGCTCTATGTGAACGACCTGGCCAACAAGAGCGACGCCTTCATCGCCGCCTGGCAGCCAGGCACCGAGGGCGCCGGCCTGACCGATGTGCTGGTCGCGTCGGCCGACGGCAAGGCCTGGGCAGGCTTCAGCGGCCGCCTGTCCTTCCCCTGGCCGGCCGGCCCCTGCCAGTTCAGCGCCCACGAGAAGCAGCCCTGGTGGCCGGTCGGCGGCGGCCTGAGCGGCAAGGAGACCCAGGTAAGTACCAAGCCTCTCCCGGAGCCGGCCGACCCTCAGCCGATCTGCCCCCTGTGATCCAATCGCCCGCGACAACAACAGGGCGTGAATGGCAACGATCAAGGATGTAGCGCGACTGGCCGGCGTGGGCGTGGGCACCGCCTCGCGCGTCATCAGCGGAAACGGTTCCGTCGCGCCGGCCACGGCCGAACGGGTACGCAAGGTCATCGCCCAGCTGAAGTTCCGGCCGTCGCAGACGGCGCGGTCGCTGGGCGCCGGCACGTCCAAGCTGATCGGTGTCTACATCCCCTTCCTGCGCGGCACCTACTACACGCCCATCCTGCGCGTCATCGACACGGTGCTGCGCACCCAGGGCCTGCACATGGTGGTGGCCTTCGGCGAAGGCATCGAGGACGAGCGCGTCGAGACCAACGACGGCATGCGCTTCCTGCTGGACCGCGACTGCGACGGCCTCATCGTGCTGTCCAACGCCATGCAGGACGAGGACCTCAAGGCCCTGGGCCCGGCGGCGCGCCAGGTCGTCGTGCTGAACCGCCACTTCGACCGCATCAAGGACCAGTGCTTCACGGCCGACCATGTGCAGGGCGGTGTGCAGGCGGCGCGCGCCCTGCTGCAGCACAAGCACAAGGACATCGCCATCGTCTCGGGCCCGACGACTTCGCCCGACAACGTGGCGCGCCTGAACGGCTTCATGGGCGAGCTGGCGCTGCGCGGGCTGGACACGTCCAAGATCGTCACCGTGCCGGGCGACTTCTCCAACCAGGCCGGCTGGGATGCCGCCGAGGTGCTGCTGAAGCAAAAGCGCCTGCCCACCGCCGTCTTCTGCGCCAACGACGAGATGTCCATCGGCCTGCTCGCCCACTTCCAGGAGCGCGGCGTGTCCGTGCCCCACGAGGTTTCGGTGCTGGGCTATGACGACTCTCCCAGCGCCGAATTCGCCGCGCCCCGCCTCACCTCGGTGCACATTCCCAGCCACGAAGTGACGCTGGCCGGCCTGAACTGGCTGCTGAACCGCTGCTATGGCATGGAGCTGCCGGTGGCCCGCCAGTTCGACATCTCCGTCACCTGGCGCGCCTCGGTGGCGGCCCCACCTTCCCGCAAGCGCGGCTGAGGCCACAATCCGGGGTGAACTTTCACCTCGCCTCATGCCCCACCGCGTCCTGACCGGCATCACCACGACCGGCACCCTGCATCTCGGCAATTACGTCGGCGCCATCCGCCCGGCCGTTGAAGCCAGCCGCAAGCCCGGCGTGGAGAGCTTTTTCTTCATGGCCGACTTCCACGCGCTGATCAAGTGCGACGACCCCGACCGGGTCGCCCGCTCCAGCCGCGCCATCGCCGCCACCTGGGTCGCCGCCGGCCTGGACACCGACCGCGTGACGCTCTACCGCCAGAGCGACATCCCCGAGATCCCCGAGCTGACCTGGCTGCTGAACTGCGTGACGGCCAAGGGTCAGATGAATCGCGCCCATGCCTACAAGGCCGCGGTGGACGCCGCCGTGGCCGCCGGCGAGGAGCCCGACGCCAACGTCACCATGGGCCTGTTCAGCTACCCGGTGCTGATGGCGGCCGACATCCTGATGTTCAACGCCCACCAGGTGCCGGTGGGCAAGGACCAGGTCCAGCACATCGAGATGGCTCGCGACGTCGCCCAGCGCTTCAACCACCTGTTCGGCAAGGGCAAGGAGCTGTTCACCCTGCCCGAGGCCGTGACCGACGCCGAGATGGAGCTGCTGCCCGGCCTGGACGGCCGCAAGATGAGCAAGAGCTATGACAACGTCATCCCGCTCTTCGAAGGCGGCAGCGCGGCGCTGAAGGACGCGGTCGCGCGCATCGTCACCGACTCCAAGCTGCCCGGCGAACCCAAGGACCCGCAGGGCCAGGCCCTGGTCACCATCTACGACGCTTTCGCGACGACCGAGCAGCGCGCCGCCTTCCGCGCCGCCCTGCGCGGTGGCCTGGGCTGGGGCGAGGCCAAGCAGCAGCTGGTCGCACTCATCGAAGACCAGATCGGCCCGATGCGCGAGCGCTATGCCCAGCTGATGGCCCAGCCCGAGCAGCTCGAAGCCATCCTGCAGGCCGGCGCCGCCAAGGCCCGCGCCATCGCCGTGCCCTTCCTGAAGCAGCTGCGCGCCGCCGTCGGCCTGCGGCCCTATACCGACACCGCGACGACGGCTGTCGCCAAGGCCGAGAAAGCTGCACAGCCGGTCTTCAAGCAATACCGGGAAGCCGACGGCAAGTTCTATTTCAAGTTGCTGTCCGCCGGCGGCGATCTGCTGCTGCAGAGCAGCGCCTTCGAGCAGGGCCGCGACGCCGGCCAGTGGGTCGCCCGGCTGAAGCGCGAAGGCTGGGTGGCAGACGCGCCCGTGCAGCGCGAAGCCAGCGTCGACGACATCGCGGCCGCCCTGGCCGCTTTCCAGGAAGACTGACGTGGCCGACGTCACCGAGCTCCTCATCGGCACCTCCAAGGGCGACCCCGCGGCGCTGCAGCAGCTCTACGCCCTGCTCTATCCCGAGATCAAGCGGGTGGCGCGCATCCGCCTGGCGCAGTGCGGCCCCAATGGCCGGGCCGCCGGCCTGGACACCACCGCCCTGGTGCACGAAGGATTCCTGCGCATGGCCGACCAGCAGGGCCTGCAGGGCGAGACGCGCGGCCAGTTCTTCGCCTACATCGGCCGCGTGCTGCGCTCCGTCGTCATCGACCACCTGCGCACCGAGGGCCGCGACAAGCGCGGTGGCGACGCGCTGATGGTCACGCTGTCGGCCGCCGGCGACGTGGCCGCCGTGCAGAGCCAGGCCGTCGACCTGATCGGCCTGGACCAGGCCCTGACGCGCATGCAGCAGCTCGACAAGGGCCTCTACGAACTCATCGAGATGATCGGCTTCGCCGGCCTGTCCATCGCCGAGGTGGCGACGCTGCGCAACCTGTCCACGCGCAGCATCAACCGCGAGCTGCTGAAGGCCCGGGCCCTGCTCCAGGAACTGCTCGGCGACAAACCCGACACGACTTACTGATGCACTCCGGGCTGCAGGCCGACGACTGGCAGCGCCTTTCCGCGTTGTTCGACGAACTGGCCGAGCTGCCCGCCGCCGAACGCCTGAGCCGGCTGGCCGCGCTGGAGCCGCGCGAGCTGGCCGAGCGCCTCGCGCGCATGCTGGCCTCCCTGCCCGACGACGACGCGACGGTGCTGGTCGGCCAACCCGACTTCAACGCCCGCCTCGCCGAGGCCCTGGCCGAACCCGTCATGCTGCCGCCGCCCCAGGCCGGCGACCGCCTCGGCGCCTGGTGCCTGGCCGAGCTGCTGGGCGAAGGCGGCATGGGCCAGGTCTGGCGCGCCGAGCGGGCCGACGGCCTCTACCAGGGCGAGGCCGCCATCAAGCTGCTGCGCGACGACCTCGCCAGCCCCGGCCTGGCGGCGCGCTTCGCCCGCGAACGCGCCCTGCTCGGCCGCCTGACCCATCCCAATATCGCCCGGCTGCTGGACGCCGGCGAGCAGGACGGCCGCGCCTATCTGGTGCTGGAGTACGTCGCCGGCCGGACCCTGTCGCGGCATGTGCGCGAGCACGAACTGCCGCTGGCCGAGCGCGTCAAGCTGCTCGTCGAGGTGGCCCGCGCCGTCGAGCATGCCCACGCCCAGCTCATCGTGCATCGCGACCTCAAGCCCAGCAATGTGATGCTGGACGAGAGTGGGTGTACGAAGCTTCTGGACTTCGGCATCGCCGGCCTGCTCGACGACTCCGGCCAGCAGGCCGACCACCAGCTGACCCAGATCACCGGCCGGCGGCTCACGCCCGCCTATGCCGCGCCGGAGCAGATCACCGGCGAGACGGTTGGCGTCGCGAGTGATATCTATTCCCTCGGCGTCATGCTCTACGAGCTGGCCAGCGGCGAACTGCCCTTCGGCCGGCGCGGCCTCAGCCGCACGGCGCTGGAGCATGCGGTGCTGCACGGCCAGGCGCCGCGGCGCATCGCGCGCACGACGACGTCGACGAGCACCGCCACCGGCGGTGTTGGCGGCAGCGGCGAGCACGAGTCCGGCCCCGGCCGGCCCGACGACGCCGAGCGCGCGGCGGGCGACCTCGAGGCCGTGGCCGCCAAGGCCATGCGGCGCAACCCGGCCGAACGCTATGCCAGCGTCGGCAGCTTCATCGACGACCTGGAGCACTGGCTGGCCCAGCGCCCCGTCAGCGTGCGCGCCGAGGACTGGCGTCACCGCGCCCACCTGTGGATGCGCCGCAATGCGGCCCTGGCCGTCGGCGCCACGCTGGTGTTCGCGGCCCTGAGCGCCGGCCTGGCCGTCAGCCTGTGGCAGCGCCGCGAGGCCCAGGCCGCGGCGCGCCAGAGCGAGGCCGTGACCCGCTTCCTGACCGAACTGCTCAGCAGCGCCAACCCCGACAAGCACGGCGGCCACATTCCCAATGTGCTGGAGCTGCTGGACAAGAGCCGGGCCGAGCTGCCCAAGCGCTTCGCCGACGACCCGGTCACCCATGCCCGCGTGCTCGAGGTCATGGGCGATACCTATGCGGACATGAACCGCTTCGACATCGCCATCCCCCTCGCCGACGAGCTGGTGGCACTGACGCAGGGGCTGTGGGGCGAAGACGACCCCGCCAGCCTGCGCGCGCTGCGCCTGCGGCTGCGGCTGGACACCTCGCTGAGCTCGCCGCTGGGCGTCATCGCGCGCGGCGAGCCGCTGCTGGCCGCGATGGAACGCCAGGGCGCCGACACCGACGACCGCCTGGAGCTGCTCTACCAGCTCATCGTCGCCTATGCCCAGGCGGGGCGCGTCGACGACGCCGAACGCGTGCGCGCCGAGGCCTGGCCGCTGGTGCTGCAGCGCTTCAAGGCGACGGATTTCGACGCCCAGTACTTCAACACCTACGTCTTCCACCTGCGCTTGGCCCAGGGCCGGCTGCGCGACGCCGAGCAGCTGATGCTGGACGTCGGCGACGCCATCACCCATCCGCCGGCGCACCGGGTGCGCTTCGCGCTGCAGCTGCGCCGCCACCTGTGGACCGCCCAGGCGCGGCTGGGCCGGCCCGAGGCCAGCATCGAGGCGGCCGAGCAGCTGGTCGCCGACTGCGACAGCCTGCTCGGCCCGAGCAATGTCAGCGCCCAGCGCGTGCGCAGCGAGCTGGCCCGCCAGCTCGGCGAGCGCGGCCAGTGGATCGAGGCCTTGCCCGTGCACGCCGCCCTGGCTGCGAGCGTGCGCGCGGCCGACCACCCGACGCTGCGTCTGCCGCTGGACGCCGCCGCCCTGCTCGCCCGCGTGCTGGCCGGCCAGACCCAGGGTGGCGTCGCCGAGGTGCAGCGCCTGACCGAAGCCCTCAAGCCCTCGCCGGTGCTGACCGGGCCCAACTGGGTGGAGGCCAGCGGCCAGGTCGTGCGCGCGGCCCTGGCCCTGCGCCGCCCCGACCTGGCGGCCCTGGCCCTGCAGCCGCTGCAGGACCGCCAGGCCCAAGCCTGGCTGGAACAGCATGCGGCGCTGCGCACCCGCATCGCCCAGTGGCAGGCCGAGCTGGACCGCGCCCGCGGCGCCCTGCCCGCCAGCATCGCCGCCCTGCGCCAGCGCGTCGAGTATCTGGACGGCCAGCCCCAGCCCGAGCCGCTGCCGCACTGGACAGCCCAGCTCGACCTCGCCCTCAGCCTGGCCCGCGCCGGCCAGCCCGTCGCCGAGGCCCTGGCCCGCGCCGACGCGCTGCGTCCGGCCTGGCTGGCCAGCCATCCCCTGGACACCCTGCGCCGCGAGCTGGAAGCCGGCAAGACAAGCGGCCATTGGGAGGGCCAGTTCTGACCATGGACGCCACCGACTGGCCCCGCGTCTCGGCCCTCTTCGACGAGCTGGCCGACCTGCCCGCCGCCGCACGCCAGGCGCGCCTGGCCGAGCTGCAGCCGCCCGAGCTGGCCCAGCGCCTGGCGCGCATGCTGGCCTCGCTGCCGGACGATCCCGACGCGACCGTGCTCGTCGGCGGCACCGCCTTCAACGCCCAGCTGGCCGAGGCCCTCGTCGACCGCCCCGGCAACAAGCGGCCCGAGCCCGGCGACCGCCTGGGCTCCTGGTGCCTGGCCGAGCTGCTGGGCGAGGGCGGCATGGGCCAGGTCTGGCGCGCCGAGCGGGCCGATGGTCTCTACCAGGGCGAGGCCGCCATCAAGCTGCTGCGCGACGACCTCGCCAGCCCCGGCCTGGCGGCGCGCTTCGCCCGCGAACGCGCCGTGCTGGGCCGCCTCACCCACCCCGGCATCGCCCGCCTGCTGGACGCCGGCGAGCAGGACGGCCGCGCCTTCCTGGTGCTGGAGTACGTGTCCGGGCAGACGCTCAGCGCCCATGCGCGCGACCACGCCCTGCCGCTGGCCGCGCGCGTGAAGCTGCTCGTCGAGGTGGCTCGCGCCGTCGAGCACGCCCATGCCCAGCTCATCGTCCACCGCGACCTCAAGCCCAGCAACGTGATGCTCGACGAGAGCGGCCGCGCCAAGCTGCTGGACTTCGGCATCGCCGGCCTGCTGAACGACTCGGGCATGCAGGCCGACAGCCAGCTGACGCTGATCTCGGGCCGGCGGCTCACGCCCGCCTATGCCGCGCCCGAGCAGATCTCCGGCGCCGCCGTCGGTGTCGCTGCCGACATCTATTCGCTGGGCGTCATGCTCTACGAGCTGGCCAGTGGCCAGCTGCCCTTTGGCGGCAAGGGCCGCAGCCGCACGCAACTCGAACACGCCGTGCTGCATGCCGAGCCGGTGCGCCTGGCCCGCACCACGGGCAGCGCTGCCGAGGAACGCGAGCAGGGCCCCGGCCGCCCGCCCGACGCCGAGCGCGCCCGCGGCGACCTCGAAGCCGTGGCCGCCAAGGCCCTGCGCAAGGAGCCGTCCGAGCGCTATGCCAGCGTCGGCGCCTTCGCCGACGACCTGCAGCGCTGGCTGGAACAGCGCCCGGTCAGCGTGCGCGCCGAGGAATGGCGCCACCGCGTCCACCTCTGGGCGCGCCGCAACGCCGCCATCGCCATCGGCGGCACCGTGGTCATCGCGACCCTCGTCCTCGGACTGGCCGTCAGCCTCTGGCAGCGCCGCGAGGCACAGTTCTCGGCCCACGAATCCGACCAGGTGACCGGTTATTTCACCGAGATGCTGAGCGCCGCCAGCCCCGACCAGAACGGCGGCCGCCAGCCCACCGTCGTCGAGCTGCTGGACCGCAAGCGCGAGGAGCTGGCGACCCGCTTCAAGGACCAGCCCGAGGTCAAGGACCGCGTCTTCGCGGCGCTGGTGAAGACCTATTTCGCGCTGCAGCGCTTCGACGTCGCCGCGCCGCTGGCCGAGCAACGCCTGGCCCATGCGCGCCAGGCCTTCGGCGAGGACGACCCGCGCACCGAGGACGCTGCCGTCGCGCTGGCCGGCGTGCACACGGCCGTGGCCGGCGGCCAGCCCGTCATCGACCTGCTGGAACCGCTGCTGCCGCGCTGGGACAAGCGCTACGGACCGCTGAGCGAGAAATCCCACGGCCTGCGCCTGCACCTGCTGACGGCCTATGGCCGCCTGGGTCGCTTTGCCGACGCCGAACGTGAGCTGGCCCTGGCTCGGCGCTCCAACGAAGCGATCTACGCCAACAACCCCTTCGAGCATGCGCGCTTCGCCACCTACGAGAACGTGCTCTATGTCTACGAGGGCCGGCTGCTCGACGCCGAGCGCTCGCTGGAGGCCGCCAGGCCGTTCTGGAATCCCAAGGAGGCCGAGCGCATCCGGCCGGCCCTGGTGCTGGAACGCAACCTGGCCTTCGTGCGCTGGCGGCTGGCACGCGAGAGCGAGGCCGAGGCAACGGCGCGCAGCGACGACCTGATCCGCCGCTGGGACGCCATCGCCCGTCCCGGCAACCATGCCAGCACGCTGATGCGCCAATTGCTGGCCGTCTATCTGCAGCAGCTGGGGCGTTTCGGCCCCGCCCTGGCCCAGCTCGACAAGGCCCAGGCCGAGACCGAGGCGGCCGGCGCCGATGACGCCGTGACCGGGCTGCTGCGCCGCACCCTGGTGCTGGAGGCCCGCGTGCTGGCCGCCGGCCAGGCCGACGCGGCCACCGTCGAGCGGGCCGTCCAGGCCCTGGCCGCGCTGGACGACGCGCCACTGATCGGCGACGTGCGCCGCGCCGAGGGCCTGCTGACCCTCGCCCATGTCGCGCTCGCGCCCGGCGCCGGCGAGGCCGGCCGCGTGCTGGCGCGCAATATCGAACACCGCCTGGACACGCTGCGCCCGCTGCTGGCCCAGTCGCGCAACCTGGCCACGCGCATCGACCTCTTCAAGGGCCGCACGGCCGGCACGCCGTCGGCCTGGCTGGCCGCGACGCGCGTGCGCGTGGCCTATTTCGACGGCCTGCCCGAGCCCCAGGGCCTGCCCGAGTGGGGCGCCCGCTTGCAGCTGGCCTGCGCCTTGCGTGCCGTCGGCGAGCCCTGGCAGCAAGCCCTGACCCGGGCCGAAGCCGCGCGCCCGGCCAAGCTGGCCCAGCTGACGCCCGAGCCGCATCCGCTGACCGAGGTCGCCGCCCGACTGGCCGACGGCACCGCGGCGCCCGATTGCGACTGGCGTTTCTAGAGCTTTGCGTCTAGGCCCTCTGGGCAGGCTGTCACACCGCAAGGTGTTTACCCGGGGTGGGGCACCCTTTACGCGCGGTTAACTTTGCGGATCCCGAAAAGAATGTCCGAGGAGACGCACCCATGGCCACCATCGCCGCCGACACGCTCGCCCTGCAACGCCTGTATCACTGGGAGCGCACGACTGCCTCGACCGTGGCCCTGACCCAGCCCATGGGCGGCACCGAGGTCAAGGACTTCACCTGGGCCCAGGTCGGCGACCAGGTGCGCCGCATGGCGACCTTCCTGAAGGCCCGCGGCCAGGCCGAGGGCTGGCCGGCCGACGCCAAGGTGGCCCTGCTGTCCAAGAACTGCGCCTGGTGGCTGATGACCGACCTCGCCATCTGGATGGCCGGTTATGTCTCCGTGCCGCTGTACCCGACGCTGGCCGCCGAGACCATCACCCAGATCCTCACCCACAGCGAGGCCAGATTCATCTTCGTCGGCAAGCTCGACGGCTGGGAAGGCATGAAGCCGGGCGTGCCGCCCAGCCTGGCCGGCGCGAGCTATGCGCTGTCGCCCGACGACGCCAAGAAGACCTACGAGAGCTGGGACGCCATCTGTGCGCGCACCGAGCCCATGAAGGGCGAGGTCGTGCGCGGCGCCGACGAGCTCTGCACGCTGATCTACACCTCGGGCACGACGGGCAACCCCAAGGGCGTCATGCACAACTTCGGCGGTTTCGCCTGGGCCGTGGCCGAGGGCCTGGCACGCTTCCCGATGACGGCGCAGGATCGCATGCTGTCCTATCTGCCGCTGGCCCATGTGGCCGAGCGCGTGCTCGTCGAGCATGGCTGGCTGAAGACCGGCATGCGGCTGTGGTTCGCCGAGTCGCTGGACACCTTCGCGGCCGACCTGCAGCGCGCCCGCCCGACCATCTTCTTCAGCGTGCCGCGGCTGTGGGTCAAGTTCCAGCAGGGCGTGCAGGCCAAGATGCCACCGCAGAAGATGAACAAGCTGCTGCGCCTGCCCATCATCGGCGGCCTGGT
>CBHWBD010000042.1:0-31267 GCA_966111775.1 uncultured Comamonadaceae bacterium | reverse complement strand
CCGCCTCGAACTCCACCTTGGCGCCTTCGGCCAGCGTGCGGAAGCCGCCGCCGTTCTTGATTTCGCTGTGGTGGGCGAAGAGGTCCTTGCCGCCGTTGTCAGGCGTGATGAAGCCGAAGCCCTTGCCGTCGTCGAACCACTTCACGGTGCCGGTTTCGATAGTCATGGTGTTTCCTTTGGAGTTGTGGAAATGGAGATAACCCTCCGCGGCGACTTGCCATGCGGAGACAGAAACACTCAAGAACACTTGCCGGGGAGTTGGCTGTAGCGAGCCGCTCGCGAGAAAGGGCCAGGGGGTGGCCGGCGGGGCTGCAGATAAGACCTTGAGAAAACGGTCTTGTGCGAATCTATGCCCCGAATGTACCACGCGGGCTGGAAAACCCTGCGCGCCGGGGCAAGGCAAGTCCGCCTGCAACGTTGTTAGGTCACGTTTGGTCGTGGCTTGCGCCCCGGGCGGGCCTGTGGACGGCGATCCCCAGCGATGCGGTTTGAGGATGAGCTCGGCGGCGGCCCGAGCTTCGACGGCACTTTCTCGGTGCTGGTGAAGTCCGGCGGGCCCAATGCCACCGTGCACCTGGGCATCAGCACCGCGGCCGGTTCCAGCTTCAACGACGAATTCGCCTCGGCCTCGGCCGACCCCTTCATCTTCGTGGACCCCGGCTTCACGGGCGCCGCGCTCTACACGGTCAGCGTGAGCCCCGGCGTGGCCAATGCGCCGGCGGTGCCCGAGCCCGGCGCGGCCCTGCTGCTGACGGGCGGCCTGCTGGCCCTGCGGGTGCTCAGGCGCCGTCAGCCGTAGGCGTAGAACAGCGCCGCGAAGAAGTGGCAGACGCTGCCGCCGAGCACAAACAGATGCCAGACGAAGTGGGCGTAGCGCAGCTTGTTGTCCAGCAGGAAGACCACCGCGCCCAGCGTGTAGCTCAGGCCGCCGGCCACCAGCAGGGCCAGGCCCGGGCCGGGCATGCGCTCCACCAGCGGCCCGATGGCGAACACCACCACCCAGCCCATGGCCAGGTAGATCAGCGTCGACACCAGTGGGTGGCGCAGCCGGTTCAGCAGCTTGATGGTCACGCCGAAGGCCGCCGCGGCCCAGACGGCGATCAGCAGCGTGACGCCCGGCCCGGTGTGCAGCACGCCCAGCGTGAAGGGCGTGTAGCTGCCGGCGATGAAGACATAGATGGCCGCGTGGTCCAGGCGCACCAGCCAGGCCTTGACGCGGCCGTTGGCCAGCGAGGCCGGCAGGGCGTGATACAGCGTCGAGATGCCGTAGAGCAGGATGGCCGTGGCGGCAAAGATGGCCGCCGCGGCCACGTCCGCCGTGCCGCCGTGGCTCATGGCCCGCGCCACGAGGATGGGCAGGGCGGCGATGGCCAGTGCGGCGCCCAGGCCGTGGCTGATGGCGTTGGCGACTTCTTCGCCCAGGGTCTGGGGGCGGTCGGCGGTGAGGGGAAGGGGCGTGGAATTCATGAGGGCCTCGAACTGCTGAGGATACGTGCTCAGCATGCCAGCGCTTCGTGACCGCGCCGACCCAAGGTTTGAGGGGTTCGGGCGCGGCAGGATTACCGCGGCCAGTCCCTGTCGGTAGCTTGACCCGCATCAAGCTTGGCGCGGCCATGCCGGCGCATGCTGCCCGCCAGACTGCCGATGGAGAACCGCATGAAGCTGCTCGCACCCCTTCTGGCCTTGGCCCTGGCCGGCTGTGCCGCCGCGCCGCCCGCGGGCAAGGGCGCGCAGGGCGGCGGCATGATGGATGAGATGTGCAAGCGCCACGCCGCCGAACCCGGCCAGGCCGCCAGCGCGCCCGAAGGCATGATGGACAAGCACTGCAAGGAGAGGGCCGCCGCCCCCGGCGCCGCGGCTTCGCACGTGCACTAGCCGGCCGCGGGCGGTGCGGGCCGCCGCCCTCCTTACACTGGGCGCCCCGACCACACCGCTCCCGCCGCCGTGATCGACGACGCCCTCCTGGCCAAACTCAACCAGCATTGCGACGTGGTGCTGTCCTCCAGCAGCGCGGCCGCGGTGCCCAGCCTGTGCTGGGGCATGGCCGGCCGCGTGCTCGACGACCGCCGCACCGTCGAGGCCTGGGTGAGGGAAGACCAGGCGCGCCAGTTCCTGGCCGACGTGCGCGCCACCGGCAAAGCGGCCGCCGTGTTCAGCGAGCCCTATACCAGCGTGGCCGTGCAGCTCAAGGGCGGCGGCGCCAGCGTGCGTGCCGCCACGCGCGACGACGAGGCCTTTTTGCGCCAGCACGTGGGCCATATGGTGGCCGAGCTGGCGCGCATCTACATCGCCGAGCAGTTTGCGCGCAACTTCTTCGAGCAGCCCTGGACGGCGCTGGCCGTCGTGCGCTTCGAGGCTGGTGCCGTCTTCGTGCAGACGCCCGGCCCGCGGGCCGGGCCGGCGCTGGGCACCACCGAGCCGGAGCCTGGCCGTGCGGCTTGACCAGATCCGTGCCGCGCTGGAAGGCGCCATCCCCGCCACCATGGCCACCTGCGCGCCCGACGGCGAGCCCAACGTGGCCTTTTTGTCGCAGGTGCACTACGTCGACGGCGAGCACGTCGCGCTGTCCTACCAGTTCTTCAACAAGACGCGCCGCAACATCCTTGCCAACCCGCAGGGCCAGCTGAGCGTCATCGACCCCTACACCGGGCGCCTCTACCGCATGCGGCTGCGCTATCTGCGCACCGAGTCCGAGGGCGCGCTGTTCGAGCGCATGAAGGCCCACCTCGAAGGCATCGCCTCGCACACCGGCATGGCCGGCGTGTTTCGCCTGCTCGGCTCCGACATCTACCGCGTCGAGGAGCTCGAGGTCCTGCCCGGCAACACCGTGGTGCCGGCCGCGCCCGCCCTGCAGCCGCTGGCCGCGCTGCGCCGCATGTGCGAGAAGGTGGCGGCGTCCAGCGACTTCGGCGCCCTGGTGGATGCGGCACTGGACACCCTGGTGGCCGACCTGCAGGTGCGCCATGCCCTGTTCCTCGTCATGGACGAGCACGGCCGGCGCCTCTACACCGTGGGCAGCCGCGGCTATGCGCGCTCGGGCATAGGCTCCGAGATCGCGCTGGGCGAAGGCGTCATCGGCGTCTGCGCCCAGGCACGCACGCCCATCCGCATCAGCTGGCTGACCCAGGCCTACCGCTACAGCCGCACCATGCGCGAGGTGGTGAGGCTGGAGGGTTCGCAGGCCGACCTCTCCATCGAGATTCCCTACCCCGGCCTGGCCGACCCGCACAGCCAGCTCGGCGTGCCGCTGCTGCACGGCGGGCGTGTGCTGGGCGTGTTGCTCGTCGAGAGCGAGCAGGACCTGCACTTCACCTACGACCACGAGGACGCCCTCGTCGCCTTCGCCCATCTCGTGGCGGCCACCATGCGTGCGCTGGGCGACACGGCTGTCGAAGTACAGGCGGAGACCCGCCCCGCCGAGCTCGACTGCCCGCTGGGCAGCGCGCCGCAGCAGCCGCTGCAGCTGCGCTATCACGCCGCCTCGCACAGCGTCTTCTGCAACCAGGACTACGTCATCAAGGGCGTGGCCGGCGCCATCCTGTGGCGGCTGCTGAACGAATACGTGGCCACCGGCCGCACCGAGTTCACGAACCGCGAGATCCGGCTCGACCCCGCCATCAAGCTGCCTGACGTCGTCGACAACCTCGAGGCCCGCCTCATCCTGCTGCGCCGGCGCCTGGACGAGCAGAAGCTCGGCATCGCCCTGCACAAGAACGGCCGAGGCCGGCTCAGGCTGCAGGTGTGCGGGCAGCTTCAGCTCCTGCCAATCTGAGCTTCGCTCCCGTGCCGCGCCACACATTGGTGGCGAAGCACAACACCGCCACGCCCACCGTCGCCGAGCCCAGGCCGATCAGCGGCTCCACCGCCGGGTTGCCGCGCATCAAGGCCGCCAGCGCCGACAGCATCACCGGCAGGGCGCACTGATGCAGCCAGAACTGCAGGGCCACCAGGCGCGCGCTCAGCGTGTCGGCCAGGTGCTGCACCACCAGGCCGAAGCCCAGCATGCTGGCCCAGCCCAGCAGGTTGATGTGGGCGTGCACCGAGCGCAGCGTGAAGTCGTGCGTGGCGCCCATGTAGTTCCCCAGGGCCACGCCCATGACGAGATAGACGGCGGCCATGCGCAGCCACCAGGCGGCGTAGCGCTTGTTGTTGTTGATGTTCATCGCGGGCTCCCCTCAAGCCGTGAGGCCATCGGCCACGGGGATGCCCAGGCCGCGGGCAAGCAACGCCCAGTCGTCGTCGTTGAGGCGCTCGCGCGCCAGGGCCAGCACCACGCCGAATACCGGCGCCGGGGCCTTGGCCTTCATGCCGGCCAGCATGCCCAGCCGTTCGGCCGGCGACAGGGCCGGCAGCATCCAGCGCAGCGACATCGTCATCTCGGCCGGCGTCAGCGAGGCCAGCAACTGGCCGTGGATGGCCATGATGCCGGCGTCGTCCAGATGGGCCCACAGCACGGCGTTGTGCTCGGTCTCCTCCAGGTGCATATGGGCCAGGTTGTGGGCCGCGAACAGGCTGACGGCGTGGTACAGCGCGTGGCAGGCCGCGGGCCTCTCTTCGGCCGTGCAGTCGGGCAGGGCGCGGGCATGGCGGCGCAGCGCCTCGATGTCGCGCTCATGCTCCACATGCTCGGTGGCAATGCGCTGGCTGGTGCCCGGCTGCAGGCGCTCCAGGGCGGTGTGCAGGAAGGCGTTCTCGTGCTCCAGGTGCGACAGGCAGAAGTCCGCTGCCGCCTCCACCTTGTCGACGAGCCGCTGCACCGAGGCCGCATCGCCCGGGTCCACGCGTCCGGCGCTGGTGACGAGGTCGGCCAGCATCAGGCGCACGCCCTTGTGGATGGTGGCGTAGATGTCGAAGCGCGGCGCCGTGGCGGTGCCGCGGACGGCGAGGATTTCCTGCAGTGAGGTGTGCATGTCGATTCCCTGTGTGGTGCGGTGAATGGGTCGGTCGCTGCTGTTGTTCGACCGTGCAGCCACTGTAGGAATCGGGGCGGCGGCGCGCCGCTAAATGCTTGCTAGCGGAACCTTAAGAGTTTGCTAAGTGCGTGCCGGCGTTGGTATTTTTGACATTCGAGCCGTGCCGGAGGTCATGCCGGAGTTCGATCTGGTCGACGAGTTTGTGGAGGCGAATGCACCAGGACCCGTCGCTGTCACTGACAGCATATGTGCTATCTTTTTGCATGCCCACCGTCGTCCTGGACACCAACATACTCGTTGCCGTGCTGCTGCCCGGTGGCGCCAGTGCGCGGGCGGTGTTGAGGGCGTGTCTGACAGGCCACTATCAGGCGGTGCTGAGCCCGGCGCTGCTGGCTGAGTACGAGGATGTGATCGGCCGCGAGGGGTTGTTTGACCGCTCGGTGTTGAGCGCCGCAGAACGTGAGGACGTGCTGGATGGTTTCTTGAGCCGCTGCCGTTGGGTTGAGGTGTTCTACGCCTGGCGGCCCAATCTGCCGGACGAGGCAGACAACCACCTGATCGAGCTTGCCGTGGCCGCGCAAGCCGAAGTCATCGTCACCCGCAATCTGCGGGATCTGTCACGCGGCGAACTGAAGTTTCCCGGGCTTCGCGTCCTGACGCCCGAGCAATGCCTGGAGGTGTTTCCATGTCCACCCTGACCATCCGACTGCCCGACGACAAGCACGAGCGCCTCAAGGCGCTCGCGCGTGCGAACTCGATCAGCGTCAACAAGCTGGTGGATGAGTTGGCGACCGTGGCGCTGGCCAACTATGACGCTCGGGTGCGGTTTGAAACCCGAGCGGCCAGGGGGCGACCGGAGCGCGCGTTGGCATTGCTGGACAAGTTGGACGGCGCAGACTGAAGTCCGCGCTTCCTCCGGCCATCCGGCAGACGGCCCTGAGCGCCGGTGGCCGGCGTCGCGGCCCTTGCGGTTCAGCGCCGCCGCAGCCGTGCGCTCTTGCGGGTCGCGACGAAGAAGTCGTCCGGCTTGGTTTTCACCCAGTCCACGAAGCTGCGGATCTGCGGATGGGCCAGCAGGGCCTCGACCGTGGCGTAGCTGCGCGCCAGCTCGGTCTCGGTCAGCAGCGCGTGGATCTGCCGGTGGCAGACCGGGTGCAAGAACTGGGTATGCCGCCCGCCCTTGCTCTTGGGCACCAGGTGGTGGGCGTCGCGCTGCGCGGTCGGGATGGCACGGCCGCACAAGGGGTAGACGGCGGCGCCGCCAGCGCGCCGGAAAGCATGATGGACAAGCACTGCAAGGCCGCGGCCGCTGCGTCGGCCGGTGCGGCCTCGCACGTGCACTGAGTCCTTCGGCCGCTCGCAGCAGAACGCACGGCGCGGCGGCCTGCCGCTGGCCTTATGCTGCCCGCGCCGTTCAGCGCAAGGTCAGCCCGCTGGCGGCAAGGGAGCCATGACTATTCGAGACCTCGCCATCGGTGGCATCGCGGGGGCGGCCCTCGCCGCCGTCGCTACCCACTACCTCAACGGTGCGGTGGCCAGCCCGTCGACCGCAGCCACAGCGCCGATGGCATCAGCCAGCGCCCTGCCGGCCACGGCCGCTGCGCCTCAAGCGGCCCCGGTGCCGCCCGGTGCGGTGGCGGCCAGCCAGGGCAGCAGCGCCGCCACCACGGCAGCGGTCGCGCCAGGCGTGGCCTGCCCGCCCGCCGTGGCTGCGGTCGATCCCAAGAAGATGGCCTCGGCCACGGCGCCAGCGGCGGGGCGAGTCGACGTGCCGGCCATCACGCTGTCGGCCGAGCACGCCAAGATGCTGCTCGACGAGAACTCGAGGCCACCCTCCCTGCCCGAACTGCACGCCCGCTTCGCCGGCGAGCCCTTGGACCCGGCCTGGTCGCAGCAGATGGAGGCGCAGCTGCGCCAGGCCCTTCAGGATGCCGGCGTGCAAAAAGGCTTCGAGCTGCTCGCCGTGGAATGCCGCCGCACCCTGTGCGAGCTGCGCTTGTTCGGCACCGGACCGGACGTCGGCCAGCGCTGGGGCGCCATCTCCGCCCAGCTCGGCCAGCAGCCCTGGTGGGGCCCGAATTTTTCGGGTGCCAGCTCGTCCACCACCGGCATGAACGACCGCTCCGTCATCGCCACCATCCTGCATCGCGCCAAGCACTGAGCCGCGCTTTTCTTTTCAACCGCCTCAGCCGCGCTCCACGCGGCATTGGAAGCAGTTGAACTTCGAGCGGATGTGTACGTAGTCCACGTCCTCGCGGGCGAGGATGGTGCGGCAGGCGTCGGCCAGCTCGTGGCCGGGCACGACGCGGCCGGTCTCGTAGACGATCCAGTCCTTGGCGTCGTAGCCGCGCACCAGGGCGGGCGCGAGATGGGCGAACCATTGGGGTAGCGCGTCGGCCTCGTAGCGCTCGCAATCGGCCGCGTGCAGAAAGATCGGGCCGGTCTCGGCGTAGGGCTGGGCGTGGTCGAAGGGGCGATACGCCAGCACGAGCTTGGTGTCGCCCTCGGCGATCAGGTTCAAGCAATGCCGGCAGGGGTTGCCCAGGCCGTGGGCTGTGGCCTTCAGCGGCGCCTGGCCGTGGGCGTCAGGGCCGCCAGAGCGCAGCGCATCGGCGTGCGCGGTGGGGATGCCGCGGACGAGGAGTGGGGTGGCGAGGGTGGAGGTCTGCATGGGGCCCGTTCTTGGCGGCGGGTGTGCCGCTGTGGATGACGGGTGGGATTGCAGCAGTGGGATGGGCGCAGCGCTGGCTGGGAGCGGACATGCAGTTAGCCGGCATGTGCACGTCGGTGATTTTGTAAGTCGACTTGCATTGTTGGGTTTTCATCCTGCCCGCTAGGATCCCGCACGGAACGTTGATAGGCGAAGGTCGAATGTTTGATCTGGATACCCATCTCGCGAGGCTTCTCTGTGTTGATTGGGTGATGAAACTAGGACAGGAGGCCGGTCTACCATTCCACCAATGGGGATCGGGCGGCGGGTTGCTAATGATCGGCACCGGTGATGGCTTTCATGTCACCGTCGAACTCCTGCAAGTAAAGCCGTATCTCGTCTTCACCTGTAGCGATGCCAAGAAGCAACCGCAAATCGACGCTCTGGTACAGGCAGCCGTTTTGAAGATCAGAGACGGCGATCTAGGCGCGATGGTTTGGTTTTCGACGGCTTGTCCGATCGGCGAATGGCAACTTGGCTCGCTCTCTGGCGCCTTCATCGAGCGTCTCAATCAGCAGACTCGCATCTCTGGCTGGAGACGCTTGGGGCCGAGTTTGTTGGTCGAGTTTGTTGAAGACCTTCCGAGCGATTGGAACGCGGCTTCAGCGCTGTTCGCGCCGAAGACCGTCGCTCACGTGCATATCGGTGTACCTGCGCCATGTTGGGGATTTTTTTCCGATCACGTCGCTAAGGGAGCGTTTGAGACTGTTGCTGCGACGTGCACATTCGCACTCGGACGCGCAGCCCCGCTACGAGCGGCCTTGGCGCCAACACCGGCTGAGCAATTGCCCGACCTGAACCGACGGCAGCACGATCCAATGATTCAGACCCTGGCACGCAAAGGCGTGCCACTGGACGTTCTCAACTTCGCCACCGTGCTCGGTGGATCCGATACTTGCCTCAGGCTTCGGACGGCGTTGCAAACGTTCGATGCTGCGATCCGCCAAGAACACGACGTGGTCGCTTGCATCCTTTATGTCGTAGTTGCAGAGTGCCTTGTCGCGCCCCGCTCTGAGTGGCGGGACGTCCAGGTCACTAAACGCTTCATCGAGTTCTTTGAAAGCCTCATGCCTGACGAACTCGACGAGCTTGTAGCGCACGGAAACTTCGAGGTGGTCTTTGATGTGCGTCGAGGTAGGAAACAACCTCAATCTCTTAGGCGAGTGTTGCTTGACGGAATCTACGCCTATCGATCAGGCAACGTGCATTCAGGCCTCGAGTCCCAGAGCCGGGGCTTCATCGGAGCGTCCGACGACTTGCAGCAAGGCATCCGTCGATCAATGTTTGCGATGTTTGCGGAAGGAGCAATCCTGCGCTTTATTGCATCGCCACGATCTAGCATCGTGGGGCATCCAAATTTGATCGACACGAAAACTTGACGCCGTAGCTGCACTGACGCATACGCGTTGTCGAAATCGCAAGTCCGTACTTTTGCGAGGAACCCACTAGTCGCAGGTCACAACTGCACTCCCTCCAGTTCGGCCCGGACCTGGTCTTGCCCTTGGCCTGCCAGGTGGCTTGAAGCAGCAGGTTGGTCAGCTTGCGGTTGCCACTGTCGCCACCAGTCTGCACGCCCGCGACCTTGTCGCCCATCAATCGCCCGCCAAACCGAGCCGCCACAATCCCGACCATCCGGCTCGCATTCCACCCCATGCCCTCTCCCCGCTACGACCCCCTCAGCCGCGCCCTTCACTGGCTCACCGCCATCGCCGTGACCGTCGCCTTCATCCTGGGGCCGGGTGGCTTCGGGCGGCTGATGCGCAAGGGCATCGACCCGGCCACGCGCCTGGACATCGTCTGGCATGAATCCCTGGGCCTGCTGGTGCTGGCGCTGACGCTGGCGCGCCTGGTGTGGGTGGCGCTGCGACCCGACAAGCCGCGCTTCGAGATGGCGGCGTGGATGCATGTGCTGTCGAAGCTGGTGCACGCCGCGCTGTGGACCCTGATGCTGGTCCTGCCCGCCACGGCCCTGCTGGCCCTGGGCAGCGAGCACCACCCGCTGACGCTGCTGGGTGGTGTTCGGATCGACGAGTTCCCCTGGATCGCCGGTTCGCGCCTGGGCGAGGCGGCGGACTGGGGCGATGTGCATGGCCTGCTCGGCGACGTGTTGGTGTGGCTGGCCGGCCTGCATGCGGCGGCCGCGCTGTATCACCACTTCCTGCGCCGCGACGGCGTGCTGGCGGCCATGCTGCCCTGGCAGAGCAGGCGCTGAGCGCGCGGGTCTGAACAAGGCCCTCGTGGCAGCGCCGCGAGGACCTCGCCGCGTCAGAAGAACACGATGCCGCCCAGCGCCACCCCGTTCATGCGCGCGGAGTCGCCCACCACCGGCTTTGACGTCGTCCGGCTCAGTTCGCCCACCAGCGTGACGCTCTTGGTCAGGCCGTAGTACAGGCCGGCCGTCACATTGGTGTTGCTGCGCAGGTCGGTGGCCGCGCCGTCCTTGAGCTTGCTCTCGCCCCAGTTCAGGCCGAACTTGGTCTTGGCCGTGGCCTGCCAGGTGGCTTGCAGCAGCAGGTTGGTCTGCTTGCGGTTGCCGCTGTCGCCGTCGGTCAGCACGCCCAGGCCCTTGCCGCTCTGCACATTGGCGGCGAAGCCCAGGGCGCCAAGGCTGACGCTGGCGCCGAGCTCGGCGGCGTTCATCGTGAAGCTGCCCGTGCCCTCGAACTTCTGGCGCTTCACGCCCAGCCAGACCTTGCCACCGTCGAACTTGGCCGTCGCCAGGGCCTGAACCTGCGGCTCGTTGCGGCCGATCAGGGCGCCGGCGTCGACGGGGCTCATCAGCGCCACGGTGGCCGAGAAGCCGCCGCTGGTGGGCAGGCTGTAGGCGATCTGGCCGTAGGTGCCGAGGTAGGTGTAGCCGGAGCCGATATGGCCCAGCGTGACGCGGTTGCGCTGCGTGGCACTGACGGGGGCGCCGGCGCCGAGCAGGGTCATGTCGCCGAGGATGGCCGAGGAGCCGAACAGGCCGTAGTCGCGGCCGAGCTTGACGCTGCCCATGTCGGCATTGCCGAAGGTGACGAAGCCCTGGCGCACGTCGACGTTGTTGTTGTTGGAGATGGCGTCGCCCGAGGCGACGGCCGCGCCGATCATCAGCGTGGCGCTGATGTCATAGCCCTCCTGGCGCGTCTTGGCCGTGGTGGTGAGGGCATTGGGCAGCAGGCCGTTGCCGATGACGGTACGGCCATCGGTGCCGCCGCAGCCCAGGCCCTTGGTGGCGAGCGCCGCGCCGCCGACGGCCTGCGAGCCGGAGCAGCTGGTGCGGGTGTAGTAGGCGTTGACGATGCCGCCCAGGCTCAGGTCCCACTCGCCGGCCTTGAAGTCGGCGGCGTGGGCCGTGGCGCCAACCGTGGCAAGCGCCACGGCAGTGAGGGTGCGGTTGTTGACGATGTTCATGTTGTCTCCAGTTGTGGTTGTGGGCCAGCCCTTTGCGCAAGGGCTGTGCCAGTACCGGGCTGGAGCGAAGGCGGGCGCGCGGCGTTGCGGCGCGACGCAGAAGGCACAGGTGAGCGTGCCGCGCCGGCACGCTGCTGCGGGTCCCACCCGACGCGAGCTGTGGCGTGAGGCGGCGCGCGTGTTGCGCCGATGTGCAGCGCCACTGTGACTGCGTGGAGCAGCTTTCGAGGGTTCTCTAGAACTCGACCTTCACGCCCAGCTGCACGCTGCGCGGCGCCCCCGGCGCGAAGAAGCTCGCATGGCGCAGCGGCCGGTCGCCGCTGGCATTGGCGGCAAACGGGCGGCTCTGGAAATTGCCCGCGTCGTTGAAGCCCGTCGGCCCGAGTTGGGCGGCGGTGGCGTAGGTGCGGTCGAGCAGGTTGTTGACCTGGGCGAACAGCTTCAAACCCTTGCTTGGCTTCCACGCCGCATTGACGTTGAGCACCGCATAGCCGGCGCTGCGGCCGGGGCCGAGGTAGTAGACGCCGTCGGGCCGGTGCTGGCCGTTCTCGTTGCCGCGTGCCGAGGCGCCGCTCATGGCGATGGCGTCGGCGCCGAGGCTCCAGGCATCGCCGAGGTCGAGATCGGCATAGAGCTTGAGCATGCGGCGCGGCACCAGCGGGATGCGGTCGCCGGGATTGATCTGGACATTGCCGTCCACGCCGGGCAGGCCGGCCAGGGCCGCGTCGTTGCTGCTGTTGGACGCGCCGTTGACGACCTCGGCCGTGCGGTAGGTGGCGTCGAGCAGCGTGAGGTTGGAGCCCAGCGTCAGGCCCTTGGCGGGCTGGCCGCTGAGGGCCAGTTCCACGCCCTGGCGGCGCGTCTTGCCGAAGTTCTTGAAGTAGCCGAAGCCAGCCGCGTCGTCGGCGACGAAGAGCAGGTCGTCGCGGTTGTCGGAGCGGAAGATGCCCACGCTCCAGGCCAGCGGGCTGCCGGCTGCGCTGCGCACGCCGGCCTCGACGGTCGTCGTGACGACCTGCTTGAGCGGCGGGTCGCCGGCAAAGGCGTTGGGCAGCTTGCAGGGGTTGGCGGGGTCGGCGCAGCCGAGTTCGATGGACGAAGGATCGCGGCTGCCCTGGCTGATGCCGGCCCAGGCGTTGACGCCGGCAACCGGCGTGAAGGTCAGGCCCAGGGCCGGGTTGAGGCGGCTGAAGCGGTGGTCGCCGTCCAGCGAACCTGCACCGCCACCCGGCGTGATGGCGTCGCGGTTGCGCACCGTGCTGTGGTTGTAGCGGCCGGACAGGGTCAGGTGGGTGCCGGGGCTCAGCGTGAGCACGCTGCTGGCGAAGACGCTGAGGGTGCGCGTGCGGCCCGCGAGGTCGACGCGGGTGTCGTAGGGATCGCCGTCCACCGTGTCGCCGTTGATGCCATCACCGAAGGCGCCGACGCCGGTGATGCTGCGGTCGGCGTTCAGGTAGCCCAGTTCCGAGCCCTGCGTGAAATGGCTGCGGCTGAAGTCGGCCGCGGCGCCGACGAGGGACTGGCTCTTGAAGCCGAACAGCGGGCCGTCGTAGCCGAGCTGGGCGCTGAAGCCCTGGTTGCTCTGGCGCGTGGCGGTCTGGTGGATGACGCCGTTGCACTTCTCGGCCGGCTCATCCTTCAGCAGGGCCTGGGCGATGCAGCGCCATATCGGGAAAGGCGTGGTGGCCGCGCTCTCGCCGGCGGTGGGAAAGCCGGCGTAGCCCGCGGCCGTCAGTGCGGCGCGCTCGGCGGCATTGGGCTGGTAGAGGGACTGGTCGAGCGCGTCGTCATTGAGGTCGCCGTTGAAGGTCCGGGTGCGGATCAGCCGCGCATAGGCATTGCCGCTCAGCGTCCACTGCGTGTTCAGGTTGTGCGACAGCGCGAGGCTGAGCAGGGCGGAGCGGTTCCTGGTGTTGTCGGGCCTGGTGTAGACGCTCGCGTGGTCGCGCTCGAGAAAACGCTGCTCCTGCAGGCCGTTGCCGTTGAGGCTGGTGCGGGCGAGGGCCGTGGTGAAGGACACATCGGTGTCGCCGCTGCGCTGGCCGAGCTTGGTGAAGAGCTGGCTGACGCTGGAAGGCGAGTCGATCCGCCAGCCGCGTTCGTTGAACTGGTTGCCGGTGATGAACCAGTGCCGGCCCTCGGCGTCGGCGCCGCCGTGTTCGAACTCGGCCGCGGTGCGGCGGTGCGAGCCGGCTTGAACCTGCAATGAAGTGCCGGGGTTCTTCAGCCCGTCCTTGGTCTGCACGGCCAGCGCGCCACCCAGGGTGTTGAGGCCGAACAGCGGGTTGGAGCCGGCGTTCAGCGACACGGAGGCGATGGCGCTCTTGGGCAGCAGATCCCAGCTGACGACGTCGCCGAAGGGCTGGTTGAGGCGCACGCCGTCGAGGTACAGCGACAGGCCCTGCTGCGTGCCCAGCAGCGGCGAGGCCGTGTAGCCGCGGAAGTTGACATCCGGCTGCAGCGGGTTGCCCTGCACCTCGTTGAGATGGACGCTGCCCAGGCGCCGGTTCATGAAGCTGCTCAGGTCCAGGGCCTGGCTGCGCTCGAGGTCGGCCGCGCGCGCCGTCTGCACGGCGGCGGGAATCCAGTCGCGCGGCACGTCCACGCCAGCGATCGGCGACAGGCCGACGATCTCGACGCGCTCGAGCTGGATCTGGGCGTGAGCGGCGGGCGCGCAGGCGAGTGCCAGCGCCGCCCAGCATCGGCCGTGGCGGTGGGTCATGGTGTCTTTCGAGTGCCGCGGCTAGCGGATGACGACGCCCCAGGGCAGCTTGCCCACGGCCACGTCGGCCACGCGCTGCTGGGTCTCGGTGTCGATGACGGAGACGGCGCCGGAGCGGCCGCAGGCCACGTAGAGCTTGCGGCCGTCGGGCGTCAGGGCCATGTTCCAGGGCCGCTGGCCGACGGGGATGGTGGCGATGAAGGTCATGCGGTCCACGTCCAGCACCGAGACCGTGGCGTCGCCGCCGTTGGAGATGAAGACGCGCCGGCCGTCGGGGTGCACGCTGATGCCGTTGCTCTTGGGGCCGGCCATCAGCTTGTCCTGCACCGTGAAGGTCTGGGTGTTGATGACGTAGATCTCGCTGGACATCTCGGCCGCCACAAAGGCCTTGCGCCCGTCCGGCGAGAAGCCGATGCCGCGCGGCCTCGTGCCGACGGGGATCTGCGCGATCTGGGCGCGCTTGGCCACGTCGATGACATCCACCGCTTCGCCCTCCTCGGCGCTGACCAGCACCAGGCGGCCGTCGGGGCTGAAGACGGCGTGCTCGGGGTTCTTGCCCTTCACCTTGACGGCGAAGCTGCGCGTCATGGTGCGGGTGTCGACGAAGACGACCTCGTTGGTCTCCTCGACGGCGGCCGTCACCCAGCGGCCGTCGGGCGACTGGCCCAGGCCTTCGGGGGACTCGCCCAGCGGAATCTCGCCGGCCTGGCGGCGCGCGGCGAGGTCGAGCACGACGAGGCGGTTGCCGGGCTGGTCGCTGACGTAGGCGCGGCGGCCGTCGGGGCTGATGACGGCACCGCGCGGCTTGGCGCCGGCGGGCAGCTCGTAGAGCACGGCATCGGTCGCGGTGTCGATGACGCTGAGCGTGCCCGAGCCTTCGTTGGAGACATAGGCCAGCGGGCCGGCATGGGCCTGGGCGATGGCGGCCGTGAGCAGGGTCAGTGTGGGCAGGAGGCGGTGCATGGTGGCTCTCCTCAGAACCGGTACGAAGCGTTGGCGCTGGCCAGCCAGGTGCGGCCGGGCGCGGGCTCGAAGAAGCGGCTGTTGCCGTCGTTGACGATGACCGAGCCGGCATAGCGCCGGTCGGCCAGGTTGTCCACGCGCAGCAAGGCGCCCAGGTCCCAGGGGCCGAGGCTGAGCTGGTAGCCGGCGAAGGCGGCCAGCGTGGCGGAGCCGGGCGCGGCGTCGTTGTTGAGGTCGTTGACCCAGACCTTGCTCAGCGCGCGTGCCGCGGCGCCGAGGCGCCAGCCGCCGGCGGGCTGCCAGGTCAGCGAGCCGTAGACGGCGGTGCGGGCGATGCCGGGGATGCGGTTGTCGGCATTCACCTGTTGGTTGGCCGCGGCGCAGGGCGTGGCGGTGCAGGTCAGGAAGCCGTCGCGGTAGCGGGCGTCCAGCCAGGTCGCGGCGGCCTGGGCCTGCAGCGCGGGCGTGACCTGCCAGGAGCCGGCGGCTTCCAGGCCGCGGCGGCGGGTGGCACCGGCGTTCTGGTAGGTGGCGCGGCCGCCCACATTGGTCTGCGTGACGATCTCGTGCTCGGTGCGGGTCTCGAACAGGGCCAGCGTCAGCTCGGCGCCGCTCCAGGGGCGGGCCTTGATGCCGGTCTCGAGGCTGCGGCTGACGGATGCCTGCAGGCCGAAGTTGAGCCCGGTGGCGCCGCTGGCGCGGTAGGCCAGTTCGTTCAGCGTCGGCGTCTCGAAGCCCTTGCCGGCGGTGGCGTAGACGTGCAGGCCCTCGCTGACAGCGTAGCTTGCGCCCAGCACCGGCAGCGTGGCCGCGTAGCTGGCGGCGCCGCTGTCGTCGGGGTTGGTCTTGGTGATGTAGGCGTCGCTGGACTTGAAGTCCACCTTGGCGCGGCGCACGCCGCCGGTGACGAGCCAGGCCGGCGTGGGCTGCCACTGGGCTTGCAGATAGGGGTCGGCGTTGGAGACGCGGTTGGTCTCGTCGCGGCGCAGTGCGCCTTGAACGCCCAGCGTCGTGCCGATGAAGTTCTGATAGCCGACGCGGTGCTCGCGCAACTCGTCCGCAGCGACGCCGGCGACCACGCTTGCGGTCGCGCCCTTCCAGCGCCAGCGGATGTCGGCGCCTTCGTAGTCACGCGACAGGTCGATGACGCCGCCGGGGTGCAGGGCGTTGGCCTGCGTCGCGACCGGGATGGACTGGAACTGCGTCGTCGTGCGGTGGCCCTGGTAGACCATCACGCGCAGGGTGTTGCTCGCATCGATGCCGTGCTCCAGCACCAGGCCACCCTGCTCCTGCTTCATGGTCTTGCGGGTGTTGAAGCTGAGCGCCGAGGGGTCGACGCCGCGCGGGTCGGCCTGCCATTGCGCGCGGGTCAGGCCGAGCGGGTCCTGTGCCTCGGGCAGCTCGACGCTGTTGGCAATCAGCGTGAGCTGGGTGTCCTGCCCGAGCTTGAAGCTCAGCCGTGCATTGCCCAGGCGGCGCTCGGCAGCGCTGTGCTGGCGGTAGCCGTCGGTCTCGAAGCGGCTGGCGCCCAGGGTGTAGGCGATGGCGCCGGCCTTGCCGCTGCTGGAGGCGGCCACGCGCTGCAGGCCGTCGCTGCCGAAGGCGACGCCGGCGTCCAGGCGCGGCGGGCCATTGGGCACTTCGGAATAGATGCTGATGACGCCGCCCGAGGAGTTGCCATACAGCGCCGAGAAGGGCCCGCGCAGCACCTCGACGCGGCCCACCGTGCCGAGTTCGGCATTGGTGATCTGGCCCTGGCCGTCGGGCAGGGTGGCGGGGATGTCGTCCACGTAGACGCGCACGCCGCGGATGCCGAAGCTGGCGCGGGCGCCGAAGCCGCGCACCGAGATCTGCACGTCCTGGGCGTAGTTCTGGCGGTCGCGCGCCAGCAGGCCGGGCACGCCGCCCAGGCCCTCGGAGATGTTGACCTGGGCGCGGCCGGCGCGCAGGGCATCGCCGTCGATGCGGTCGATAGAGGCGGGCAGGTCGTAGGGCGCCGTCTCGGTGCGGGTGGCGGTGACGACGACGGGATCGAGGACGGTGGGCGCGGCGTGGGCGGTGGTTGCTGCCAACGCCGCGAGCGCGAGAGCCGTCCTTCGCGTCCCAAACGCGAATCTGGTGGTCATGGTTGTCTCCGGTTTTTCGACGGTCAGCTCAGGCGGGGCGCCAGGCTACCTTGTACTTGGCAAAGATCTCGCCGACGCGGCCCGACTTCTGCAGCCCGTTCAGCGCGGCCTGCAGGGCTTCGGCCAGGTCGGTGGCGTCGCGCTTCACGGCCATGCCCGCGGCCCAGCCGTCGTGGGGGGCGCGGGGCATGGGCAGGGGTTCGATGCGGTAGGCCGGATCGCCGGCCAGCACCGTCTCCAGCTCCGAGGCCAGGCCGGCCGCGGCGGCCACTTCGCCGCGCTGCAGGGCGCGGGCGGCGTCGCAGCCGTCCTTCCAGGTCGTCAGCAGCTGCTCGCGGTAGGCGCCGCCGTCCGCGCCGATCATCAGCCAGCCCGCCAGGGTCTGCCCGGCCACGGCGACACGGCGTGTGCCGAGCTGGGACAGGCTGTCCAGCGTGGGCAGCTGGTCCAGGCGGCGCGCCAGCATGACGCGTTCGCGGTAGTAGGGCCCGAAGATGCGCGCCTGCGGCGTGGCCTCGATCAGCGGGCGGTCCACCGGCACATGCATCAGCACGTCGGCCGGGCCGTAGCCGAGGTAGTGGCCCTTCCAGACCATGTTGCGCAGGTCGTCGTTCATGTTCTCGTCGGCATTGAAGGGCAGGGGCGAGAACTTGACGCCCAGGGCCTCGGCCAGGGCCTGACCCAGCTCGACGTCGATGCCCTGACCCTTGACGTTGAAGGGCGGCATGTCTTCGTAGAGCCCGACGACGAGGCGGCCGCGCTCGCGCACCTGGGCCAGCGTGGCCGCGGCCGCCTGGGTGCCCGTCAGCGCGCCGGCGGCGGCCCAGGCCAGCAGTTGGCGGCGGTTCATAGGGGCTTCTCGCGGCGGGTTTCCAGGTAAGACTTGATGGCCCACATGGCTTCCTGCGTGAACACGCCCTCGAAGGGCGGCATGTAGACGGCACCGTTGCGGCTGCGGCCGTGGCGGATGGTGTTGAGGAAGTAGTCGTCGTTCTCCTTCACGCAGGCGGCCTTCTTGGCGGCGTCCTTCAGCGTGGAGCAGTCGTTGTCCAGGCGGCGCAGGTCGGGGGCGATGCCGCCGGAGATGGCTTCCAGGCCGTGGCAGCGGGCGCAGTTCTGGTTGAAGGCCGAGGTGCCGATCTTGATGGCGGCGTCGTTGCCCCGGTAGGGGTTCTCGGGCCGCCAGCCGTCGCCGAGCTGGGGCAGGCTGGTGGTGTCCACGGCCTGGGGCGTGACGTCGCCGTGGGCCCAGGCCTGCATGGCGGTGGCCAGGACGGCCAGGCACAGGATGCCGCCGATGACGAGGGGTTGGGGTTTCATGATGGGGCTGTCTCCGGTGTTGTCGAGGTCTGCAAGGCCCGTGTCGGGTTCGAGCTTCAAACTGCAAGCCACATGCCAGCGCCGGAGTGCTCCAACTTGACACAGTCGCTTGCGCGCGGCTTGCGCCAGCGCATGGACAGCCGGTGTGGTTTGGGACACGATGACTTCAACAGACGCGCGGCACAGACCGCGCCACCCGGAGACAAGCCTGTGCAGAGGCAGGCCAAGGAAGCCTCTTATGTCCATTGAGACCGAAACGCCGGCCGGCCCCGCGCCGCTGGCAGCGCCGCGACAGGCCTTCATCGAGCGCAGCCACCAGCGCAGCGAAGCCCTGGGCCTGAAGCGCCATGAGAAAGGCGGTTTCGACCCGCTGATCCGCAGCGACCTGAACCTGGCCCGGGAGCGCAACCAGCGCCTGTACACCCACGCCGCGCCGGTGATGCAGCTGCTTTACGAGCAGATCGTCAACACCGAAAGCATGATCGTGCTGACCGATGCCCAGGGCACCATCCTGCACGCCGTCGGCGACGACAGCTTCCTGGCCCGCGCCCACCGCGTGGCGCTGGCGCCGGGCGAGAACTGGGCCGAGCACGCCAAGGGCACCAACGCCATCGGCACGGCCCTGTTCGAGGAGGCGCCGACGCTGGTGCACGGCGGCGAGCACTTCATGCACGCCAACAACTTCCTGACCTGCTCGGCCTCGCCCATCTTCGACCCGCGCGGCAACATGCTGGGCGTGCTGGACGTGACGGGCGACCACCGCGGCTACCACCAGCACACCATGGGGCTGGTGCGCATGTCGGCCCGCATGATCGAGAACCACTGGCTCTCGGACGACTACAACAACCGCCTGCGCCTGCACTTCCACACCCGGCCCGAATTCATCGGCACGCTGCTGGAGGGCATCCTCGTCGTGTCGCCCGACGGGCGGCTGCTGGGCGCCAACCGCGCCGCGCTGGACCAGCTCGGCATGAGCGGTGCCGAGCTGCGCGCCCGCAGCCTGAGCAGCCTGTTCGGCACCACGCCGGCGGCCATCTACGACCATTTCCGCATGCCGTTGTCGCCGCCCATGCAGCTCTGCCTGCCGACGGGCCAGACGCTGTTCGTCACGGCGCGCTTCGACTGGCCGTCGCGGCCGGTGGTGGCGGGCGTGCACCGCGGCGAGGTGGAGGAGGTGACCGAGGTGCGCGAAGCCGCGCCGGCCGTTGAGGCGCCCATCGCGGGTGCCGATGCGTCGCAGCGCTTCTCCGGCCTGCAATACCTGCGCACCGGCGACCCGCAGCTGGAGACCGTCATCCAGAAGGTCAAGCGCGTGCTGGACAAGGGCATCCCGCTGCTGGTGCTGGGCGAAACCGGCACGGGCAAGGAGCTGCTGGCCCGCGCGGTGCACCACGACTCCAACCGCTCGCGCCAGCCCTTCGTGGCGGTGAACTGCGCATCGATTCCCGAGAGCCTCATCGAGGCCGAGCTGTTCGGCTACGAGGAAGGCGCCTTCACCGGCGCGCGGCGCAAGGGTGCGCCGGGCCGGCTGGTGCAGGCCAACGGCGGCACGCTCTTCCTCGACGAGATCGGCGACATGCCGCTGCCGCTGCAGGCCCGCCTCTTGCGCGCCCTGCAGGAGCGCAGCGTGACGCCGCTGGGCAGCACCAAGTCCATCGCCGTGGACATCGCCGTCATCGGCGCCACCCACCGCAATCTGCGCGAGATGATCGAGCAGCAGAGCTTCCGCGAGGACCTGTACTACCGCCTCAACGGCCTGGCCCTGCGCCTGCCGGCGCTGCGCGAGCGGACCGATCTGGAGGCCATCGTGCGCCGCATCCTGCAGGCCGAGCGCCCGCAGGACACGCCGGAGCTGAGCCCCCAGGTGCTGGGCATGTTCCGCCGCTACCAGTGGCCGGGCAATATCCGCCAGCTGGCCAATGTGCTGCGCACGGCGGCGGTGATGTCGGCCGGCGAACGGCTGATCACGACCAATCACCTGTCCGACGATTTCCTCGAAGACATGCAGCGTTCGGTGGGGGGTGTCGGCGTGATGCCCCATCAGCCCACGCTCTCGGCAGCGCCTGCGCCGGCCTGGGCGCCCTACGAGGCAGCACCCGTGCTGCCGCCACCGCAGCCCGCCTTCGTCGCCGCCGAGCCCGCCACGGCCCGCACGCTGGAGCAGGCCGAGATCGACATGATCCGCGCCACGCTGGATGCGGTGGGCGGCAACATCTCGCTGGCCTCCAAGCAGCTGGGCATCAGCCGCAACACCATCTATCGCAAGCTGCGCTGGAACGCCCCTCAAGGCGAGTGAAGTGAGCCCCCAGGGCCGGGGCAGAGCCCGGCCCGCCCCCCGAGGGGGTCAAGGGAGCTTGGGGCGGCCCGGCACTCCCTTGGGCGTTGTTTCCGGGCCGAATCAGCGGCCCGGGACTTTCCCGGGGCGCTGAACAGCGCGTTGTGCCGATCTGGAGCAGAAAACCCTAGGGAAGGGGCAGTTTTCGCAAGGCATGGGTTTTGCACTGAAGCGTGCATCGCTTGCCAACCCTTGCCTCCATGTCCCGTCTTCTTCTGCGGGGCTTCACCTCATGAAGCTCCTCGTGCTCGGCTCCGGCGCGGGCGGTGGCTTCCCGCTGTGGAACTGCCACTGCCGGCTGTGCAGCGCCTGGCGGCGCGGCGAACTCGACGCCAGCGCACGCACCCAGTCCTCCATCGCCATCTCCCAGGACGGCCGGCCCGGCGAGGGCTGGCTGCTGATCAACGCCAGCCCCGACCTGCCGCAGCAGATCCGCAGCACGCGGGCCCTGCAGCCCACGCAGGCGGGTGACACACCCATTCACGCCGTCGTGCTGCTGGACTCGCGGCTGCACCATGTCGCCGGCCTGCTCAGCCTGCGCGAGAGCCGCGAGCTGGAGGTCTATGCCACGCCGCTGGTCTTCGAGGACCTGACGGCCGACCTGCCGCTGCTGCATGTGCTGGAGAGCTATTGCCGGGTGCGCTGGCGCATGCTGCCCATTGCCGGCGACCGGCGCAGCGCCAGCTTCGAGATTCCGGGCTTTCCGGCCTTGCGCTTCACCGCCGTGGCCGTGCCCGCGCGCACACCGCGACACGCGCGCTTGCGTGGAGAAGCGGCGGGCGAATGCATCGCGCTGCAGGTGCAGGACGTGCGCAGCGGCCGCCGCCTCTTCCTGTCGCCGGCCCTGGCGGATGTGGGCGAGGCCGAGATGGCCTGGATGCGCGAGTCGGACTGCATCGTCGTCGACGGCAGCTTCTGGACCGAGCACGGCATGCGGGATGCGGGCGTCGGCTCGGTCAGCGCGAGCGACAAGGGCCATCTGCCCCAGACCCGCCATGGCGAGCGGCCCGGCATGATTGAGGTGCTGAGGGCCAGCGGCGCAACGCGCAAGGTGCTGACCCATATCCACCACAGCAACCCCATCCTCGACCGCGGCGGTGCCCAGCACCGCGAGCTGGCGGACCAGGGCATCGAGGTGGCTCACGACGGCATGGTGATCGAGCTATGAGGGCGCTCATCGCTCCTCGTCGGCGCGAGGCCGAGCCGTTGTGGCTGGAATGGCTGACCCTGGTCGGCGGCCTGGCCTTCTGCAGCTGGCTGCTCGGCGTGCGCGGCGTCTGGGCCCTGCTGCTGGGCGCCGACCCGACGGGGCTGACGCTGGTCATCGCCGTCGTCTTCCTGTGCTCCACGCTGTGGTGCGGCCAGCGCTCGCGCGAGCTCCAGCGCCAGCGGGCCTTGCTGAACGACCGCGAGACCGGGTGGGCCGCCGAGTACGCGGCAGCGCTGCGGCATGACGCCGCGACCGCCACCGATCTGCTGCTGGAACACAGCCACGGCCCGCATGGCACGGCCTGGTGGGTCAACGGCATCCAGCTCAAGCTCGGCCTGCTGGGCAAGGTCATTGGCTTCTCCATGCTGGCCCTGTCCATCGGCAAGCTGCACAGCTTCGACCCGGCCCAGTCGCAGGAGCTGCTGCGCAGCCTGACCGCGGGCCTGGGCGTGGCCCTGCTGACGACCATGGTGGGGCTGGTGGGCAACATCCTGCTCGGGCTGCAGCTGACGCGGCTCGATCGCTTTGCCGATGCACTGGTGGCGGACATTCAACGCTCAGCCTTGCAAGGGGGCGAGTGATGACCCGCGCCCGTCGCCGCGGCTCGCGTGAAGCGGAGGTCGACCCCTTCTACGACATGCTGTTCAACCTGCTGATCGGCTTCGTCTTCTGCTTCATCGTGGCCCTGCTGGCCATGAACCCACGTGCCACCAAGGCCGGCGACGTGCCGTCCAAGGCCGAGTACCTGATCAATGTCGCCTGGCCCGACAACAGCCCCAACGACATCGACACCTGGGTGCAGGACCCGGGCGGCAACCTCGTGTGGTTCCGCCAGCGCGAGGCCGGCCTGATGTACCTGGACCGCGACGACCGCGGCGAGGGCAATGCCTCCACCATCATCAACGGCCAGAAGATCCAGAGTCCCTTCCGCCAGGAGGTGGTAACCATCCGCGGCCTGGTGCCGGGTGAGTTCGTCGTCAACGCCCAGTACTACCAGTCCCACGACGGCCAGGCTGTGCCGGTGACCGTGACCGTCATCAAGGTCAACCCGCGCGCCGATGTCGTCTTCTACGGCACCGTCAAGCTCGCCCGCCAGGGCGACGAGGCCACAGCCGTGCGCTTCACGCTGCTGCCCGACGGCAGCGTCGTCAACGTCAACACCTTGCCCAAGAGCTTGATGCAAAGACCATGACCCTGCCCATCATCCTGAGTTTTGCCGCCCTGCTGCTGCTGTGCCTGCTCGCCCTGCTGCAGTCGCGCTGGCCCGCCTGGCTGCGCGGCCTGCTGGTCGTCGGCGTCAGCGCCTTCTACTTCTACGCCGAGAGCGCCATCCACACGCTGTGGGGCTGGCCCAGCGGCGACGCCCTGCCCGAGCGCTTTGTTTTGCTGGCCGCCGTTATCGAGGAGCCGACGGCCAAGCGCGAAGGTGCCCTCTACGTGTGGGTCAACGCCATCGAGGACGGCAAGCCCGCTGCCCAGCCGCGCGCCTATCAGCTGCCCTATGCCAAAGACCTGCACGCCCTGCTCAACGAGGGCCTGAAGAAGGTGCGCAATGGCATCGCCCAACTCGGCACGGCCGAGCCCAAGGTGGGCCGCAAGGGCCTGGCCTGGTTGAGGCCGGGCAGCGACGAGCAGCAGGTCAAGCTGCGCGACATGCCCTTGCCGCAGCTGCCGGAGAAGTAGATATGCGCCGCAGTCTTTTGTTCACCGTGATGGCGCTCGCCGGCTGTGGTCGCGCCCCTGAAGGCCAGTCCTGGTTCCCCCTTGAAGCCGGACACCGCTGGACCTACACCGTCACGACGCGCAGCGGCGCCGACGCGGCCGAGCGCGAGAGCCTGACCCTGCGCACCCTGGGCTCGACGACGCTGGTGCTGGACGATCAACCGGCCTGGCAGCGCCGCAGCGACAGCGGCGTGGACTACTGGCTGCGCGCCGACGCCGCCGGCATCCGGCGCGTGGCCAGCAAGAGCGACATGCAGGCCGAGCCGGTGGCCGATGCGCGGGACCGTTATGTGCTGAAGGCGCCCTTCGCCGTGGGCACGCAATGGCAGGCACCGACGACGGCCTATCTGCTGATGCGCACGGCCGAGTACCCACGCGAGATCAAGCACAGCCATCCCAGCATCCCGATGACCTACGAGATCGAGGCCGTGGCCGACGCGGTGCAGACACCGGCCGGCCGCTTCTCGCCCTGCCTGCGCGTGCGCGGCAGCGCGCTGGTGAAGATCTTTGTCGACGCCATCAGCGGCTATCGCGACCAGCCACTGACCACCGTCGAGTGGTATTGCCGCGGCGTCGGCCTCGTGAAGCTGGAACGCAACGAGCCGTCCACCTCGCCGATGCTGGTGGGCGGTTCGCGAACGCTGGAGCTGGAGAGCTGGAAGTGATGCCGCGGCGGGCGCCCATCTGATCCGGTGCGATTTCTACGAATCTGAACCTGTTTTTTTCATCCCGCCGAGGGCACAGTGGCACGCAGTTGCTGTTCTCGTTCGCCTCACGAAAGACAGCGTCAAGTCAAAGCCTGCATCATCGAAATCATGGAATGGGTGCCCACCGTCTTTATCGTGTTCAAAGTGAGCGTGCTGGGCATCGGCATGTTCCTCGCCGTCAAGTGACACTACGACAAGGCAATAAGCGAGAAGGGGCCTGGGTCACGGCGCGCGGTGCTTTGGGCGGCCGCAAAGGCGGTCGTCGCCTTCGTGCTGTTGCTGGTCGCCCTGCTGTTCCTGACATTCGGCCTGGGCTCGATGCTCGGCATCGACTTGACGCCGCCATGATCGAGAAGACGGAGCGGTCGATACGAGCATGACTACCAAGACGGATGCTGGGCAGGCTTCAACGCGACAGCGAAGAAGACAAGCCTCCGGCGGACCGCCAGCGCAGAATGCCTTGCAGCGAAGGACGGCTCTGCGGCGATTGCGGTCGGTCAAGGCGGCTCAGGCGCTTGTACGCTGTCTGCTACCCACGCCACTCGTGGAACAGATTCACGTAGCCCAAGGCGGAAGCGAAGCACAGCGCGGAAATCAGAAGAGCGCACAGGCCGATCAGGACTGCGCGCCAGCCGTAGAGCCACAAATCGGACTCGTCCTCATCGCTTGAGAATGCAGCGCGCTTGGTCGCAATGGTTCTGACGGCGTAAACCAGCGAAATGGCTCCAACAATTCCGCTGATTATTTGATCGGCGTTAACCATGGCGTTCAGTCTGCCACGGCGCCCTGCGCGTTGCGAAAGACTGCTGCCACCCTGAAGCCACCGTCGATCCTTGACCGGCAGCATCGCAGCGAAAGCGCGACCTAACAGTCCGGCCAACCGTCTCGAATACGATGGGCCGCTCCTCCATCGGCAAAGGTTCGGCCCGTGCGGCGCCTCGGCATCACGATCATCCTCACTCGTGCGGCTGCCACTCATGCGTGTGCCCAGGAGGGGGAGCGACCCTGCAACACGCAGGTCCGGACCTTGCCCGCTCACAATGGCAAGCCATGACCCCGATTCAGCAATGGCATGCCACCTGCAGCCTGCGCCTGCTGCTGCAGACGCTGCGCGACATGATGGTCTCGATGGGGCCGCTGCTGCTGCTCGGCGGCGGCCTGCTGGTAGCGGCCTACTGGTGGCTGGACCCGCAGCCGCCGCGCCAGGTCAGGCTGGCCACCGGTCCGGCCGGAAGTGCCTACGCCGCCTTCGGTGAGGGTTATGCGAAGGCGCTGGCGCGCGAGCGCATCCAGGTGGAGCTGATCGCCAGCGAAGGTGCGCAGGACGATCTGGCCCTGCTGCGTGCGGGCACGGCCGATGTGGGTTTCGTGCGCGGCGGCATGGCCGATCCGGTGGCCGATACCGAGGCCGGCATCGTCTCGCTGGGAAGCCTGTTCTACGAGCCGATCTGGATCTTCTATCGCCGCGACCTCGGCATCGCGCGCCGCCAGCCCGGCGGCGAACTGCAGCGTCTGGACCAGCTGCGCGGTCTGCGAGTCAATGTGGATCAGGACGGCAGCGGTGTCCCGCAGATTGTTGAGAAGCTTTTGGCGCTGAACCAGCTGAAGCCGACAGATCTGCAGATGTCCAATCTGGCGCCCGACGCCGCGGGTGCGGCCCTGCGCCAGGGCAAGCTGGACGCCGCGGTGCTGATCTCGGCGCCGCAGGCCGGCCTGATCCGCGCGCTGCTGCGCGACCCGGCCATTGCGTTGATGGCTTTCGAGCAGAACGAGGCCTATTCGCGCCACCTGCCTTTTCTTTCCACCGTGAGGCTGCCGCGCGGCGTGGTGGACCTGGCGGCCGACTTGCCGCCGCACGACATGCCCCTGCTGGCCACCACCACCGCACTGCTGGCGCGCGAGCAGACGCATCCTGCGCTGCGCCAGCTGTTCGCGCAGGCGGCCCTGGGCCAACACAGCGAGGCCGGCTGGTTCAATGGCGCGCGCGACTTCCCCAACACCCGCACCAGCGAGCTGCCGGTCAGCGCCGAGGGCGACCGCGCGATCAACGGCACGCCGCCGGCCTGGGCGCGCTTCCTGCCCTTCTGGGCCGGCAATCTGCTGGAACGCATGTGGCTGGTGGTTGGCGGCCTGCTGGTGCTGATGCTGCCGCTGTCGCGCGTGGTGCCGCCGATCTACACCTTCCGCGTGCGCTCGCGCGTGTTCCGCTGGTATGCGCGGCTGCGCGAGGTGGAAGCCAAGCTGGAAACCGGCACCGGCGAGCGTGACGCCTTGCTCGACGAGCTGGACGAGCTGGACCGTGTCACACACCGCATTGCGGTGCCGCTGTCCTATGCCGATGAGCTTTACGCGCTGCGCAACAACATCCATGCGGTGCGCAAGCGCCTGCTGGCGCAGCGGTCCCGGGCGACGGATGGACCGACTGATTGAACCCTTGTGACCGTAGCCATGAGCCGATCGATCTCTTCCCTCCTGCTGGCCCTCGTCCTTGCCTGCGCAACGTGTCAACTCCTTTCGGCGGCACACGCGAGCCCCGCCCATAACCCTCTGATCTGGGCCGACGTCCCGGACATGGCCGTCATCCGCGTAGGAAAGACCTACTACATGAGCAGCACGACGATGCACATGAGTCCGGGCCTGCCGATCATGAAGTCGACGGACCTGGTCAATTGGCGCATGGCCTCCTACGCCTACCAGACGCTGGCCGACAACGAAGCGCTCCGCCAGGAAAACGGCAAGAACGCCTACGGTGCCGGCTCCTGGGCCAGCAGCCTGCGTTACCACGACGGCGTGTTCTATGCGTCCACTTTTTCCTCCACCAGCGGGCGCACCCACATCTACAGCACCCGCGATCCGGAGCGCGGCCCGTGGAAGGAGACGAGTTTCGAGCCCGCGCTGCATGACCACAGCCTGTTCTTCGACGGCGACGGTCGCGTCTACATGGTTTGGGGGAGTGGTCGCATCATGCTCACCGAGCTGAATGCCGATCTCTCCGGCATCAAGGCTGGCGGCGTGAACAAGGTCCTCATCGAAAACGTCAACACCCTCTTCGGTTCGGACCTGGGCGGCCTCAAGGGCGAGGGTTCGCAGCTTCTCAAGGTCGACGGCCGCTACTACCTCTTCAACATCGCTTCGCCCGGCAGCCGCTGGGCGCGCACCGTCATCGTCCACCGCGCCGACACCATCGATGGCCCCTACGAGGGCCGCATCGCGCTCGATGACCGCGGTATTGCCCAGGGCGGCCTCATCGACACGCCGGAAGGCAGGTGGTACGCCTATCTCTTCAAGGACAGCGGCGCCGTCGGTCGCATTCCCTACCTCGTGCCCGTGACCTGGAAGGACGGCTGGCCGGTGCTCGGCAAGGACGGCAAGGTGCCCATGGTGCTCGATATCCCCGCCGACGGGCAGAGCGTCTCCGGCGTCTCGGGAATCGTCGCCTCCGACGAATTCGACCGCCGGCCTGGTGACCCCGACCTGCCGCTGGCCTGGCAATGGAATCACAACCCCAAGCCCCATGACTGGTCGCTCACCAAGCGCCCGGGCTACCTGAGCCTCGAGACCAGCCGGATCGTTTCCTCGCTGCCGGAAGCCCCGAACACGCTCACCCAGCGCACCCTCGGCCCGAACAGTTCCGCCACCACCCGCATCGACGTGAGCGGCATGAAGGACGGTGACTGGGCCGGCCTCGCCGCTTTTCAGAAACGCTACGGTTTTGTCGGCGTCAAGATGAGCGACGGCGCCAGATCTCTCGTCATGGTGAGCGCCGACTCCGACAAGCCTGAGGAAGTCGCCTCCATCCCCCTCGCCGGCAAAACTGTTCACCTGAAGGTCGACTGCGAGTTTGAGCCTGCACCCGAGGTGGCCCGCTTCTCCTACAGCCTCGACGGCAAATCCTGGGTCCCCATCGGTCGCCCCTCGCGCCTGTCCTACACCATGCCGCATTTCATGGGTTATCGCTTCGGCCTCTTCTTCTATTCGACGAAGACCGCCGGCGGCCGTGTTGACTTTGACTACTACCGGATCGCGCAAGGGGCGAAAGTCGGGAATTGACACGCCCCGACCGTGCCTCCCTCCAGTTCCGCCCCACGATGGTGACCACTGGGGGCTATCTGGAAGTCAGGGCAGATCGCTTGGGCTCAGCCCGCCGCCTTCGCCCAGGCGTTGCACCAGCCCTTGTTCGCGACTTGGGCCTTGCGCCCGAACATCGCGCAATTGCTCCAAGCCTCCGTCGGCTTGGCCTGCCAGAACTGGCAGTTGGCGCAGTGCTCGCCGGCCTGGTACTTGGGGAACTTGGCTTTGTCGACCTTGCTCGCGTCGTGCTTGTAGCCGAGGGCGACGGCGGTCTCGCTGGCTTCGTCGACCTGGGTGGTTTGAGCAATGGCCGGCACGGCCAGGCAGGCCGTGGTGGCCTGGAACATGAAGATGCGGCGGGTGGGATTCATGATGGACTCGGGCAAAGGAAAGGCGCCGGCCTGCCTGTGCGGGCCGGCGCCTTGAGAGGAAGGGACGAGTGGCTTACTTCGAGAGTCGGAACACCCAGACCATGCCGCCCTGCTCCAGGAAGCTGACCTTCTTGGCCACGTCGCCACCCCACAGCGGCACGGCACCGCCCCAGCCGGACACGACACTGATGTATTGCTCGCCGTTCTGTTGCCAGGACACCGGCGGCGCGACGACGCCCGAGCCGGTCTGGAATTGCCAGACGACCTTGCCGGTCTTGGCGTCCGCGGCCTTGAGCCAGCCTTCCGGCGTGCCCCAGAACACGAGGTTGCCGGCGGTGGTCAGCACGCCGCCCCACAGCGGCGCGTTGTTCTTGACCTCCCAGACGATCTTGCCGGTCTTGGGGTCCACGGCGCGCAGTGCGCCGATGTAGTCGTCGTTGAGCGTCTTGATGGTGAAGCCGGCGCCCAGGTAGGCCGCGCCCTTCTTGTAGGCGATGGGCTCGTTCCAGATCTCCATGCCCCATTCGTTGGACGGCACGTAGAAGAGCTTGGTGTCGGGGCTGTAGGCCATGGGCATCTGGTTCTTGCCGCCCAGGAACGAAGGCGACGAGAACACCGAGTTGCCCTTCTTGCCGTCGGCGCCGGCGGTCGGATCGCCAGGGCGGTTCTCGGGCACGAAGTTGGGCCGGCCGGTCTTCAGGTCGATGCCGGTGGCCCAGCTGATCTTCTTGACGAAGGGGAAGGCGTTGGCCAGCTGGCCGTTGTTGGCGTCCAGCACGTAGAAGAAGCCGTTGCGGTCGGCCTTGGCGCCCATGCGCTTGCCGTCCATGTCGAAGGTGATGAACTCGTTGACGCCGTCGAAGTCCCAGCCGTCGTTGGGCGTGCCCTGGTAGTGCCACTTGATCTGGCCGGTCTTCACGTCGATGGCGACGGTGGAGCAGCTGAACAGGTTGTCGCCCTGGCGCAGATGGCTGTTCCACGGCGCGGGATTGCCGGCGCCGAAGTAAGCCAGGCCGGTCTTGGGATCGAAGGTGCCGCCCAGCCAGGTGGCCGCGCCGCCGGTCTTCCACAGGTCGCCCGGCCAGCTCTTGCCCGGCGTGCCCGAGACGCCGTTCTCGCGCTTGTTGCCGTCCTTGTCCCAGATATAGCCCATATGGCCTTCGACGGTGGGGCGGGTCCAGACCATCTTGCCGGTCTTGGGGTCGCGCGCCTCAACGCGGCCGACGACGCCGAACTCGCCGCCCGACACGCCGGTCAGCAGCAGGCCGTTGGCGATGATGGGCGCGGCCGTGGCCGAGTAGCCGGCGGCGTAGTCGTCGATCTTTTCCTTCCAGACCACGTCACCGGTGTTCTGGTCCAGGGCCACGAGCTGGGCGTCCAGCGTGGCGAAGATGACGAGGTTGTCGAACAGGGCCGCGCCGCGGTTGACGACGTCGCAGCAGGGCATGATGCCGTCGGGCAGGCGGTGCTCGTACTTCCACAGCTTGGCGCCGGTGGCGGCGTCCAGCGCGAAGATGCGCGAGTAGGACGCCGTCACGAACATCTTGCCGTTGTGGATCAGCGGCTGCGACTCCTGGCCGCGCTGCTTCTCGCCGCCGAAGGAGAAGGCCCAGGCCGGCACCAGCTTGGCGACGTTGGTTGTGTTGACCTGCTTGAGCGGCGAATGGCGTTGGCCCTGCGTGCCCAGGCCCCAGGACAGGACTTCCTGGCCGGACTTGGACGAGGCTTCGATCATCTGCTCGGTCACGGCGGCGTTGGCGCCGCCGAAGGCCACGAACAGCAAGGCGGCAAGGGGTCTGAGTTGCATGGTGATGTCTCCGTTGTTGATGGGTGTCCGCGGACCGGCTTGCTGCGGCGGGCGGATGAGCGGTCAAAGCGCAAGCTCCATGCCAATCGAAATCGCGGCGAGATGGAGCAGTTGGAGGCGCGCCGAGGCTGCTTCCTTGCTGGCTTCTACGGACACTTCTGCTCCCCGCTGCGCCGCGGTGTGACAGCGGCGGTTTGGAGCAGTGGGCGCCTGCGACGGCGGCGTTGTGTCCCGCACTGCTCCAAACTGCTCCAGGCTGAAACAGTCGGCGGGTGGTTTCCCTCAAGCAAGGGCGGCTGCAACGGGCTTGAGAGCGCCTGAGAGCGACCGCAGAGGGCTGGCACGGGTTCTGCGTTGAAGGGGAGCCACAACCCTCTACCCGCTACGCAGGAGACAAGCCATGACCGTTTACGCCGCCCCCGGCCAAGCCGGCGCCAAGATCGCCTACAAGCCCCGCTACGACAACTTCATCGGAGGCGCCTTCGTGCCGCCCGTCGAAGGCCAGTACTTCGACGTGATCTCGCCCATCAACGGCAAGGTCTACACGCAAGCCGCGCGCTCCACCGCCGCCGACATCGACAAGGCCCTGGACGCCGCCCACGCCGCCGCCGCCAAGTGGGCGGCCGTGCCGCCCGCCGAGCGTGCCAACCTGCTGCTGAAGATCGCCGACCGCATCGAGCAGAACCTGGAGCTGCTGGCCTACGCCGAGACCGTCGACAACGGCAAGCCCATCCGCGAGACCCTGAATGCCGACATCCCGCTGGCGGTCGACCACTTCCGCTATTTCGCCGGCTGCGTGCGAGCCCAGGAAGGCGCGCTCAGCGAGATCGACCACAACACCATCGCCTATCACTTCCACGAGCCGCTCGGCGTCGTCGGCCAGATCATTCCCTGGAA
>CBHWBD010000041.1:0-31574 GCA_966111775.1 uncultured Comamonadaceae bacterium | reverse complement strand
TATCAGATCGAAGGCTCGCCGCTGGCCGATGGCGCCGGCGTCAGCAACTGGCATCGCTTCGTGCGCACGCCCGGTCGGGTGCATGGCGGCGAGACGGGTGATGTCGCCTGCGACCACTACCGCCGCATGGAGGACGACGTCGCGCTGATGCGCGAGCTCGGCCTGACGACCTACCGCTTCAGCATCGCCTGGAACCGCGTGCTGCCCGAAGGACGGGGCCGTGTGAACGCCGCCGGCCTGGGCTTCTACGAGCGGCTGGTCGACCGGCTACTGGCCGCCGGCATCCAGCCCATGGTCACCCTGCATCACTGGGACCTGCCGGCCACCCTGGACGACCGCGGCGGCTGGCTCAACCCCGACATGCCGGACTGGTTTGCCGACTACGCCCAGGTCTGCTTCAAGGCCCTGGACGACCGCGTGCCGATGTGGGTCACGCTGAACGAGCCCTGGGTGGTGGCCGACGGCGGCTTCATGCATGGCACGCTGGCACCCGGCCACAAGAGCGCCTTCGAGGCGGCCATCGCGGCGCATCGGCTGATGCAGTCCCACGCCAAGGCCGTGCAGGCCTATCGCGCGGTGGGCAAAAACCGCATCGGCCTGGTGGTCAACATCGAGCCCAAGCATCTGCCCACCGATGCCACCGACGCCGACCGCCATGCGGCGCGCCTGGCCGACGCCTACATGAACCGGCAGTACCTCGACCCGGCCTTGCTCGGCCGCTACCCCGAGGAGCTGCGTGAGGTCTTCGGCGAAGCCTGGCCCGACTGGCCAGCGGCGGAGGTCGAGGCGCTGAAGCAGCCCGTCGATTTCCTGGGCCTGAACTACTACACCCGCGCCGTCGTCCGCCACGATGCGAAGGCCTGGCCGGTACCCGCCACGCCACAGCGCCAGCCCGGCGCCATCCATACCGAGATGGGCTGGGAGCTGCATCCGCAGAGCCTCGCCGACACGCTGGTCTGGATGCACGAACGCTACGGCGGCCTGCCGCTGTACGTGACCGAGAACGGCGCCGCCTTCTACGACCCGCCGTCGGCCATCGAAGGCCGCATCGACGATCCGCTGCGGGTTCACTATCTGCGCACCCATATCGCGGCGGTGCAGGACGCCATCGCCCGCGGCGCCGACGTGCGCGGCTACTGCGCCTGGTCGCTGTTCGACAACCTCGAGTGGGCCCTGGGCTTCGCCAAGCGTTTCGGCCTGGTGCATGTGGACTTTCAGACACAGACCCGCACGCCCAAGGCGAGCGCGCGCTTCTATGCTGAGGTCATCGCCTCCCACGGCGCCAATCTGGAGCCGCGATGACCGTCACCCCCGCCACGATCAAGGATGTCGCCCGCGTCGCAGGTGTCTCGGTGGCCACCGTGTCCCGTGCGCTGAATGGCGCCGAGAACGTGCTGCCCCACACCCGCCAGCGCATCGTGGAAGTCGCGCGGGAGCTGCGCTATTCGCCCTCGGGCGCCGCGCGCAGCCTCATCACGCGCCGCACCGACACCGTCGGCGCCCTGCTGCCCGACCTGCACGGCGAGTTCTTCTCCGAGCTGATCCGCGGCATCGACCAGGCGGCGCGTTCGCGCGGTCTGCACCTGCTGCTGTCCAGCTCGCATGACGACGCCAACGAGGCCGCCGCAGCGCTGCGCGCCATGAACGGCCGCGTCGACGGCCTGCTCGTCATGTCGCCGCATGCCGACGACGACTTCCTGTCGCAGAACCTGCCACTCAACCTGCCAGCCGTGCTGCTGAATTCCGGCGTGCGTTCGCCGACCCAGCCCGTCTTCGCCGTCGACAACTTCGGCGGCGCCAGGGCCATGACCGAGCACCTCGTCGGCATCGGCCGTCGGCGCATCGCCTTTCTCGGCGGCCCGGCCGCCAACTTCGAGGCCCGCGAGCGCGAACGCGGCTACCGCGCCGGCCTGCCCCCGTCCATGCAGCCCTGGCTGTTGGAGGGCGACTTCTCCGAAGGCGGCGGCCAGCGCGCCGGCGCGGCCCTGCTGGCCCTGCCGGCCGCGGAGCGCCCCGACGCCGTCTTCGCCGCCAACGACATCATGGCCATCGGCCTGCTCGGCACGCTGCTGGCCGGCGGCGTGCGCATTCCCGAGGACATCGCCTTGGCCGGCTTCGACGACATTCCCATCGCGCGCTACGTGGCGCCCGCGCTGACCACCATGCACGTTCCCATCGCGGCCCTCGGCAGCCAGGCACTCGACGCACTGGCCGATGCCGTCGACACGCCGCGCAGCGGTGCCGCCGAAGCCACCGTCATGCCCGTGGAACTCATCGTGCGCCGCTCCTGCGGCGGCACGCCCACCTGATCCCGTCCGAACCACAGCACACACAACAGGAGACAAGGACATCATGAGCAACGCATCCACCCGCAAGCCCTGGCGCCGCCACGCACTGGCCACGGCCGTCTGCTTCGCGCTGGCCGGCGCCGCATCGGCACAGAGTTCCAACGCCACCGTGCGCGGCACCATCAGCGCG
The DNA here is from genome assembly GCA_966111775.1 of uncultured Comamonadaceae bacterium. Lineage (GTDB taxonomy): Bacteria > Pseudomonadota > Gammaproteobacteria > Burkholderiales > Burkholderiaceae_C > Pelomonas. Next base: position 29,096 of record CBHWBD010000041.1, on the reverse strand, counting down.
GCGGGCGCCGCGGCACCCGCGGGCACCGACGTCATCGCCATCAACAAGGCCAACGGCAGCACCTACCGCACCAAGACGCTGGCCGACGGCAGCTATGTGTTGCTCGGCCTCGCCCCCGGCAGCTACGAGATCCGCGTCGGCGGCGCTTCGAGCGGCAGCGAGGTCACCCTGTCGGTCGGCCAGAGCGCCACGCTGGACCTCGGCAGCACGGACGCCAAGCTCGGCACCGTCGTCATCCAGGGCAGCGCGCAGCGCCAGGGCGTCATCGACTCCCAGGTCGGCACCACCGTCTCCAACAAGATGATCGAGGCCATTCCGCAGGCGACGCGCAACTTCCTGTCGGCTGCCGACTTCGCGCCCGGCGTGCGTTTCGACACCGACCCGAGCGGCAACACGCGTCTGCGCGGGGGCTCGCAAAACATTGACGCTGTAAACGTTTTCATCGACGGTGTCGGCCACAAGAACAACATCCTGCGCGGCGGCCTGACCGGCCAGGACACCAGCCAGGGCAACCCCTTCCCGCAGACGGCCATCGCCGAGTACCGCGTGCTGACGCAGAACTACAAGGCCGAGTTCGACCAGGTCTCCAGCGTCGCCATCACAGCCGTCACCAAGTCGGGCGGCAACGAGACGCATGGCAACGTCTACGTGAACCGCACGGGCAGCAACTGGACCTCGCTGAGCCCCGTGCAGAAGCAGGACGAGGCCAACGGTGTGCCTGCGCCGTCCAACCGCCAGATCGAGGGCGGCTTCAGCATCGGCGGCGCCATCAAGCCCGACGCGCTGCACTACTTCGTCGCCTACGACGGCAAGTCCATCGACAAGCCGCGCCAGCTGACGGCGACCAACCTCGACAAATACCCGAGCAACCCCGGCGTCGTGCCGGCCATCGCCGGCCAGCAGGGTGCGTTCAAGGGCCAGTTCAAGGAGCATCTGCTGTTCGGCAAGCTGTCCGCCGAGATCGACGACCGCCAGCGCCTGGACCTGTCCACGACGCTGCGCAAGGAGACCAGCTACGCCGTCGACGGCGACCGCTTCGCGCCGAGCACGGCCATCAACAACAACAACAACGAGTACCGTGTCGACCTGACGCATGAGTACACCGGCGACCGCTGGCTCAACGAAGCCCGCATCGGCTGGGAAAGCGCCAAGTGGAACCCGGAGTCCGACTCCACCGATCCGCAGGTCCGCTACAAGTACTCACCCACCAACAAGATCGACAACGTCCAGGACATCTTCTTCGTCGGCGGTTCGCCCAATTCCCAGGACCGCCGCCAGAAGGGCATCTACCTGAAGGACGACCTCAGCTACACGGGCCTCGCCGGCCACGTCATCAAGGGTGGCGTGCAGTTCAAGGCCATGAAGTACGAGCTCAGCGGCACGGCCTTCCGCGTGCCGACCATCGATACGGTGCTGAACACGACGACCGGCCAGGGCTACTTCAACGGACTGAGCTGCACCGGCACCAACGTCAGCAGCAGCGGCCTGTCCAGCGACCAGTGCAACATCCGCCTGGCCATCCCGAGCGCCTCGGCCAACTTCAAGAACAACCAGTACGGCATCTATCTGCAGGACGACTGGAAAGTCACGAAGCAGCTCGAGCTGAACCTCGGCGCGCGCTGGGACTATGAAGACAATATGCTGAACAACAGCTATGTGACGCCGGCCGACCGCATCGCCGCGCTGAACGCGCTGGACGGCCGCACCGTCGACGGCATCACCGCGCCCGCCGGCCAGACCTATGCCCAGTCCCTGGCCAAGGGCGGCATCAACATCTCCGACTACATCTCCACCGGCGATTCGCGCAAGCCCTTCAAGGGCGCCTTCGCGCCGCGCCTGGGTGCGTCCTACGACGTCTTCAGCGACAAGGCCACCGTGGTCTACGGCGGCTGGGGCCGCAGTTACGACCGCCGCATGGCCAACAACGCGCTGGACGAGCTGCAGAAGAACGCCGCGCCCAACGGCGAGATCTGGTTGATCCGCAACAAGTTCAAGATGCCCTTCGCCGACCAGATGAGCCTGGGCCTGCGGCAGGCGTTGGGCAGCTGGAACATGGATGTCGCGGTGTCCAACATCCATGCCAAGAACCAGTTCTTCTGGTCCAACGGCAACCGCGACCCCAATGGCGGCTTCGGCAACTCTAACAATGTCGACCCGCTGTGGGGCGGCGCGCCGCGCAATTACGGCACCATCGTGCTGGGCGACTTCTCGGGCGAGAACAAGGCCACCAGCATCTTCCTGTCGCTGGAGAAGCCCTACGCCCAGGCCAGCGGCTGGAGCATGACGGTGGCCTACACCCACACCGACGCCAAGACCACCAACAACGAGTGGTCGGACGACATCTTCGACTGGACCTATGGCAAGGCCAACCACGGCTTCCACCCGAGCAAGGACGCCGAGAAGAACCGTCTCGTCGTCGGCGGCTTCTACGACCAGATGCCCTGGGGCATGCAGTTGTCCGGCAAGCTGACCGTGGGTGACGGCCAGCCTCGCCGTGTGGTGGACTGCCACACCGGCTTCAGCGGTCCCACCGGCTGCACGGCCGTCGCGCGCGGCTCCGACACCTTCAAGCAGCTGGACATGGCCCTGGCCAAGAGCTTCAAGGTCTATGGCGGCGACCTGCAGATCCGCGCCGACGTGCTCAACCTCTTGAACACCGCCAACTGGGGCTATTACGACGACTGGGTCGGCGGTCCCTCCGCGCCGCCGCAAAACGTCCTGGGCGGCGACAACGGCCATTTCGACACCAAGACCGGCGTGCGCGGCACCATGCGCCAATTCAAGCTGGGCGTGAGCTACACGTTCTGATCCTGGCCTTGAGAAAGGGGAGCCGGTGACCGCCGGCTCCCACAATCACACCATCATGGAATCACTGACCCGACGCGCCCTGCTCGCCGGAAGTGCGAAGCTGGGTGCCGGCCTCGCGCTGGCCACCTCCCTGCCGGCCAGGGCCCTCAAGCCCAGGCTCGAGGCCGACGCCTTCCTCGCCGACCTCGAACGTCGCACCTTCGACTTCTTCTGGGAGACGACCGACGCCAAGACGGGCCTGGCGCCCGACCGCTGGCCGACGCCGTCCTTTGCCAGCATCGCCGCCATCGGCTTCGCGCTCAGCGCCTATCCCATCGGCGCCGAGCGCGGCTACGTCACGCGCAACCAGGCGCGCGACCGCACGCTGACGACGCTGCGCTTCCTGGCCCAACTGCCGCAAGGCCCCGGCAAGACCGGCGTGGCCGGCCACAAGGGATTTTTCTATCACTTCCTCGACATGAAGGAGGGGCTGCGCTTCGCGCAGTGCGAGCTCTCCACCGTCGACACGGCCCTGCTGCTGATGGGCGCCCTGCATGCCCAGAGCTATTTCGACGGCGAGCAGCCCGAGGAAGCCAGCATCCGCAGCCTCGTGGACGAGCTCTACGGCCGCGTCGACTGGGCCTGGGCCCAGGTGCGGCCCCCCTCCATCAGCCACGGCTGGACGCCCGAGCATGGCTTCATCCCGAGCGACTGGAAGGGCTACAACGAGGCCATGATGGTCTATCTGCTGGCCCTGGGTTCGCCCACGCGGCCGGTCAAGCCCGAGGCCTATGAAGCCTGGATCAGCACCTACGACCAGCACAGCTGGGGCGAGAGCTACGGCCAGACTTTCCTGCGCTTCCCGCCGCTGTTCGGTCACCAGTTCACCCATTGCTGGGTGGACTTCCGCGGCATCCGCGATGCCTACATGAAGCAGCGCGGCCTTGACTATTTCGAGAACTCGCGCCGCGCCACCTATGTGCAGCAGGCCTACGCCAAGGCCAATCCGCTGGGCTGGCAGGGTTACAGCGCCGAGGTCTGGGGTGTCAGCGCCAGCGACGGCCCGGCCGACATCACGCTGGCCTACGCGACGACCACCGGCAAGACCGAGAAGCGCCGCTTCATCAGCTACGCCGGCCGTGGCATGGGCCAATACGACGACGGCACGCTGGCGCCCTATGCGGCGGGCGCGTCCATCGCCTTCGCGCCCGAGATCGTCGTGCCGGCGCTGATGGCCATCAAGGAGCGCTACCCGCACACCTGGGGCCGCTACGGTTTCTGGGATGCCTTCAACCCCAGCTTCAACTACCCCGACGTGAGGCTCACGCATGGCCGCATCGAGCCCGGCAAGGGCTGGGTCGACACCGACATGCTGGGCATCGACCAGGGCCCGCTGCTGGCCATGATGGGCAACCACCGTGGCGAGCTGGTTTGGCAGGCGATGCGCAAGAACGCGCATCTGGTGCGTGGCCTGAAGCGTGCCGGCTTCACCGGAGGCTGGCTGGGTTGATGACCATGCGCCGCCGCGACCTGCTCACGGCCACCGCTGCCGCGGCGCTCACAGGCTGTGCGCGGGACGGCGACGCGACGACGTTGCGCTTCTGGGCCATGGGCCGCGAGAGCGAGGTCGTGGCCGAGCTGATGCCGGGCTTCGAGCGCGAGCACCCCGGCGTGCGCGTCAAGGTCGAGCAACTGCCCTGGACGGCCGCGCACGAGAAGCTGCTGACCGCCTTCGCCGGCGACGCCACGCCCGACCTGGCCCAGGTCGGCAACACCTGGCTGCCCGAGATGCAGGCCCTGGGCGCGCTGGAACCGCTGGAGCCCTGGCTGGCGCGTACGCCGGCCCTGGCCCCGGGCGACTACTTCGACGGCATCTGGGCCACCAATGCACCCGGTGGCCAGCGCGTGGGCCTGCCCTGGTATGTCGACACGCGGCTGCTGTTCGTGCGCCAAGACCTGCTCGCGCGCGCCGGCATCCCGTCCATGCCGGTGAGTTGGGACGACTGGCGTGCGACGCTGGCCCGGCTGCGGCAGAACGGCATGGACAAACCCATCCTGCTGCCCACCAACGAGTCGGCGCCGCTGCTGGCCCTGGCCCTCCAGCAGCCGGACGAGGTGCTGCGCGAGGGCGGCCGCTATGGCAACTTTTCGGGCCCGGGCTTTCGCAAGGCGCTGTCCTTCTACCTGGAGCGCTTCCAGCGCGGCGAGGCGCCCGGCGTCAGTGAGGTGCAGATCGGCAACCTCTGGCAGGAGTTCGGCCGCGGCAGCTTCGCCTTCTACCTGTCCGGCCCCTGGGACATCGGCGAGTTCAAGCGCCGTCTGCCGCCCGAACTGGCCCAGGCCTGGATCACCGCCGAGCTCCCCGGTCCGAGCGGCCTCGGTGCGTCCCTGGCCGGCGGCGCCAGCGTGGCCATGTTCAAGCGCTCGCGCCACAAACCCGAGGCCTGGGCCTTGATCAGCTATCTGAGCCGGCCCGACGTGCAGCTCGAGTTCTACCGCCTGACCGGCGACCTGCCGGCGCGGCGCAGCGCCTGGGCCTTGCCGTTGAATGGCGCGACCCTGGCCGAGGACCGCCATGCCGCCGCCTTCCACCGCCAGCTGCAGCGTGTGCGTGCCGCGCCAGCCGTGCCCGAGTGGGAGCGCATCGAGAAGGAGATGCAGCTCGCCGCCACGCGCGCCGTGCACGGCGTCACCGACCTGGATGCGACGGTGCGCGGCTTGGATGCCCTCGTCGACGGCATCCTGGAAAAGCGCCGCTGGATGCTGGACCGGAAGGCCGGCGCATGAAGCACAGCGGTCGCGAATCCCTCGCCGCCTGGGCCTTCGCCGCCCCGGCGCTGATCGTCATCGCGCTCTTCTTCGGCGTGCCCGTCTTCGCCGGCCTGGTGCTGAGCCTGACCGATTTCGACATCTATGCCCTGGCCGATTGGCGCAATCTGCGCTGGCAGGGCCTGGACAACTATCTGCACGTGCTGAGCCTGCCGCTGTTCTGGAAGGCTCTGGGCAACACCCTCTACTTCGTCGTGCTCGGCGTGCCGCTGTCGATTGGTGTGTCGCTGGCTGCGGCCGTGTTGCTGCAGTCCAAGCTGGTTCGCTTCAAGCCGCTGCTGCGCACGGCCCTGTTTGCGCCGGTGGTGACCACGCTGGTGGCGGTGGCCGTCATCTGGCGCTATCTCTTCCACGTCAAGTACGGTCTGGTGAACTACGCCCTGCAGTCGCTGGGCCTGGATCCCGTCGACTGGCTGGGCGACCCGCACTGGTCCATGCCCACCATCATCCTGTTCGCCGCCTGGAAGAACTTCGGCGGCAACATGATCATCTTCATCGCCGCCCTGCAGGCCGTGCCTCACGACCTGTACGAAGCCGCGCGCCTGGACGGTGCGCGCAGCTGGGCCCAGTTCCGCTACATCACGCTGGCCAGCATCGCGCCGACGCTGCTGATGGTCACCATCCTGACGACGGCCGGCTATTTCCAGCTCTTTGCCGAGCCCTATGTGATGACCCAGGGCGGGCCGCTGCAGAGCACCGTCAGCGTGCTCTATCTGATGTACGAAGAAGGCTTCAAGTGGTGGAACCTGGGTCTGGCCTCGGCCGTGGCCTTCGTGCTCTTCGTCATCATCGTGGCGGTCAGCAAGGGCCTGATCGCGCTGCAGCGCCGGCTGACGGGGGAGGGCGCGTGAAGCTCAAGCCCTTGGTCGTCAACGGGCTGCTGTGGGCCTTCGCCGCGCTGGCGGTGTTCCCGCTGCTGTGGATGGTCAGCGTGTCGCTGATGCCGGCAGGCAGCGCCCTGTCCATGCCGCCGCCGCTGATCCCTCAGCATCCGACGCTCTCGCACTACCGACAACTGCTGGGTGACGGCGGCCTCAAGCGCGCCTTCGTCAACAGCCTGGGGCTGGCCGTGGTCAGCACGCTGATCTCGGTGAGCTTCAACACGCTGGCCGGCTATTCCTTTGCCAAGCTGCGCTTCCGCCACCGCGAGCGCGTCTTCGGCCTGCTGATCGCGGCCCTGGTCATCCCGGGCCAGGTGGCCATGCTGCCCCTCTTCCTGATGCTCAAGGGCATGGGCCTGGTGAACACCTGGATGGGTGTGCTCATTCCCGGCATGGCCGGCATCTTCGGCATCTTCCTCGTGCGCCAGTACACGCGCGGCGTGCCGGACGAGCTGCTGGAAGCCGCGCGGCTGGACGGTGCCAGCGAGTGGCGCATCTTCTGGAACATCGTGCTGCCGACGCTCAAGCCCGTGCTGGTCACCCTGGCCGTGTTCGCCTTCCTCGGCAGCTGGAACGATTTCATGTGGCCGCTGATCGTGCTGACCGACGGCGAGATGCACACCTTGCCCGTCGCGCTGGCGGCGCTGTCGCGGGAGCATGTGAACGACAGCGAGCTGATGATGGCCGGCGCCGTCATCACGGTGCTGCCGGTGCTGGCCTTGTTCATCGCCTTGCAGCGCTACTACATGCAGGGTTTGTTGATGGGGAGTGTGAAGTGATCCGGAGCCTTGTCGCCATCCTGCTGCTGTTGGTCCAGGCGGCGAATGCCGCCGTGCTCGACGACATGAAGGACGCCGCGCTCTGGAAGGCCACGGCCTCCGACCAGGTCAAGGCCAGCCTGCGCCGCGACGCCCAGGACGACAGCCTCTGCCTGGATTACGACTTCGCCGGCGTTTCCGGCTACGCCGTCATGCGCCGCGAACTGCCGCTGGACTGGCCGGCCGACTTCGCGCTGACCGCCCAGCTCAAGGGCAAGGGCGGCCGCAACGACGTGCAGATCAAGCTTGTCGACGCGAGCGGCGACAACGTCTGGTGGATCAATCGCCCGGCGCTGGCCCTGCCCGAAACGCTGACCGAGATGCGCTTCAAGCGCCGCCACGTCGCCTTCGCCTGGGGCCCGACCGGGGACCACGCGCTCCAACGCAGCCAGTTCGTCGAGTTCGTCGTCGTCGCCGGCCAGCAGGATGGCGGCGGGACAGGGAGCCTGTGCGTTGGCGCCCTGAGCCGCGAACCGCACGAGCCGGCGCCCAAGGCCTGGCCCGAGCCGCGGCGCAAGCCGGGGGCCGGCGAGGTGACGCTGGACTTCCAGCAGCTGCGCGAATTCAACGGCCTGTGGTTCGCCAGCGGTTCGCCGCTGCGTGTCGAGGTGTCCGACGACAACCGGCGCTGGAAGCTGCTGTCGGCCCGCCCGGGCCGGGCTCTCTTTGTCGGCGAGCAGGAATGGCGCTGGGTGCGGGTTCGCTACGACGGCAAGAAGCCGCCCGAGGTCGAGCTGCGCGATGCCGCCCAATGGCCGGACCGCAATGCGGCGATCGCCGAACTGGCCCAGGCCCTGCCGCGGGGCGACCTGCCGCGCGCCTTCCTCGGCGAGCAGAACTACTGGACCGTCGTCGGCGTGGACGGCGGCGCGCAGCGCTCGGGCCTGGTCAGCGAGGATGGCGCCATCGAGCTGACGCGTGGCGGCCCCAGCATCGAGCCGGCCGTGCGCCTGGAAGACGGCCGCCTCGTCACCTGGGCCCAGGTGCGCAGCGAGCAAAGCCTGGTTGAACACGCGATGCCCGTCGTGCAGTGGCGGCATGCCGACGTGGAGTTGCGTGTCGAAGCCGCTGCCGATGGTCCGGCCAAGACGCCCGCGCTGTTGGCCCGCTACACGCTGCGCAACCCGACAGCCAAGCCCCAGCACTACTCGCTGCTGCTGGCGCTTCGGCCCTGGCAGGTCAATCCGCCGCAGCAGTTCCTGTCGACGCAGGGCGGCATCAGCCCGCTGGCTTCGCTGGCCTGGGCCGATGGCCAGCTGACTGCAGCGGGCCTGAGCATCCAGCCGCGCGAGACACCTGCCGAGGTTCGCGCCGGGCCCTGGGGCAGCGGGTCTGCCCTGGCGACGCTGCTGCAGGCGCCTGTGCTGACCCAGCTCACCGACGCCGACAGCCTGGCCTCGGCGCTGATGCGCTTCGATGTCCAGCTCGCGCCCGGCGAAGCGCGCAGCTTCGCTTGGGTCACGGGCGGCGATGTCGCGACCGTCGACACCCGCATGGCTGTCGCGGCCGCTCAATGGCGCGACAGACTCGGCGTGCTGGAACTCAATCTGCCGCCGCTGGCCGAGCCGGTGGCCGACACCCTGCGCAGCGCGCTAGCGCAGATCCTGATGTCGCGCGATGGCCCGGCCCTGCGGCCCGGCACGCGCTCCTACGCCCGCTCCTGGGTGCGCGACGGCGCCATGATGGTGGCCGGCCTGGTGCGCATGGGCGAGACCCAGGCGGCGCGGGAGTTCGTCGACTGGTTTGGCGGCTACATCTTCGAATCCGGCAAGGTGCCCTGCTGCGTGGACCAGCGCGGCGCCGATCCCGTCGTCGAGAACGACAGCCACGGCCAATACCTGTTTGCCGTCGCCGAGCTGTGGCGCCACACCCAGGACCGCGCCCTGCTCGAGCGCCACTGGCCCAAGGTGCAGCGTGTCGTCGCCTGGATGGAAGGTCTGCGCCAGAGCGAGCGCAAGCCCGGTGCCGACCCGCGCTTCAAGGGATTGATGCCGCCTTCCATCAGCCACGAGGGCTATTCCGACAAGCGGGCCTACTCGTACTGGGACGACTTCTGGGTCCTGCGCGGCTACAAGGATGCGGTGCAGATCGCCCAGGCCCTGGGCGACACGGGGCAGGCGGTGCGCTGGGCCGTGTCGCGCGACGAGTTCGCGACCGACCTCGCCGCCTCCATCGCCGCGACCGCGAAGCACTACAACATAGCCCACATCGCCGGCGCCGCCGACCGCGGCGACTTCGATGCGACGTCCACCACCATGGCGCTGAACCCGGCCCAGGCCGGCAACCTCGTGCCCGAGCTGCTGCGTGCCACGTTTGAGCGCTACTGGGACGAGGCCCTGGCCCGCATCGAGGGCCGCAAGGCCTGGGCTGACTACACACCTTACGAGCTGCGCAATATCGGCGCCCTGGTGAGGCTGGGTCGCGTCGACGAGGCCCATCGGCTGCTGGCCTGGTTCTTCAGCCACCAGCGCCCGGCGGGGTGGCACCAATGGGCCGAGGTGGTGAGGCCCGACGCACGCAAGCCCGGCTTCCTCGGCGACATGCCCCATGCCTGGGTCTCGTCCGACTATCTGCGCTCGGCCCTGGACCTTTTCGCCTACGAGACCGAGACCGGCCTGGTGTTGGGTGCCGGTCTGCCCGCCAGCTGGCGCGAGGCGGGCGACATCGGCGTGGCAGGCTTGTCCACGGCGTGGGGCCGGCTGGACTACCGGCTGGTGCGCCGGGCCGAAGGCGGCTGGACGCTCTACATCGACCGTCGTCCCGAGCGGCTGAGCGGTGAATTGCGGTTGGCCTGGCCGGGTACGGAGCGGTTACCTCGCGCTAACGTCGAGAGTCAGGGGCTGGCCTGGCAGGGGCGCGAACTGCCCCTGCCCGCCAACGCCACCATCATCCAACTGGAGCCCACGCCATGACGATCTCCCGCCGCCAGCTGTTGTTGACGACGCCAGCCTTCTCGTCGTTGTTCTTGTCCGCCTGCGCCGCCGTGCCCCCCACGCCGCCGGCCGGCCTGGCCGCCGGCGAGCAGCGATCCTGGGAGCTGGAAGGCCAGCGCTTCTGGATCTGGCTGCCGCGCGAGTACAGCCAGCGCACCGAGGCCTGGCCGCTGATCGTCTTCCTGCACGGCTCCGGTGAGCGCGGCACCGACCTGGAGAAGGTCAAGGTCCATGGACCGCCCAAGCTGGTGGCTGCCGGCGCCACCTGGCCCGCCATCCTCGTCAGCCCGCAGCTGGAGGAGAACCAGCGCTGGGACCCCGAGCGCCTGCACAAGCTGTTGGGCGCTTTGAAGGCCAGACTCAACATCGACCCGCAACGCTGCGTCGGCACCGGCCTGTCCATGGGCGGCTTCGGCATGTGGCAGTGGGCGACGGCCTACCCGCGCGACCTCGCCGCCATTGCCCCCGTCTGCGGCTTCGGCGACCCCGTCAAGGTGGCTTCCATGCGCAATGTGCCGGTGCGTGCCTATCACGGCGACCAGGACCCGGTCGTGCCGCTGGCGCCCCACGTCGCCTGCGTCGAAGCCCTGCGCGCCGCCGGCGGCAAGGCCACATTGACCATCTACCCCGGCGTCGGCCACGACTCGTGGACGCCGGCCTACAACGACCCCGACTTGCTTCCCTGGCTGCTGTCCCAACGCCAGACCTGACGATGAATGCGCACCTGATCCGCAACCGCGCCGGCCTCGAGGCCGAACTGCTGTCCCATGGTGGCCTGCGCCGCCTGATGTTCGGCCCGGCGCTGATGGTCAACCTCTTCCCCGGCAACGAGCTGGAAGGCGGCCCGGCCAATGTCTGGCTGCGCCGGCGCGATGCGGGTGGACCGTGGCGCGCGGCGCCGCTGCTCGGCCCGCTGTCGCCGCTGAGCCTGCATGCGGAAGAAGGTGCCTTCGAGATGCGCGGGGCCTGGGAAGGCCTGGCCCTGCGCCTGCAACTGCGACTGGCGGACGGCGAGCCCACCCTGTTCTGGCATCTGCAGGTGCGCAACGACTCGAGCACCGCCTGCGAGGTCGCGCCCGTGCTCGTGCACGACGTCGGCCTGGCCGACTACGGCGCGGTGCGCACCAATGAGTTCTACGTCAGCCACTACATCGACCTGCAGCCTCTGCGCGATGCCGACCGCGGCGTGCTGCTGGCGGCGCGCCAGAACCAGGCCCAGGGCGGCAAGCACCCCTGGCTGCTGGCGGGCTCGTTGCGCCGGGCCGAGTCCTTCGCGACCGATGCGTTCCAGGTCTGGGGCCATGCGGCGCGCGAAGGTGGCATGCCGCCGGCGCTGCTCGCCGGCCTGCCGGGTAAGCGCCTGCAGCAGGAGCATTCGGTCGTCGCCCTGCAGGACGAGAGCGCCACGCTGGCGGCCGGTGAGTCGTTGCAAGCCGGCTTCTTCCTGAGCCTTCAGGCTCATCATCCCGAGGCGAGCGGCGCCGCCGATCTCGCACGCCTGCCTGCATTGCTCGCATTGCCGCAAGCCCGGCCTTCAGAACCGCTGGACGAACCCGGCCGCGTGCCCGCGCCCAGCCTGTTCGCCACGGCGCCGCCACTGGCCAGCCTGGACCTGGGCGCCGAAGCCCGCCGCCAGCTCTTCGGCGGCGAGCGCCGCCACGAGGAATGGCAGGACGGCCAGTTGCTGAGCTTCTTCGCCAACGATGCCACCCACGTCGTGCTGCGCGCCAAGGAGCTGATCGTGCAGCGCCCGCACGGCCACATCCTGCGCAGCGGCGCCCACCTGGTGCCCGACGAGACGGCGCTGACCTCCACCTGCTGGATGGGCGGCGTCTTCCATTCCATGCTGACCCAGGGGCACGTCAGCATCAACCGCCTGCTGTCGACACAGCGCAGCCTGCTCGGCCTCTTCAACACGGCCGGGCTGCGACTCTTCGTACAGACGGAAGAAGAGGGCGCGAACTGGCAGCTGCTCGGGCTGCCGTCCGCTTTCGAGATGCAGCCCCAGCGCTGCCGCTGGCTCTATGCCCATGCCGGCGGCCTCATCGAGGTCATCGCCCTGGCCGGCGCGGCGCCCGATGTGATGGACCTTGCCGTGCAGGTGTTGGAAGGCGGCCCGCTGCGCGTGCGCGCCAGCCTCAACCTCGCCCTGGGCGGCGACGACGGCGCAGACGAGTTGCGCCCGCCATGGACCCACAGCGGCGACCGCATCGTCATCATGCCGCCCGCCGGCAGCGGCCTGGCCGAACGTTTCCCGGGCGGCGAGTTCAGATTGATCGCGCCGGGCCTGGCCATCGTCGGCGATGACGGACGCCTTTTCGACGATGGCGTCAGCCGCGGCGAGCCGCTGCTCTGCCTGGACTTCGCGCCGGCCACGTCCATCACCTTGAGCTTGAGCGTCGCCCTGGTGCAGGCCGTGCCGCCGGCGCCGCAGGCCGTGGCATTGCCGCAGTGGCAACTGGCTCACCCCGCGCTAGCCCAGCTGCGCGACATCCTGCCCTGGTATGCCCACAACGCCCTGGTGCACTACCTGTCGCCGCGCGGTCTGGAGCAGTACTCGGGCGGTGGCTGGGGCACGCGCGACGTCTGCCAGGGGCCGCTGGAAATGCTGCTGGCCCTCGGGCAGACAGCGCCCGTGCGCGACCTGCTGCTGCGCGTCTTCGCGGCCCAGAACATCGACGGCGACTGGCCGCAGTGGTTCATGTTCTTCGAGCGTGAATCCAACATCCGCGCCGGCGATTCGCATGGCGACATCGTCTTCTGGCCGCTGCTGGGCCTGGCCCAGTACCTGATCGCCTCGGGCGACGCCGGCCTGCTCGACGAGGTGCTGCCCTTCCACGGCGGCGAGGCGTTGACGCTGGCGGCCCATGTGGAGCTGGCGCTGAAGCTGATCCGCCACCGCGTCGTGCCCGGCACGGGCCTGGCGGCCTACTGGCATGGCGACTGGAACGACTCGCTCCAGCCGGCCGACCCGGCCCTGCGCGAACGCCTGTGCAGCGCCTGGACGGTGACCCTGCACCACCAGATGCTGCACACGCTGGCGGCGGCCTATGCGCGCATCGGTCGCGTCGACGAAGCGGCCCGCCTCGTCGCCGAAGCCGCCGGCGTGCGCGCCGAGTTCCAGCGCCTGCTGGTGCAGGACGATGTCGTCGCCGGCTATGCCCTGTTCCCGGAGCAGGGCGGTGAGCGCGAGCTGTGGATCCATCCGCGCGACACCCGCACCGGCCTGCGCTACAGCCTGCTGCCGATGATGCACGCCGTCATCGACGAGCTCTTCACGCCCGAGCAGGCGGCAAAGCAGGCGGCGCTGATCGAGCAGCATCTGAAGGGCCCCGACGGTGCGCGCCTCTTCGACGCGCCTCTGCCTTATCGTGGCGGCCCGTCGCGCCTGTTCCAGCGCGCCGAGACCAGTACCTTCTTCGGCCGCGAGATCGGCATCATGTATATGCATGCCCATCTGCGCTATGCCCAGATGCTGGCCCATCTCGGCCACGCCGAGGCCTTCCTGCAGGCGCTGACCCTGGCCCACCCGATCGCGCTGACCGACCGCGTGCCCAGCGCCAGCCGGCGCCAGGCCAATTGCTATTACTCCAGCTCCGACGCTGCCTTCCCCGACCGCTACGAGGCCCAGGCCCACTACGGCCGCGCCCTGTCCGGCGAGGTGGCCCTGGACGGCGGCTGGCGCATCTACTCCAGCGGCCCGGGGATTGCGCTGGGGCTGGTCATCAACTCGCTGCTGGGCCTGCGCCTGGAGCACGACGCCCTGGTCGTCGACCCCGTCATGCCGCAGCTGCTGGACGGCTTGACGGTGCAACTGGTGCTGGCCGACCTGCGCTTCGAGCTGCGCTATCGCGTCGGCCCGCGCGGCCATGGCGTCGAACGCGTGCGGGACGAGGCCGGCCGGGAGATCGCGGCGCAGCGTCGCCCGCATGCCTACCGCCTGGGCGCGCTGGCCCTGCCGCGGCCGCAGCCAGGCTCGGTCCATCGCTGGACCCTCGAGCTGGGCTGATCCGGCGGGGCGGCTTGCCCCGCAACGCAGGGGAGGCCCGCATCCGCAATCTGGGGGGCGAGACGGGTGACGGGCTGGCCCCTGCTGCCGCTATGCTCGGCGCGCGAAACGGAGGATGGCTGCATGTCCGAAGCCCCGAGCGCGAGCCCAGTCCCCGGCGGCGGTGCAGCCCCCTTGGCGCAGCCGCCGTACGGCATTGCGCCCTATGTCGACCGCGCGGTCAGCCGCATCGAGCGCTATTTCCGTGAAGGCTCGGACGGCGAGGCCTTTGGCGTCGGCGTGTTCGGCGAATGGGGCAGCGGCAAGTCGACCGTGCTGCGCGCCATCGGTGAGCGCTTCAACCCGCCTGCCCCGCCACCACCACCGCCCGCGCCCCCCAACCCCGCGGACCTGGTCGACAAGGGCAAGGGCTGGCTGTCGTGGGTGTTCACCGGCCAGACGCACGAACCGCCACCGCCGGCGCCGCCGGTCGAAGCGTCGCTGACGCTGCGGGTCGAGTTCAACGCCTGGCGCTACGAGCGCGAGGAGCATCTGCTGGTGCCGCTGCTCAAGACCATCCAGCGCGTGCTGGACGCGCGCGTGGCGGTCCTCGACGGTCCGGCGGGCCCGGTGCGGGACTGGCGCTGGCTGGCCGACCGCGCCCAGTTGCTGGGCGCCTGCGCCATCGCGCTGACGCGAGTCGTCAAGGTCAAGGCCGGACTGCCCGGCTTCGGCGAGGTCGAACTCAACCCCGCCGAGGCGCTGAAGGCCGCGCAGGAGCAGATCGACCGTGTCGACAAGCTGAACGCGGCCGCGGCCACGCCCAAGGCGGCCAGCTCGCGGCCGCTGGAATCCCTCTACTACGACTTGAATGCCGAGCTGCTGCGCATCACGCGCGGCAGCGGGGCGTCCGACCAGCCCGCGCTGAACCTGGTGATCCTCGTCGACGACCTCGACCGCTGCCTGCCCGAGAAGGCCGTCGAGATGCTGGAGGCGATCAAGCTCTTCCTCGACGTGCAGGGTTGTGCCTTCGTGCTGGCGCTGGACGACGAGGTGATCGAGCGCGGCGTCGCCTACCGCTATCGCGACTACCTGAAGGCCCCCACGGGCGACGCCACGGCCCAGCCGGTGCCGCCGATCACCGGGCACGAATACCTCGAGAAGATCGTCCAGCTGCCGTTTCGCCTGCCGCGCTGGAGCAAGCGCGAGGTGCGCGACTTCCTGCAGACCCGCCACGCGCAAAGGCTGGCGTTGTGGGCGGGCCTGCCGTCCGACACGCTGGACCAGGCTGCCATGCCCACGTCGGCGCCCAACGCCTGGCTCGTCGACCTGCTGGTCGATGGCGTGCCGCCGGTGCCGCGCAATCTGGTGCGCTCGCTGGAGCTGCTGGACTTCATCCGCGAGGTGGCGCTCAAGCGTAATCTGGGCCAACGCCTGCAGGCCTATCCGGTGGCTCAGCTGGTGCTGCTGCAGCTCTTCGCCCCACAGGCCTTCCGCTTCCTGCGCCGCGGCCATGCCGAGGGCTGGAAGACCTTCGAGCGGCGGCTGCGCGACGAGCGGCAGGAATTCCTGCCCGGCCAGTCGGCCGACGTGGACCAGCAGCTGGCGGACCGGCCCGATCGTTTTGCCGAGGAGTTCTTCGACTGGTGGATCGAGCTCAGCAAGCGGCGCATTGCCCACGAGAAACCGTCCAATCCCTATTTGAGCCGCACCGAGCTGCCGCTGGCCCGGCAGCTGGATGAGGCTTGCAACAACCGCAACGGCTTCGACCCGCGCAATCTGTTCCTGCTGGGGCGGGACGAGGTGCAGGTCGATGCGCAGCTGGACCCGTATTTCTCGCTGTTCGAGGAGGTGCCGGCGGGCATGGCCCCGCCCGCCGCCGCCATGCCGCCGCCGGCCGTGGTGCCGATGCCGGCGCCCTTGGCCCCGACCCCGGTCGTCGACCTGACGGCGGTCGCCGACCCGGTGGCGCCGCAAAGCGCTGTACCCGCTGCGGTGGTCGAGCCGGCCGCCTCCGCACCGGTCAGCAGCGCGCCGGCCACGCCGGCCACGCCGGCCGTGCCTGCGCGCGTGGCGCCGCGTGACCGCCAGGCCTTTGTGCGGCAGCTGTTGAGCCGCTCGGCCGACGCCTGGCGCAATGCGATCTCGCGTGAAGAGCAGCTGAAGGGGCAGCGCCTGGACGAACGCAGCTTCGAACTGCTGCTGCAGGAGGTCGGCGAGTCCCCACGCGAAGCGGCTTGGCTGGAAGTCGTGTTGCCGCTGCTCGACGACGCCCAGGTGCGCCAACTCGTGCGGCGCACCGGCAGCCTGGCGCGGCTGGCCCGGCAGGCAGGCCTGCTTGATGAACCCGACCACGGAGACCGCGCATGAACCCCGAGAGCATCGAGTTCGCCCGCGCGCTGGAAGCCGTCTGCCGGCAGCTCAACCCGCCGCATTTGCCGCTGCCCCCCGCGGTGGCGCTGGCCGAGTTGGGCTTGGAGAGCCTGAAGCTTGCTGCTGACGACCCGCTGCTGGCCTATCGCTATCTGCGCGGGCTGGACCTGCCGGGGGCGGCCACGACAGCGTCGGCCACCACGCGGCTGTGGGCGATGGAGCCCGGCTTGGTCGGCAAGCCGCAGGTGCTGGCCGAGCTGGCGCCGGGCGTGCTGGTCGTGGGCGATCAGGCAGGCTTCCTGCGCCTGTTCTCGCGCCGCGGGCGGGGCCGCTGGGAGGCGGCCGAGGTGCTGGCGGCGCACAGCCGTGGCGTCAGCGCGCTGCTGGTCCTGTCGCCCACGGAACTGATCAGTGCGGGCGAGGATGGAAACCTGATCTGCTGGAGCCGCGATCGCAAGGGCCGCTGGCAGATGGCGGATCTCAACCATCCGCAACGCCGGGGGAATGTGAGGTTGCTGTGCCGGCTGCACAGCGGCGATGTGGTCGCGGTCGCTGAAGACATGAGCCAGCTGCAGCGACAGCCGTCCGGTGAGTGGGTGCTCGGGCTGCCGCTCGCATTGCCTCAGCGCGTCGAAGCGATGGCCGCCTATGGGCCGGATGGGTTGCTGGCCGCAAATGCCCACGAACTGCGCTATTGGCGCTTTGGCGGCCTGGGTGGCGCAAGCGGGAGTGAAGTGGCTCCCTGGCCCTTGCCGAGCCGCGTCGGGTGTCTGCTGGCCTGGCCCGACGGCAGCGTGTTGATGGGCGGCGTCAATGGCGAGCTGACGCGGGCGCCGCCCCTGAAGTCACTGGCCGCCGGTCAGGCACTGCCCGACGCCGACCTTCATCAGCAGTTGACGGCCTCGCCGCTCCGGGCGCTGCTGCGCTTCGGTGACGACGGCCTGATGAGCTGGAACGAGGGTGGCCAGCTGCGGCTGTGGCAATGGCGCGGCCGGAAGTTCGAGCGCCTGACCGAGCTCGACGTCGAGGCCGGGCCAGAAGGCCCCTGCGTGGCGGCGATGTGCGACGGCCGGATCGCGCTGGCCGAGCGCCGGACGCTGGTCGTCGCGGCGCCCGACAGCAGCGGTGTCTGGCATACCCACGAAGCCATTGCCGCCATGGAGCCCGGCGTCAGCGCCGTGGCCGCCTTGCGCCCGGACCGCATCGCCTATGTCGACGGCGGCAACCGCCTGATCGTGCTGCGTATCATGGCCGAGGATGTCGAAGTCCTGACCACGCGCAACGAGTCGGCGCCGATCACGGCCCTGGTGGCCGTCAATGCACGTACCGTCGTGTATCAGCGCAGCGACGGCATGCTGCAGACCTTGACTGAAGCCGACGAGGACAAGGGCTGGCAGCGCGAGGTCTTGCGCGACGCCCGCTCCGGGCCGCTTCCCCTGCTGGCGGGCGACGGCGGGCGGCTGCTGATCGCGGGACCGGGGCCCGAACTGGAGATCCATGACCGTGTCGACGGCGGCTGGGTCTTGCTGCCGCCGATGGCCGGCCAGCCCTCGGATCTCAACGGCGTGGCGGCCGCGGCCGTTTCGCCGACGCAGCGTCGTGTCGCGATGGCCATCGGCAGCCAGCTCTACGTCAGCGACAGCGGGCAGAAGTCCTGGGCCGCTGCGACGACCGCCTCCGTCGGGCAGACCATGGCAGGGCTGGTGTGGGAGGACGATTCGCATCTGCTGGCCATCGGTCTGTCGGGCAAGGTGGCGCGGATCCGGGTCGAGCCCTGGACCGAGATGCCCCAGCCCACCGTCGAACGGTCACTCGACGCGGCGCTGCCCTTCGCGCGGGTGAACGGCCATGGCCTGCTGATCGGTGTGGAGGGGGGGCTGGCCCGGCCGGACTCACCCTACGGTCTGATGGGCTGCTATCGCTCGCGATTGCGCCAGCTCAGCGCGGCCGGCGGCAGCGTGTTCGCGGCCGGGGAGGCGCTGTATCTGTTCGACCTGCCGCCCGGCGGCGCGCTGGAGGAGGCGACGCTGCGCCGCATCGTCGTCACGCCCGACGTGGCCCTGATGGCCTGGCTCGATCCGCTGCCCGGCCTCATGCCCGGCCGGATCACCCGGCTGGTGCTGCGGCGTCGCGGCAATTTCGCCTGGAATGTCAGCGGTCGGGGCGGCAATCTGCTGCCCGAAGACCCGTTGCTGCAATCCTGCCTCGGCCTGCTGGCCGTCGACGGCACCTTGACCGAGCTTGCCGACGGGGCCGACTTCGACTTCAACGACAGGCGCACCATCCTGCGCGCCCGCGACCCGGGCTGAGCAAGCTCGGCTGCCGGCCCTTGGCCGGGCTCAGGCCGCGACGTCGACGAAGACGAAGTGCTTGCGCACCGCCTCCAGCACTTCGAACTCGCCCTCGAAGCCCGGCGGGATGACGCCCCCCTGGCCGGGACCGATGTCGACGGCGCCGTCGGGCCCGTGCAGGCGCACCCGGCCCTCGAGCACATGGAAATACTCCTGCCGATGGGCCGGGAAGAGGATGCGCCAGCGGCCCACCTCGCAGGCCCAGACGCCGGCGCTCATGGGCCCGGCTTCGTGCAGGGTCCAGGTCTGGCGCTGCGGCGCGCCTTGCACGCGGCGGTCCTCGCGCGGCTGATCGTGGACGGGCTCGAGGCCGTCGGTCGAATCGATGAGGGTGATCTTCATCATCAGCCCATCCGCATCGGAATGGTGACGGGCCCGTCGTTGATCAGATGGACCTGCATGTCGGCACCGAACTCGCCGCTGGCGACAACGGGGTGCTGACTGCGCGCGAACGCCAGCGTGTGCTCGTAGAGCCTGCGGCCCAGCTCGGCCGGCGCCGCGCCCGAGAAGCTCGGCCGGTTGCCGCCGTTCGTGTCGGCCGCCAGCGTGAACTGGCTGACGATGAGCAGGCCGCCGCCAACGTCCTGCAGGCTGCGGTTCATCTTGCCGGCTTCGTCGCTGAAGACGCGCAGCTTCAGCACCTTGGCGACGAGTTTCTCCGCGGTGGCCTCGCTGTCCGTCGGCTCGGCGCAGACCAGCATCAGCAGGCCGGCGCCGATTTCGCCGGTGAGGCGGCCGTCCACCTCCACGCGCGCCTGGCGGACGCGCTGCAGCAGAGCTATCAATGGAATCTCCCAGGCCGTGATGTCGGCCGGGATTGCAGCACAAACGGTCAGCGCTGCTGGCGGCGGCGCGCCACGCCCAGGCCCGCCAGGGCGACGCCGGCGAGGGCCAGGCTGGCCGGCTCGGGCAGGCTGACGCTGACGTTGTCGATGGTGGGCGAGGCCTCGCTGCCGGCGTAGGTGTATTCGCTGAATTTCAGCATCGCGGTGCTGCCCTTGGCCGTGAAGAGCACGTGTTCCATGGTGCCTGCGCTGCTGCCGTTCGGGCCTTCCACGTGGCCTTCGGCGAACACCAGGTCGGTGTCGATCCAGGCGTACAGGCCGTATTTCTGGCCGGGCCGGTTGTCGCCGGAGAACAGGAAGTCCAGTGCGTAGGTCCGGCCGGCGATCAGGCCGGTGAGGATGTGCGAGGCGCTGTTGTCGGCCCCGCCGGTCTCGTTCAAGGTGATGGAACCGTTGGGGCTGTGAGCGTCTCGAGCGTAGTACACGTCGCCGTGGAAGTCCCAGCCGTTGGTGCCCTGGGTGGCGCTCGACAAGTCGGTGTTGATCCAGCGTTCGCTGGTGTTGTGCGAGACCTTGCCGTGGCCGAAGGCCGTGCTGTCGAAGTTCTCGCTGAAGAC
Organism: uncultured Comamonadaceae bacterium; assembly: GCA_966111775.1. Lineage (GTDB taxonomy): Bacteria > Pseudomonadota > Gammaproteobacteria > Burkholderiales > Burkholderiaceae_C > Pelomonas. The sequence continues at coordinate 8,734 of CBHWBD010000041.1, read as the reverse complement.
GACGTCGGCGTGTGCGACGCCGGTGGCGAGCGCGACGATGGCCGCGATGGCGGTCAGGCGGGGTAGGGCGTTGGTCATGGTGATCCTCACTGATGGTTGGTCTGGTGGTGGTCCCGCAGCAAGCGCGCTGTCGGAACGGGGTCGACTATTTCGGCTGCGGCAGCACTGCACAATCGGACCAAGGACCTGGGCCCGGGTCTCGGGCCTGGTCTCATGCCGCCGGTTCGGGCTTGTGCGGCCCACCCCTCCATTCCCCTCTGTTCAGGGCTGCCATGACCTTGTCGATGCCTTTGCAGACGCCTTTGCGCCGGCACGACGATCCGGCCATGGCCGGCGCGGCGCCCCCCGACCTGGGGGGGCGCGTGGTGGCCGATCTCGCGGGTCAACTCAAGCGCGGCGCGCCGTGGCGGCTGCTGGGCAACGCAGTGGTGGCCGTGGTGGTGTTGGCGCTCGGGCGGGACGGCGGTCCCGCGCCCTGGCTGCTGTTGTGGTTGGCCGTGATGCTGTCCCACCTGGCGCTGGGCGCGTGGGGGCCCTGGGGCTGGTGGTCGAAGGGGGGCGCCACTCTCGGTGCGACCCGCCGACTGCAGTGGGTGACGCTCACCGAGACGCTGACCGGCCTGCTGTGGGCGGCCGCCGAACTGTTGATGCTGCCCGCAGCCGACTACACGCACCGGGCCCTGCTGATGGTGCTGTTGAGCGGGCTGGCCGCCGGCGTGGTGCAGTCGCTCAGCGCCCACCTGCCGGCGCTGTACGGCTATGTCGTCCCGGCCGTGCTGGGCTTCTTCCTGGCCGGCTTGCTGAGCCACGGTCCCTATATCTGGGTCGCGTTGCCGCTTCTGCTGGTGTGGCTGGCGATCAATCTCAACATTGCCCGCCTGATGAACCGCGCCTTGGTCGAAGCGTCGCGCAACCGGCACCTGGCGGCCGTGCTGGCCGCCGACATGGCCCTGCAGCGCGACCGCGCGGTGGAACTCGGCCATTCGCGCAGCCGCTTTCTGGCCGCGGCCAGCCATGACCTGCGCCAGCCGGTGCATGCCCTGTCCATGCTGGTGGCGGCCCTGCAGCAGGGCCTGCCGCCGGCCCAGTCGCGCGTCATCCTCGGCCATGTCGACAGCGCCGTGGCGGCCATGGGGGGCATGTTCAATGCGCTGCTCGACCTGTCCCGGCTGGACGCCAGCCTGGTGCAGCCCCAGTGGCAGCTGACCGACCTGCAGGCCTTGCTGGAGCGGTTGGCCGCGGGCCAGGCCGGCGTGGCGGCGTCCAAGGGCCTGCGCTTCGAATGCCGGCTGCCCAACTGCGCGCTTTGGGTGCGCACCGACCCGGCGCTGCTGGAGCGGGTGCTCGGCAATCTGCTGTCCAACGCGCTGCGCTACACGGCCGAGGGCCGGGTGCGCCTGCTGGCGCGCCGGCGTGGCGGCCGCGTCGAGCTGGTGGTGGCGGACACCGGCGTGGGCATCCCGCCCGAGCAGCGGGAGGCGGTCTTCCATGAGTTCGTGCAGCTGCGGGGCAGCCAAGCGCAGAGCGATGCCGGCCTCGGACTGGGCCTGTCCATCGTCAGGCGCCTGGCCGACCTGCTGCAGATCCGGTTGAGGCTGCGCTCCCGCCCCGGGCGCGGCACGGTGTTCAGCCTGCATCTGCCGCTGGCGTCGCCCGCGGTGGCGCCGCTGCCGGCGGAGAGCGTTGCCGCGACGGGTGCTGCGTCCGGCGGCCTGGGCCGGGGTGACGTGGTCATCGTCGTCGACGACAGCGCCGAGGTGCGCACGGCCATGCAGGCCCTGCTGTCGGCCTGGGGCTGCGAGGTGGTCACGGCTGCTTCGGTGGCCGCGCTGATGCCGCAGCTGATGGGCCTGAGTGTCGCGCCGCGCCTGCTGCTGTGCGACTACCGCCTGGGCGACGGCGGCGACGGCATGCAGGCGATCGCCGAGCTGCGCGAGGCCTTCAACGACGACCTGCCTGCGGTGCTGGTCACCGGCGACACCTCGCCGGCACGCCTGCGCGAGGCCACGGCCAGCGGCCTGCCGCTGCTGCACAAGCCGGTGACGCTGCCGCAGCTGCGCGCCGCCATCGACAGCGCGCTCGCCCCCGCCGCCGCCTGATCCAGCGGGGCGCCGCGGTGCCCCCCCGGCCCGCGGCGCGCGCCGCCTCCACGGCCTGCAGCCGGTGCACGACGTTGAGGCAGCGGAAGATCGCCGACACATGGCCCTTGACGGTCTTCTCCTGCATGCCGAGCGCATTGGCGATCTGCTTGTTGGAGCGGCCCAGGCACAGCTCCTGCAGCACTTCGCGCTGGCGCGGCGTGAGGCCGCTGGCGTCTCCATCGACAGGCGCGGGTTCGGCGGCCATGGCCATGAACGGCGGCACATAGACCTCGCCGCTGAGCACCAGCCGCAGCGCGGCGAGCAGGGTACTGGGGTGGGCCGACTTGGGGCAATAGCCGCGCGCGCCGGCCTTGAGGGCGCGGCGCACGTCCTCGGGGTCTTCGGAGGAAGACAGCACCAGCGCCGGCAGGCCCGGGTGCTGGCGCCTCAGTTGCTCCAGCAGCGCGAAGCCTGCCATGCCTGCCATGCGGAGGTCCAGCACCACGGCGGTGACGTCGCCCTGCAGTTCCAGGCAGGCCATGGCTTCGACGCCGTCTCCCGCTTGCAGCACCTCGGGTGGCGGCGCCAGCGCCTGCAGCGCAGCGACCACGCCGGCGCGCACCAACGGATGGTCATCGACAACCAGAAGCTTCATGAAATCACTCTAGCAGCGGGTCCGCCGGACGCCCATCCGGCTGAAGTCCCGGGCCCCGGGCTCGAGACCTGTCGCACCACGGGTCGATCAGATCAGATCCTTGGGATCGTCGAAGTGGGCCTCGACATCCATGGGCAGCAGCTGGATGCTGGCGCGCAGCCCTGGAACGGCACTCATCAGCGCCTGCTCGACCGAGCCGCGCAGCGCCGCGGCGCGCCCCAGTGTCCAGCTCGACGGCATGTGCATGTGCAGGTCGACGAAGCGGCGCTGCCCGGCGACGCGGCTGGTGACGTGGTCGAAGCGGATGGTGTGGGGGTGACGGAACTCGTCCAGCACCGCCTGGACCTTGGCCTGGCTGTCGGCGTCCAGCGCCTCGTCCATCAGGCCGCGGGTGGACTCGCGCATCAGGTGGACGCCCTCGCGCAGGATGTTCAGCGCCACCATGGCGGCGAGCAGCGGGTCCAGCCATTGCCAGCCGGTGGCCATGACGCCGAGCAGGCCGACGACGACGCCGGCCGAAGTCCAGACGTCGGTGAACAGATGGCGGGCGTCGCCCTCCAGCGCGACGGAGCGCACCTCGCGCGCCTTGCGCAGCATGGCCCAGGCCAGGCCGCCGTTGATGGCCGAGCTGACGACGGCCAGCGCCACACCCAGGCCCACCGACTGCAGGGGCTCCGGATGGCGCCAGCGGTCGAGGGCACCCCACAGGATGCCGAGTGCCGCCGCGATGATGAGGATGCCCTCGAAACCGCTGGAGAAGTACTCGGCCTTGTGATGGCCATAGGGGTGTTCGGCGTCGGGCGGCTGGGCGGCCCAGGTGACCATGCCCAGGGCGAACATCGCGCCGGCGAGGTTGACCAGGGACTCGAGGGCGTCGGCCGCCAGGCTGACGGAGCCTGTCCACCACCAGGCGGCCGTCTTCAGCACGATGGTGACAAGAGCCGTGGCGACGGAAAGCTTGAGGTAGGCGCTGGCTTGCATGTCCCCATTGTCGCCAGCCTTCCTAGAATGCCCGCGATTCCCCGGAGCCCGACGCATGACCACCTCCCACACCACCGACGTCTCCCACATCGCGCCGCGCGAGAAGGCCGAGATCCTGTCCCAGGCCCTGCCTTACATCCGCAAGTTCCACGGCAAGACCATCGTCATCAAATACGGCGGCAACGCCATGACCGACCCGGAGCTGCAGCAGGACTTCGCCGAAGACGTGGTGCTGCTCAAGCTCGTCGGCCTGAACCCGGTCGTCGTGCACGGCGGCGGCCCGCAGATCGAGGACGCGCTGAACAAGCTGGGCAAGAAGGGCCACTTCATCCAGGGCATGCGCGTCACCGACGCGGAGACCATGGGCGTCGTCGAGTGGGTGCTGGCGGGCGAGGTGCAGCAGGACATCGTCGGCCTCATCAACGCCGCCGGCGGCAAGGCCGTGGGCCTGACGGGCCGTGACGGCGGCATGATCCGCGCCAAGCAGCTCAAGCTGCTCGACAAGGACGACCCGAGCAAGGAACACGACATCGGCCAGGTCGGCGACATCGTCTCCATCGACCCCAGCGTCGTGAAGGCCCTGCAGGACGACCAGTTCATCCCCGTCGTCAGCCCCATCGGCTTCGGCGAGAAGAACGAGAGCTACAACATCAACGCCGACGTCGTGGCCGCCAAGCTGGCCACGGTGCTGCAGGCCGAGAAGCTGCTGATGCTGACGAACATCCGCGGCGTGCTGGACAAGCAGGGCGAGCTGCTGACCGAGCTGACGCCGCGCCGCATCGACGAGCTGGTGGAGGACGGCACCATCAGCGGCGGCATGATCCCCAAGATCGCCGGCGCCATCGACGCGGCCAAGAGCGGCGTCAACGCCGTCCACATCATCGACGGCCGGGTGCCGCATGCCATGCTGCTGGAGGTGCTGACGGATCAAGCGTACGGAACGATGATTTCGTCTCGGTGATTGTGAGCCCCTCGTCCAAGGAGTACCTTGGCCGGTGCCCCGAGGGGACGGTGACGCTCGCAGCGTCGAGCCGCGAGCACATCACCAGAGCGGGCCGGCTAGGGAGCGGCCCGGCGCTCGGACCGCAGAAATCAATGGAACCGTTGACATGAACCCCCGCGACCGCGTCTGGCTGTTCGACCTCGACGACACCCTGCACAACGCCTCGCATCGCGCGTTCACCGAGCTGAACGCGTCGATGACGGCCTACATCGTCACCCACCTCGGGTTGGCGGAGGAGGAGGCTGTCGCCCTGCGCCACCGCTACTGGCTGCGCTACGGCGCGACGCTGAGCGGGCTGGAGCGCCACAACGGGGTCAAGGCGTCCCACTTCCTGCATGAAACCCACCAGCTGCCGGGGCTGGACGAGCATCTGCACGGCCATGCCCATGACCTGGCAGCCCTGCGCCGCCTGCCGGGCCGCAAGTTCCTGATGACCAATGCGCCGCGCGCCTATGCCGAGCGCGTGCTGGCGGCCATCGGACTGCGCAGCGTCTTCGAAGACCTCATCTGCATCGAGGACATGGCCTGCTTCGGCCAGTCGCGGCCCAAGCCGGACGCGCGCATGTTCCGCATGGTGCTGGCGCGCCTGGGCGTGCCGGCGCGGCGCTGCATCCTCGTCGAGGACACCCTGGTGCACCAGAAGACCGCCCGCGGCCTGGGATTGCAGACTGTCTGGATGCAGCGCTGGCTGCGCCGGGCGGGTGCCGCCCGCCTGCACCGCCGGCCGGTTTACGTAAGCCAGCGCGTGCGTTCCCTGGCGACCTTGTTACGCTACCCCCAGGTCTGAAGGGAAGACGCGCATGGGCGAGGGGCCGTCCTGGTCCGACAATGCGGCTTCCCTGCCTGTTGGAAAGTCCGAAGAGTCCATGTCCCCGTTCTCGGTCCTGATCGTCGAAGACCAAGCCCGCTTCCGCGAGGCTTTCACGCATGCCCTGGGCAGCGTGCCCGACATCGAGCTGCTGGGCATCGCGCCCGACCTGCCCCAGGGCCGGCGCATGTTCGACCAACTGCAGCCCGACGTCCTGCTCGTCGACCTGGACCTGCCCGGTGGTAGCGGTATCGAGCTGATCCGTCATGCCGCCCAGACCCGGCCGCAGTGCGAAGTCATGGTGATTTCCGTGTTCGGCGACGAGCAGCATGTGGTCGCCAGCATCGAAGCCGGCGCCACCGGCTATCTGCTGAAGGACAGCTTGGCCCTGGACCTGCCCGGCCAGTTGCGCTCGCTGCGCGCGGGCGGCAGCCCCATCAGCCCCGTCATCGCCCGGCGTCTGCTGGTGCGTCTGGCGCCCGGGTCCCAGGGCTCCACCGGCCCGTCGCCCGAGGCCATGGCGGCCACGATGGCCGACGAAGAGGTGGTCGCCCTGTCGGAACAGGAATCGCGCGTGCTGCACCTGGCGGCCAAGGGCTTCACCTTCGACGAGATCGCCCAGTTCATGCAGGTCTCGCCGCATACGGTGATGACCTATGTCAAGCGGGTCTACCGCAAGCTGCACGTCCGCTCGAAGGTGGAAGCGATTTACGAGGCTCGCCGCCTGGGCTGGCTCCGCGATTAGCATCGCGGGCATGGACGCCGACCAGCCCGCCGCCGACAGCCCCAGCACTCCCAGGAAACGCCCCAAGCCGGGCGAGCGCCGCACGCAGATCCTGCAGGTGCTGGCCGGCATGCTGGAGCAGCCGGGGGCCGACCGCATCACGACGGCGGCGCTGGCGGCCAAGCTCGACGTCAGCGAGGCGGCCCTCTACCGCCACTTCGCCAGCAAGGCGCAGATGTTCGAGGCGCTGATCGACTTCATCGAGAACAGCGTCTTCGGCCTGGTCAACCAGATCGCCGACAACCCTCACCCCCTGCCCCCGCCGGCCAAGGCCGCGCGCATCGCCAGCGTCATCCTGCAGTTCGGCGAGAAGAACCCCGGCATGACCCGCGTGATGGTGGGTGACGCCCTGGTCTACGAGAACGAGCGCCTGGTGGCGCGCATGAACCAGTTCTTCGACCGCATCGAGTCCTCGCTGCGCCAGGTGCTGCGCGCCGCGGCCGAGGCGCAGGGCTCGATGACGCCCACCGTGCAGGCCAATGCCCAGGCCTCGGTCTGGGTCAGCTTCATCATCGGGCGCCTGCAGCGCTATGCCCGCTCGGGCTTCAAGCGCATGCCGACCGAGCAGATGGAAGCCTCGCTCAAGGCGATCGGCTAACTACACTGGCGGCATGTCCGCCGCCTTGGAATCCTTTCTCGCTCGCGCCGAGGGTCTTCTGACCCGGCTCGAGGCCGTCCTGCCGCATCCGGCAATGCCCCCCGACTGGGCCGCCTCCACCGCCTTCCGCGCCCGCCGCCGCCATGGTGCGCTGTGCCTTGAGCCGGTGCGTGCCGTCAGCCGCATCGCCTTGTCGGACCTGAAGGAAGTCGATCCGCAAAAGGATAGGCTGCTGCGCAACACGGCCCAGTTCGTCGCCGGCAAGCCGGCCAACAACGTGCTGCTGACAGGCGCCAAGGGCACGGGCAAGAGCTCGCTGATCAAGGCCGTGCTGAACGAGTTCTCGGCCCAGGGCCTGCGCCTCATCGAGATCGACAAGGCCGACCTCGTCGACCTGCCGGACATCGTCGAACAGGTCGCCGCGCGCCCGGAGCGCTTCGTGGTTTTCTGCGACGACTTGAGCTTCGACGAAGGCGAGGCCAGCTACAAGGCGCTGAAGAGCGTGCTCGACGGCTCGGTCGCCGCGGCCAGCGACAACGTGCTGATCTACGCCACCAGCAACCGCCGCCACCTGCTGCCCGAGAAGATGGTGGACAACCTCACCGGCACCCACGGCGAGCATGGCGAAATCCACCCCGGCGAGGCGGTGGAGGAAAAGATCTCCCTGTCCGAGCGCTTCGGCCTGTGGATCAGCTTCTATCCCTTCAGCCAGAACGAATACCTGGCCATCGTGGCCCAGTGGCTGCGTCATTTCGGCCTGGACGAGGCGGCCATCGAGGCGGCGCGCCAGCCTTCGCTGGTCTGGGCGTTGGAGCGCGGCTCGCGTTCGGGCCGCGTGGCCTACCAGTTCGCGCGCGACATGGCGGGGCGCACTGAATGAGCGAGCAGCGCCCCATCACCGAGGTCGCCGTCGGCGTTCTCGTCGCCCCTGACGGCCAGTTCCTGCTGACCTCGCGGCCCGAAGGCAAGGTCTACGCCGGCTACTGGGAGTTCCCGGGCGGCAAGGTCGAGGCCGGCGAGACCATCGAGCAGGCCCTGGCGCGCGAGCTGAAGGAAGAAATCGGCATCGAGATCGGTACGGCCCACCCTTGGAAGACCGAGATGTTCGACTACCCCCATGCGCTGGTGCGCCTGAACTTCTGCAAGGTCTTCGAGTGGACGGGTGAGTTCCAGATGCTGGAGAACCAGCAGATGGCCTGGGCCAGCCTGCCGGTGCAGGTGAAGCCCGTGCTGCCGGGCACCTTCCCCGTGCTGGACTGGTTTGCCGAGGAGCGCGGCCACGTCGGGCCGACTCACCTAGACTGAAAGCATGAGCAGTTGGCTTGACGAAGTGAAATGGGACGACAAGGGCCTGGTGCCCGTCATCGCCCAGGAGCAGGGCACGGGCGACGTGCTGATGTTCGCGTGGATGAACCGCGAGGCCCTGGCCCTGACGGCCGAGCGCGGCCAGGCGGTCTATTTCAGCCGCTCGCGCAACAAGCTCTGGCACAAGGGCGAGGAGAGCGGCCATTTCCAGCAGGTGCACGCCATCCGCATGGACTGCGACAACGACGTCGTGCTGCTGACCATCACCCAGCTCGGCCACGAACCCGGCATCGCCTGCCACACCGGCCGCCACAGCTGCTTCTTCCAGAAGCTCGAGAAGGGCGTCTGGAGCGCAGTGGAACCCGTGCTGAAAGACCCCGCCAAGATCTATGAGTGACGACATCCTCCGCCGCGTCGGCGCGGTCATCGAATCGCGCAAGGGCGCCGACCCCAGCACCAGCTATGTCGCCAAGCTCTTCGACAAGGGCCTGGACGCCATCCTGAAGAAGGTCGGCGAGG
>CBHWBD010000040.1:0-31695 GCA_966111775.1 uncultured Comamonadaceae bacterium | reverse complement strand
CTTGCGCAGCCGCATGTAGTCGGCCTCGGTCAGCGCGTCGATCCAGGCCTGGTCGTCGGGCGAACGGCCCATGACAAGCATGATGCCGCGCTTGAGCAGCTGCAGGGAGTTCAGGCCGCGCTCGGCCTCGGGCAGGTCGAGGTCGTCGCCGCTGGCCTGGTCGGCCGAGGGCCCGAAGAAGTCGACGAGGCCGACGCCCAGCTCTGCACATAGGGATGCGAAGCGCGGCTGCAGCGTCGGCTCGAAACGCATCGGGCCGTACTCGGCGATGAAGCCGTCCATGTCCTCGGTCTCGATGCGCCCACCCCAGCGATCAGCCGCGGCCTCCAGCACCAGGAGGCGATGGCCCGCGTCGGCCAGGCGCAGCGCGCAATACAGGCCCGACACGCCGCCGCCGGCGATGACGATGTCATAGGTCGTCATGGCAATGCTCCACTTGTATGTACAACTGGGGCGAGAGCATATCGGAGGCCGCGATGCGCAGGCCCGCCGCGCCGCCACCGCCGTCAGCGTGCGATTCTGACCAGCAGCATCGGGATGCTGGAGTACTTGGAGGCGGTGAGCATGCCGCCGTTCTCGTCCACGACCCAGGCGTCGTCGAAGCCGCCGTTCAGCAGGAAGGGCGCCGGCGTCGCCGTCCAGGTCGCGAAGGTGGTGATGGGGAAGAGGTCGGCATTCAGCGCGGGCGTAGCGCAGCGGTCTTCCATGATGGACATCGCTTCCTTGGGGTTGGGCAGCCGCCAGTCGCTGTGTCCGGCGAACGTGAGGCCCTGCGCGGCCCGCAGGGCGTCGGCCCAGGGGAGGATGGTGCGGGTGCCGGTGCAGCGGCCGTTGCCGTCAAGGGTCTCGCCGAGCAGGCAGCGCATCCACATCAGGCCCGTCCTGGGGTCGACGACGGTGCCGTCGCCCCGCACGCTGAAGGCCGCGGTCGGTGTGCTGATGGCCACGCCGGTGTTCTGGCGGTTGAGGCAGGCGGCCAGCGCGCTGTCGACGCAGAGGGTGGCCAGGGCGAGGGAACACAGGGTTTGTTGCAGCCGCATGGCTTCTCCTCAGGGCGCCGGCTCGGAGCGGACGGCGATGACGGCACCCACGCTCTGGAAGGCACTGAAGGTGTACTTCGGGTTCGACAGCACCATGCCGGTGGTGACGTCCACGGCCCAGGCCGTGAAGCCGACGCTGGCGCTCGACGAGGCCACCGAGGAGGTCCAGTAATAGGCGTTGAATGCGGGCGACAGCTGGGGGAACACGACCGGGTCGAAGGCCGGCCGGACCCGCGAGTAGTCGACGAGGCTGACCAGTTCCCGGCGCGTCGGCAGGCGCCAGTCGCGATAGCCGCACAGGGCGGCCGCGTTGAGGGCCTTGATGAAGGACTGGGTGTCGCAGGTCGCGATGCCACAGACGCCAGCATTCGCCGGGCCGGGGTTGCCGCCGTTCAGGCGTTCGTCGGGCTCGTGCCAGGAGTAGCTGTCAGCCGCGGCCGTCAGTGGGCTGTGGCCGGGCACTTCCCAGATCAGGCCGGTGACGTTGTCCCTGACGCAGGGCCAGATCGCCGCATCATTCGGCAGTGCTGCGCCGTTCGCATCCAGCTTGGTGAAGTCGAAGCCCGCGCGGCCGAAGCCGACTTTGGCGAGCTTGCCCGCACGGGCGTCCGCATCGCGGCCGACGTCGGCATCCTGACCGGGCAGGGTGGCGACCGGGCAGGGCTGGTTGACGTGGTCGAAGTCCGTGCAGCCGTCGGCGCCGCTGTCGTTCAAGGCCTTGATGCGCTCGACGATGGCGGGAATCGTCTTGGGTGTGATGCTAATCTCCGCGCTCGGCTTGCTCTCGACCCCGTTGGCCACGTCGGTCGCGACCACATAGACCGGTGTGCCATTGGCCAAGCCGTCGATGACGACCGGCAGCATGATCTTGAGATCGCGTATCACCTTGTTGCCGGCCGATTCGGTGAAGTTGGCGACATTGATGTTGGGGCGGGTAGAGACATAGACGCGGCTGCTCACCAGGTATCCCTGGTGGTAGCTGCCCACCAGGGACTGCCAGGAGACGGTGATGCTGCCGTCGCCCACGGCGGCCTGGATGCCCTGCGGCGGCGCCGGAGGCGGGATGGCCGTGACGGTGACGGTCGCGTTCTGCGTGGCGGTGCCGCCGGTGCCGGTGCAGGCCAGCGTGAAAGTCGTCGTGGCCGCCAGCGCCGGCAGCGTCTCGGTGCCGGACGCGGCCTTGCTGCCGGTCCAGCCATTCGAGGCGGTGCAGGAACTCGCGTTTGTGCTGCTCCACGTCAGCGTGGCCGGCTGACCAGTGAGCAGCGTGTCCGGGCTGACGCTCAGGGTCAGGGCGGGTGCAGGTGCGGGTGGGGAAGGTGGGGTTGGCGCGGAGCCACCACCTCCACCGCCGCAAGACGCCATGAGGATGGCCAGCAGCCCAGCGGCCATGCGGGCGCCGGACAGGCCGGGCTGGATCAACTTCAAGATATGGTCTCCCCCTGATGCGGGCCGTGGATCCGACCCGCTGCTGTTTGGGGAAAAATTTTAGCGGCCGTCCGTCGGGGGCCTGCCTAGCGTGCCCCGTGTCAGGCCGCCACGGCCCTCAGCAGCAGCCAGGTGGGCAGGCCGAGGTAGAGAGCGGCCAGCCCCAGGCGTTCCAGCCAGGAGCGCAGCATCCCCGTCTGCAGGGGCTGGACCAGTCCCGTAGCCAGGGTGACCAATTCGATCGCGGCGCGCACCCCTGCCGCGCACAGCACCACGCCTGCCACCCACGCCGCCCACCACAGCCCGAAAGCCGTCAGATAGGCGGCCAGGCCGAAGCTGTAGAACTCGCCGAACGGGCTGCCGTAGGCGATCTTCTGGTGCAGCTGGAAGGCCGGCAGCGCCAGCAGCAGGGGCAGCAGCAGGAACTTGAACGCCGGTTGCGCGAAGCGGCTGGGCCGTTGCTGCGCGCGACCGTGGGCATAGGCCCACCAGGCGGGCAGCAGCGGCCGTTCGCGCACCGCCAGGCCGAGGGCACTGGCCAGGGCCCAGGGATCGGGCAGGCACAGGCCATGACGCCAGCGTTCGCCCGTGGCCAGCTGCAGCGAGGCGCCGGCGCCAGGCAGGGGCAGGCGCCAGGGCTCGACGGCGGCGATGTCGCGCAGCGGGATGTCCAGCCGCTGCGCACCGCGCACCAGCACCAGCCGGCCGTCGGTCAAGGCGAGCTGCGCCGTGCAGGCGCGCAGCAGCAGCCAGGCCGTCGCCTCCGGGATCAGGCACAGGGCCGTGAACATGCGCAGCAGCGCCAGGGTGCTGGCCTGCAGGGCGCCGTCTCCCCACAGCCAGGCCAGGCCCATGGCCAGCGCGCCGCCGCGGGAAATCAGCCGCAGCAAGCCCGTCGCCGCGCGGACTGCCGGGGGCAGCACGACGATGCGCGGCGGCAATGTGGGAGCCGCCGCCGCGGGTGTCGATCCTGCCCAGCGGCGCAGCCCTGCCAGCAGGGCCAGACCTGCAAGCAAGCCGGCGGCCGCCCGGCCCACCCAATCGCCCCAGCGCACCATCAGCGTCGGCGCGGGATCGCGCGCCGGCAGGTCGCCGATGACCAGGGTGCGCTCGCCCATGCGGGTGCTGGCGATGACGTTGCCGCGGGCGTCGATGACGGCGCTGAAGCCATTGGTGGTGACGCGGAACTGCGGCAGCCGGGTCTCGATGCTGCGAAACGCCGCGACGGCCTGGTGCAGTTCGGCGCCCAGCGCGTAGTCGGTGAACCAGGCATCGTTGGACATCGTCAGGATGACCTGCGCGCCCAGCCGCGCACCGTCAATGGCCAGGCCGGGGTCGGTGTCGTCCAGGCAGATCAGCGGCAGCACCGGCACCTCGCGGCCGCCATCGCGATCGTCGGCCAGGCGCAGCGGAAACACGCGTGCGCCCGTGCCCGGTTTCCAGGCCCCTGCGCCGGGCAGCCAGGCCCGCACCGTGGGCGTGTCGGCCCAGGCGGGCAGGGCCTCGGTGAAGGGGAAGAGCCGGGTCTTGCGGTACATGCCGAGCAGGCCGGTCTTCGGCAGCACGAAGGCGGCGGCGTTGTATTCGCCGGCCTCGTCACGGTCATAGCTGCCGAAGACGAAGGGCACGCCGGCCGCGTCGACCATTGACTGGATCTCGGCGTCCAGCTCGGCGCCGGCCTCGCTCTTGGGCTGGCCGAAGCTGGTGGGGTAGACGGTCTCCGACCACAGCACCGCGTCCACGTGCTGGCGCTCGACAGCGTCGTAACTCATCGCGAAATGGGTGTCGAGCACCTCGCGCACGAAGGCGCCGGAACCCTTCTCGCGGCGCTGGCGCTCGTAGTCGGTGATGTTGGACTGCACCAGGCCCAGGCGCAGCGGCCTGGCGGTGGACACGGGCTCGGGCTGCGTGGCGACGAGACCATAGCCGGCCAGCAGCAGCGGCCCCGCCGCGACCCAGGCCAGCGGCGGCGCGATGGCACGCCAGCCGGCGCGGCGCCGGGCCAGCGCCGCGCCCAGGGCCTCGTTACCCAGCAGCAGCATGACGGTCAGCCCCGCGGCGCCGCCCAGTTCAGCGGCCTGGCGCAGCAGCGGCGCGGGATAGAGGCCCTGGCCCAGGCTGTCGCCCAGCAGATGCGGCAGGGCCCATTCGGCCGCGACCCAGGCCCCAGCGCCGGCGCCTGCAGCGAGCGGCGCGCCGTGATGGCGGCGCGCGAAATGGCGCACCAGGGCGAAGACGAGGATCTGCGGCTGGAACAGCGGCGCGGCCAGCAGCAGCAGGGCCAGGCCGGCGCCCGCGCCGATCTGCGTGTAGGCCCCCAGGGCGCTGCCGAACCAGTAGAAGACCGCGGCCGTGTAGGCGACCGACAGGGCCCAGGCGCTCAGCAGCGTGGGGCCGAGGCGGGTTTCGGCATCCAGGGTGCGCAGCCAGGGCACGAGGGCGACAAAGCCCAGCATCCAGGCTGGGCCGCCACGGGCGTAGAGGCCGCAGAGCAGGGCGGTCGCGGCGACGCCGGCCCACCGGCTGCGCGCGAAGCGGATCAACGCGGGCCGTCCAGCGGCGCCGGCACGACGATGCGCCGGATCGGCAGCCCCGGGGGCGCCAGTTCAGGCGGCACGACCCGGTCGGCCGGCACGGCCACCGTGCGACCGTTGACGATCACGGTCTGCGCGTCCGGCGAGAACATCAGCAGGGGCTCGATGCGCTGGCCGTCGTCGGTGGCCTGGAAGTGGCGCACATAGCCCGGCGGCAGCTCGAAGCCCTCGGGCACGGCCAGGCCGATCAGCGGCGGCCGGGTACCAGGCGGATTGAAGGCGCCCAGGCCGGTGCGCACGCCGGCCGAATGCAGTCGCTGGATCACTTCGGCCATGGTGGGGCGCTCGCCTTCGTTGACGTAGTCGGCCAGGTCGGGCGTCTGGTCGCCATTGGGATCGCGCAGGCGCGGGATGCGGGCGACCGGTGCCGTGTCGGGCGCGGCCATGGCGACCACGGTGGCGGGGCCGCTGGCTTGTGGCGCCTGCGCCGTTGCCATCGCGAGCGCCAGGTGTGGCGGCGGCGTCGCGGCGGCGGACGGCGGCGCGTCGGCCGCCGGCCACCACCAGGCCAGCCCGCCCGCCACGGCGGCGAGGGCGATGCCCAGCACCCAGGGCGAGGGCCCCCAGGTGTTCGGCTTGCGCTCGCGCGGTCGCGTCATGAGGGTCTGCCTTCAGCTCATGGTGCGGCGGGGTTGGACGTCGAGATCGCCCAGCCCATGCGCTCATGCCCGTACTGGTTCCAGATCGGATTCTTGCCGTTGCTGATGGTGGTGTAGCGCGCTGCGCCCGAGCCGGTGGTGCCGCCGAAGATGCCGGCCGACACGGTGCCGCCGCTGTAGGTCGGGTGGGTGTCGTCGGACTGGATGTAGTCGTAGCTGCTGCTGGCCGAGACGAACTTGGTGTTGGCGTCGCGCAGCGTGGGCTTGAGCGTCACCGTGATGCGGTTCACATAGCTGGCCTCGCTCTCGCCGGGCACCCAGCGCAGGGCTTCGGAGTCGATGACGCCGTCGCCGTTGCTGTCGTAGTCGGCGCCCATGTACTGCGCGAAGTTGTCCGCGCAGTTGAAGCCCTTCTGGCGGGCGTACTCGCACATCCAGTAGTTCATCGTCGCCAGCTTGGGCAGGAAGCGGTCGCGCATGTTGACAGTGGCGCCCGTCGTGGCGTCCTTGCAGCTGCTCTGGGTGTTGTCGGCGTTGTAGCCGGGGTAGTGCAGATTGGAGATCTGCTTGAGCTTGACGCCTGCGTAGGCGTTGGCGTTGATGAAGTCCATGGCCGCGGCCACATAGGTCTTGCAGTTGTTCACGGCGGCGTCCATGCCGGCGTAGTTGCAGGTCCCGGTCTGGCTCTTGAAGGCGGAACGCGCCTGCAGGCCGTCGTTGCCGCACATCTCGAAGGTGACGACGCGGGTGGACGCCGCCTGCATATACGACTTCTCGGCGACGATCTTGTTGCTGTAGACATCGGAGGCGACGGCGCCCGACTTGGCGCGGCGCACGCTCTCGATGCTGGCATTCCACTTGGCCGCGAGGTATTCGGCGTCGACGGTGGGCGCCGAGTACTTGGCGGCGTTCAGCACCGAGCCGTTGTAGCCGGCATAGATGGAATCGCCATAGGCCACGATGCGGTATTTGGCCGTCGTGCCGGCGCGGTCGATGGTCCAGGACACGTTCTGGGTCAGCGTGCTGGCAGAGGCCGGTGTGGCGCATAGGGCCGTCAGCAGCGGCACGCCCAGTCGGCAGGCGGCGCGGCCCAGGGCTGCGCGAAGGGAAGTCCTCATCTGTGTCTCCTAGCCTTGTGTTTGCGGGGAACGAACAGAGCGTCCGGCCGCGCGTCGGCAAGGCCGGAACCACGAACAACACCTCACGCTAGCACCGCGTCTGCGGGGTGAATTGGGGACATTCCCTTTGTGTGCGCTGCAGCATGAGGTCGCGCGGCGCGGCGCCCTCAGTACAGCCGGATCGCCGAATCGAAATGCCAGGTGCGGCGGATCTCGATGACGTCGTATTCGCGGGCCAGGGCCGGCGGGAACGCCGGGTAGTTGGCCTGGCTCTCGATGACCTTGCGGATGGCCTCGTCCAGGGCGGGCACGCCGCTGGAGCGGTAGAAGCTGACGGACTCCACCGTGCCGTCGGCGCGGAGGGCGACCGTGACCAGCGGGTCGGTATAGGGCTGCTTCAATGCCTCGCGGACCAGGTCGAAGGTCTGGTTGAACTGGATCTTGCGGGCCCAGGCCTCGGCATAGAGCACCATCTCGGCATTGGCGTCGGCGCGGCCCCACAGGCGGCCGCGGCGCAGGCTGCTCCAGGACGAGGGGCGCGTGTCCTGGGCCTGGCGGGCGGCGTCACGTTTCGCGGCCTCGTCGTTGAGCTGCTGGCCGATGGCGCGCAGCCGGGCCTCGCGCTGTTCCTCGGCGGCCTTGGCCTCGGCCAGCTTGGCCGCCGCGGCGCGAGCGGTTTCCTGGCGTGCCGCTTCCTGCCGGGCGTTTTCGGCGGCCTGGCGGCTGGCCTCGGCGCGGGCGGCTTCCTGGCGAGCCGCGTCCTGGCGTGCGGCCTCCTGACGGGCCGCTTCCGCTCGAGCGGCCTCGACGCGTGCCGCCTCTTGCCGCGCGAGTTCCTGCTGGGCCGCGGCGCGGCGTTCCGTTTCCAGCCTGGCGGCTTCGGCGCGTGCGGCTTCCTGCTTCGCGACCGCCTGGCGCTCCGTCTCCAGCCTGGCCGCCTCTTGCCGTGCCGCTTCCTTGCGCGCTGCCTCCTGCTTGGCGGCTTCGAGCCGCTCCGCTTCGGCCTGGGCCGCGGCGAGTTTTTCGGTCTGCTGCTGGGCCTGCTGCTGGGTTTCGCGGCCGGCGCGCGCCAGCTGCGCCAGCTCGGCGGCGCGCTCGCGGGCTTCGCGGTCCTGGACGGGGCGGGCGCTGTCGTCACGGGTCAGCGCGGTCAGCGCGCTGGACTCGGCGGCAAGGGCGGCCACCACGGGCGCCGAGGCCGGCAGGGCGGGCGGCACCGTCCAGGTCGGGTCGCGCGGGCGCTCGACGGCAATCATGGCGAGTGGTGTCGGTGCCGGCGGTGGCGCCTCGATGGTGGTCGAGGTGGCCGGCGCTGCCGCGGCCTCGACCGGGGGCTGGGCGTCGGTGGGTGGCGTGGCTGGCGCCGGCAGCGGCTGCGCTGGCGCGGCCGGCGCGGGTGCCGGGGTAACGAGCACGACGCGCAGGTCCGGCACCTCGGCACGCCGGGCCTGCCAGGGCAGGCTCAGACCTGGCAGGCCCAGGCTTGCGCCGCCGAAGGTCAGGCTCAACAGCAGGGCGTGGAAAACCAGCGAGACGCCCCAGGACAGCCAGGGGCGGGACGGCGCGCGTCGCCGCGGCCAGGGCACCAGCGTCGGCACGCGGGAGGGATTGCTGGACCAGCGGCTCAAGCCGGCCCCATCAGGCGGGGGCGGTTCAGCTCGGGGACGGCCTGGCAGCGCATGCGTCCATTGTCATCAGCCGTACCGGCCGATCCGGGGGCCACCCCGAAATAAGGGGGCCGGCCTGTCGCAACCCGGGTCGCAAAGACGTCTGTTCCAGACAAGCCTGCGATTCACTGCAAAAACGCCGCCCCGGGAGGTCCCATGAAACCCCTGTTGCCCAAGACGCCGTACCACCTGCTGACCCTGAGCTCGCTGTTCGCGCGCCGACGGCCGGCTCGGGTGGAACCCGTGCTGGCGCAGGACACGCGCATGCCCGACGAACCGGAGCTGCGGGCGCTGCAGGCCCTGGCCAGCACCCAGATGGGGCGCCTGGCCGCCGAGGTGGCGCTGGAAGAGGGCAGCCGCCGCCAGTACGCGGCGCGGGATGAAACCATGGTGGTGGAGTCGCGTCGTTAAATGGGCGTTCGCAGCGCCTCGCCGCGCTGCCAGGCCTGCACATTGGCGATGAAGTTCTCCACCGTGGCCCGGATGGACTGCGGAGACCAGCCCGCCACATGGGGCGTCAGGATGACGTTGTCGAAAGCCAGCAGGGCCTCGGGCGGCCTGGGTTCGCTCTCGTAGACGTCCAGGGCCGCGCCGGCGATCCGACCGGCCTGCAGCGCCGCGGCCAGGGCGGCGGTATCCACGCAGCTGCCACGGGCGATGTTGACGACATGGCCGCCCGCGCCCAGGGCCGCCAGCACCTCGGCGTTGACGATGTGCCGGGTGGCCGCGCCGCCGGGTGTGGCCACGACGAGGTCGTCGGCCCAGGCCGCGAGGGCGGTCACGCTGTCGAACCAGGTCGCGTCGCCGGCGCCCTCGCGCGGACGGCGGTTGTGGTAGCCGATGACCATGCCGAAGGCGGCGGCGCGTGCGGCGATCTTCAGGCCGATGCCGCCCAGGCCGACGATGCCCAGGCGCCGGCCCCTGAAGTTGGGAAACAGCGGCAGGTCGTCGCGCCAGACGCCGGCGCGCAGGGCGCGGCCTTGCTGGGGCAGGGCGCGCACGCTGGCCAGCAGCAGGGCCAGGGTGTGGTCGGCCACGCAGTCGTCGTTGGTGCCGGCGCCATTGCTGGTGAGCACGCCCGCTGCCTTGGCGGCCGCCACGTCCAGGTTCTCGTAGCCGGCGCCCAGGGCGGCCAGCAGCTGCAGCTTCGGACAGGCGGCGATCTCGGCCGCCGTGAAGCCGACGCTGCCGTTGGTCAGCACCAGCTCGAAGTCGGCACCGCGGGCCGCGATGGCGGCGGCGCGCGAGGTCGGGTCCGGGGCCTCGACGACGGTGAAGCGCTCGAGCAGCAGGGCCTTGTGCTCGGCGGCGATGGGAACGAGGAGGAGCAGGGTCAGCATGGCGGGCGGCCGGGGTCAGAATGTGCCCATCATGGCCGAACCCGTCTACTTCGCCTCGCCCGAGGAATTCCGTGCCTGGCTGGCCGAGCATGCGGATCAAGCCGGCGAGCTGGTGGTCGGCTTCCACAAGGTCGATACCGGCATTCCCAGCATGACCTGGCCGCAGTCGGTCGACGAGGCCCTGTGCGTCGGTTGGATCGACGGCGTGCGCAAGCGCGTGGACGAACTGCGCTACCAGATCCGCTTCACGCCGCGCCGGCCGACCTCGATCTGGAGCCGCGTCAACATCGATCGCGTGGCGGTGCTGACCGCCGAGGGCCGCATGCGGCCGGCGGGCCTGGCGGCCTTCGACAAGCGGACCGAGCGGCGCAGCATCATCTACTCCTACGAGCACGAGGGCGAGGTGGTGCTGCCGCCCGAGCTGGAGAAGCGCTTCCGGCGCCACCGCAAGGCCTGGGCCTGGTTCGAGGCCCAGCCGCCGGGCTGGCGGCGCCAGATGCTGCGCCGCGTCTTGAGCGCCAAGCAGGAGGCGACCCGCGACCGCCGGCTGGAGCTGCTCATCAAAGCGGCCCTCGAGGGCCGGCGCCTGGAATAAGGCGCCCCAGATCCCGTCCGGGGCATGCCGAATGGCTGGCCGCGCGGCCGCGCCCACAATCACGCCACTTCAAATTTCCCGCCCCACCATGAAACGACTGCTGCTGCCCGCGCTGCTCTCGGCGACCCTGGCCGCCCACGCCGCCGGTGAAACCCCGCTCGACGCCCTGCCCTACACGCCCAGCCTGGACGTGACGGCCATGGACCGCACGGCCGACCCCTGCGAGGACCTCTACAAGTTCGCCTGCGGCTCCTGGACCCAGGGCAACCCCATCCCGGCCGACCAGTCGCGCTGGTCGGTCTACGCCAAGATGGCCAACGAGAACCAGCGCTATCTCTGGGGCGTGCTGAACAAGCTGGGCCAGCCGGGCGCCGAGCGCAGCGCCACCCAGGCCAAGCTGGGCGACTACTTCGCCGCCTGCATGGACGAGGATGCCGTGCAGAACGCCGGCCTGAAGGGCCTGCAGCCGCTGCTGGACCGCATTGGCGCGCTGAAGGACAAGAAGGACCTGCCGGTGCTGCTGGCCGAACTGCAGCAGGCTGCCGGCAACAGCCGCCTCTTCTTCGGCTTCAGCGCCGGCCAGGACTTCGCCGATGCGACGCGCCAGATCGCCTTCGCCTCGGCCGGCGGCCTGGGCCTGCCCGACCGCGACTACTACCTGAAGCGCGACGACAAGACGGCCAAGATCCGCACGGCCTACCAGGCCCACGTGGCCCGCCTCTTCGAGCTGCTGGGCGATACGCCCGAGGCCGCCAAGGCGAGCGCCCTCAGCGTGCTGGCCACCGAGACGGTGCTGGCCAAGGCGTCCCTGTCCAAGGTCGACCAGCGCGATCCCTACAAGACCTTCCATGTCGTCGACGCGCGCGGCCTGAAGGCACTGATGCCCGGCTTCGACTGGGCCGCCTACCAGGCGGCTCTCGGCACGGCGCCCTGGCATGAGCGCTACAACGTCACCGAGCCGGCCTTCTTCAAGGCCCTGGGTGCGCGGCTCAAGATCATGAGCCTGGCCGACGTGAAGACCTATCTGCGCTGGCAGCTGGCCAGCAGCCTCAGCCCCGCCCTGGACAACGCCTTCGTGCAGGCCAACTTCGACTTCTACGGCCAGACCCTGCACGGCACGCCCCAGCTCAAGCCGCGCTGGAAGCGCTGCGTGCAGCTGGTCGACGTGCAGCTTGGCGAGGCCCTGGGCCAGGAGTTCGTGGCGCGCAACTTCACGCCCGACCTGAAGGCCGCCACGGTGCAGATGACCGACGAGATCGAGGTCGCGATGGGCCGCTCCATCGACAGCTTGAGCTGGATGAGCGCCGAGACCAAGGCCCGCGCCCACGCCAAGTTGAAGGCCATCGTCAACAAGGTGGGCTACCCCGAGCGCTGGCGCGACTACGCGGGCTTCGCCGTGCAGCCGGGCGACTTCCTCGGCAATGTGATGCGCGGCAACGCCTTCGAGGCCAGGCGCCGCCTGGCCAAGATCGGCCAGCCGCTGGACCGCGGCGAGTGGGGCATGACGCCGCAGACGGTGAACGCGTACTACGACGCGCAGATGAACGACATCAACTTCCCCGCCGCGGTCCTGCAGGCGCCGCTGTACGACGCCGCGCTGGACGAGGCACCCAACTACGGCAACACCGGCGGCACCATCGGCCACGAACTGACCCACGGCTTCGACGATGAAGGCCGCCAGTTCGACGCCCAGGGCAATCTGAAGAACTGGTGGACCAAGAAGGACGGCCAGGAGTTCGAGAAGCGCGCCGCCTGCGTGTCCGACCAGTACGCCACCTACACCGTCGTCGACGACATCAAGATCAACTCCAAGCTGACGCTGGGCGAAGACCTGGCCGACCTCGGCGGCCTGATCCTGGCCTGGGAAGCCTGGAAGGCGCACATGACCGGCAAGACGCTGGAGAACCGCGACGGCTTGACGCCGGAGCAGCGCTTCTTCGTCGGCTTCGCGCAATGGGACTGCGCCGACGCCCGCCCCGAGGCCTTGCGCGTGCAGGCCAAGATCGACCCGCACTCACCGGCCAAGTGGCGCATCAACGGCGTCGTCGTCAACATGCCTGAGTTCGAGAAGGCCTTCGCGTGCAAGCCGGGCGCCAGGCTGGTGAAGAAGGCGGGGGAGCACTGCAAGGTGTGGTGATGCACAGGGGGGGGCGGCGCAAACCCGTTCCCCGTCTTGCGACGTCTGCCTGCGCGCGGCCCCAACGCTGCTCAGCCACTCTCGACCGACATCCCCTGCAACCGACTCTTTCGCCACGCCGCCGGCGGCAGGCCGAACTCGCGCCGGAAGGCGCGGCTGAAGGCGGTATCGGTCAGGTAGCCGACCTCTTCGGCCACCTGCGACAGGGGCACATTGCTGCGCCGAAGCAGGTTGCTCGCCAGCAGCATGCGCCACTGGGTGAGGTATTGCATGGGCGACTGCCCGACCAGTTCCTGGAAGCGTTGCGCCAGCACCGAGCGCGAGCTGTGGGCGGCGTGGGCGAGTTCGTCCAGCGTCCAGCCATGTGAGGGCCGTTCGTGCAGGGCCGACAGGGCCGCGCCGACGATGCGGTCGCCGACACCGGCCAGCCATCCGGCGGCGGGACGCGAGGCATCCTGCATGGCCAGCCTCAGCACCTCGATGAACAGCACCTCCGCCAGCTTTGCAAGCACGCCAGCGCCACCGGGTCGTGGCGAGCGCGCCTCAGCCAGCGCATAGCGCACCGAGG
Organism: uncultured Comamonadaceae bacterium; assembly: GCA_966111775.1. GTDB lineage: Bacteria > Pseudomonadota > Gammaproteobacteria > Burkholderiales > Burkholderiaceae_C > Pelomonas. The sequence goes on along the minus strand of CBHWBD010000040.1, from coordinate 18,609 downwards.
CTTCCAGCCACAGGCCGGCGGGCGAGCCACGCACATTGACGCGCAACAGACCGGGCAGGCCACTGAGCAGCATGCGCGCCAGGCGGTCGTCGCAGGCCAGATAGCCGCAGACCAGCTTGGTCGGCGCGCCGCCGCCGCCATAGCTCAGCATGCGCGGTCGCCTTGACAACACCTCCGCCAGTGGCGCGCCGCCGCTGGCCGGCGGCAGGCCGGGTTCGGAACTCATGCGATGCGCGTCGCCATGCGGAAAGAGCACGACGTCGCCGGCCGCCAGTCGCAGCGGGTCCTCGCCGGGCATCTCGACGAAGCATTCGCCTTCGGTGATGAGGTGGAAGATGACGACGCGCTCGGCCTGCGGCTCCAGCAGCGGCGCCGCGAGGTCGGCGCGGGGTGACTGGTAGCACCACGGCGCGCTGAAGCGCGCGTGCAGGAACACGGCGCCCACCAGGTGCACCACGCGCAGGGTCTGCGACAGCGCGTCCATCAGGCGGCATCCACCTGCACGGTCAGGCCTTGCGCCCGGACTGCCGTCGGGATCGGCGAGCGCAGCAGCGCGCGCTGCACCAGGGCACGCAGTTGCTCGGGTGTCGTATCCGGAGCGCCGATGGCGATGAGCAGGTGCTGATCCAGCGGTGCCGCGCTCACGACATGACCGTCGGCATCTTCCAGCGCCAGCAGGCCGCGTGCATCGGACTGGCTGGTGGCTTCGACCCGCAGCGTCGTCAGCGCGACGCCTTCGGACGCGGCGAGCATCGCGATCGAGCTCGTCGCGCAACTCGCCAGCCCGGCACGGTAGAGCCAGCCGGGTGACACCGCTGCGCCACCACCCCCCAGCGCTTCCGGCAGGTCGGTGCAGACCTCGCGCCCGTCGGGATGTCGACAGACGACGCGCAGCGGCGCCTGCGGCCCGCTCCACTGCGCCTGTGCCGGCGCGTCCGCCGACAGACCGACTTCGGGTTTGCGCCGCAATACCTGCGTCAGACGCGCCAGTGCGTCGGCCACCACCTGCATGCCCATGTCAGCTCCCGACGGGTCGTTGCGGCCACATTGTGCGCGGCCCACCCGGGCCGGGGCGGTGGCGAGGAGGCGATCCGGACGCCGGGACAAGCCGCGCGGACGATCAGGCAGGACGGCGCCGCGGCGTCCGCGATCCACTGCGCTTTCTCAACCTCGAAGGAGATCGCCATGCATGCACCGCTCGACCTCGCCGCCCTCAAGACCCGCCAGCAGGCCGCCTGGGCCAGCGGCGACTACGCCGTCATCGGCACCACGCTGCAGCTGGTGGGAGAGCAGCTCGCCGAAGCCTGCGACATCGGCTGGGACCAGCGCGTGCTCGACGTGGCGGCCGGCAACGGCAACGCCACCCTGGCTGCAGCGCGGCGTGGCGCGCAGGTGACCTCGACCGACTATGTGGCCGCCCTGCTGGACCGCGGCGCCGAACGCCTGGCGGCCGAACGGTTGGGCGCGACGATGCGTGCTGCCGATGCTGAAGCCCTGCCTTTCGACGACGGCAGCTTCGACGCCGTGGTCTCGACCTTCGGCGTGATGTTCGCGCCCGACCAGGCCAAGGCTGCCGCCGAGCTGGTGCGGGTGTGCCGCCCCGCAGGCCGCATCGGCCTCGCCAACTGGACGCCCGACGGCTTCATCGGTCGTCTGTTCAAGACCATGGGCCGCCACCTGCCTCCGCCGGCCGGCGTGCTGCCGCCGTCCAACTGGGGTGACGAGGCCAAGCTGCGCGAGCTGCTGGGCCCGGGCATCTCCCATCTGGCCGTGCAGCGCCGCCACTTCAACTTCCGCTACCGCTGCGCCGCGCACTTCGTCGACGTGTTCCGCCAGTGGTACGGCCCCGTCCACAAGGCCTTTGCGGCCTTGCCGGAGGACGGCCAGGCGGCGCTGTCGAAGGACCTGGTGGCCCTGCTCGACGAGCTGAACATCGCCGGCCCGCAGGCCTTGACCGTGCCCAGCGCCTACCTCCAGATCGTCGCGACGCGCGCCTGAGGATGGAGGCACGCCTGCAGCTGCGCGTGCAACGCTATGGCTGGGATCGTGCAGCCGCGTGCTACGACGTGTCGTGGCAGCAGCCGCTGTCGACCGCGCACCGGCTGTTGTTGGAGCGCCTGCAGCCGCAGCCCGGCGAGCGCGTGCTCGACATCGCCTGCGGCACCGGTGGGCTGGCCTGCGAGCTGGCCCAGGTGGTCGGGCCGACGGGCCGCGTGCTCGGCATTGACCTGTCCCAGGCCATGGTCGACACCGCCAGCGAGCGCGCCGCTGACACCGGCCTGGCCCATGTGCACTTCGAGCGCATGGATGCGCAGACGCTGTCGCTGCCGAATGCCGCCTTCGACGTCGTCACCTGCTGCTTCGGCCTCATGTATCTGCCCGACCCCGAGCAGGTGCTGGCGCAGATGCGGCGGGTGCTCAGGCCCGGTGGCCGTCTGGGGCTGGCGGTCTGGGGCGACCGCAGCCGTTGCGCCTGGGCGCCGGTCTTTCCCATCGTCGATGCCGAGGTGCGGAGCGAGGTCTGCCCGCTGTTCTTCCGGCTCGGCGCCGAGGGCGCGCTGGCGGCCGCTTGCCGCCAGTCGGGCCTGTCGGTCGGGTGGCAGGCGACGCTGGCGCAGCCGTTGGACTACCGCACTGCCGATGAGGCCTGCGATGCGATGTTCATCGCAGGTCCGGCCGCGCTCGCCTGGTCACGCTTCGACGACGCCACACGCCGACGCGTGCGCGCCCGCTACCTCGAAGCGATCGACGGCTGGCGCGACGGCGCGGGCTATCGGCTGCCGGCGGAATTCGCCTGCCTGATGGCGGAGACGGCTAGGACAGCAGCTTGATCAGCGCGTCTGGGTGGATGGGCAGGGCGGCCAGCCCGGCGGCGCCCATCAGCATGCCGAAGAAGGTCGGCACCAGCGACACGAAGAAGAGCGGCCACAGCCCCGTCAGCGCGGTGACGGCCAGCATGGCGATGGCCACGGCCAGCAGCGCGTCGGACAGGTCGAACTGGTCGTCGCGGTAGTTCAGCGCGTCGTAGTTCTGCTGGGCGGCTTCGGCCTGGGCCTTCAGCTCGTCGCGCTTCTTGAGCTGGTCGGCCGCCTTGGCGCGGGCGTTGGCGATGGCCTGGTCGTAGGCCGCAGCCTGCGCGGCGGGTGCAGCGGCCTTGGCGAGCTCCAGCTGGGTCGCCGAGGCCTCGGCCACGTCGGCGCGGATGGTGCGGGACTGGAAGTAGGCCCAGTAGTCCAGCTTGTCGGCCTGGGCCTGCTGCATGGCCTGCACGATGTTGTCGTCCTTGACCTTGCAGATGCCCATGAAGGTGGCCAGCACGGCCACGGTGATGGCGACGGCGGCATTCAGCCGGGCGGTGCTGCGGGTCTTGGCTTCGGCCGCGCGGTCGATGACGTCCTTGGGATCGAGATCCATGATGTGATGGCGATGTGGTCAGCGGCCGCACTATGCGCTCAGCGCGGCCCCTGTCTGTGGCAATCTCGCGGCCTTGAGTTCTTCTGCAAGCCGAATGAAAGCCAAGTCGCTGCTGCTCCTGCTGTTTGCCGTCTGCGCCGCCGTGCGAGCGGAGCCGGTCGGCTTCGCGCTCGTGGCGCCGCAAGCCCGCGAGGTCTTCCTGGCCGGCGAGATGACCGACTGGGATCAGCACAAGCGACCGATGACGCGCGATGCCGAGGGCGTCTGGCGACTGCAGCTGGACCTGGCACCGGGCCAGTGGCTCTACAAATTCGTCGTCGACGGCCGCTGGGTGCACGACCCGGCCACGCCCGACCACGACGCCGATGGCCAGGGCGGCCAGCATTCCTTCATCTTTGTCGGCAAGGGCGCGTGGACGCCCCCGGATGCGGGCCGCGGCCAGGTCGAGACTCATGAGGTGGCGTCGGCCGCCTTCGGGCGCGGCGACAAGGTCAATGTCTACCTGCCGCCGGGCTTCCGGCGCGGCCAGGACCTGCCGGTGCTGACCCTGCTGCATGGCGGCGGCATGGACGCCGACCAGTGGTTTCGCACCGGGCATGTCGAGCGCTATGCCGACCACCTCATCGCCAGCGGCCGCGTCAGGCCCTTCGTCATCGTCATGCCCAGCAACAACGGCCAGCGCTACGACGGTGCGGCCGGGCGCTTCATCGTCGACGAGCTGCCGGCCTGGCTGAAGGATCGCTACGGCCTGTCGCCGTCGCGGGCGCAGTCTGCCGTGGCCGGCATGTCGCTCGGTGGCTATGGCGCGGTCAGACTGCCGCTGGCCGCGCCGCAGCGCTGGGGCTATGCCTATGCGATTGCGGGCTGGTATCCGCAGGAGCTGATCGCCGAGGTCAGGCGCGCCGGGAAGATGCCCGTCGAGCTGGTGATGCGCTGCGGCACCGAAGACGACCTGCTGCCCGGCAACCGCGCGCTGCTCGCCACGCTGAGTGCCCAGGGGCAGAAGACCGACTACCGCGAGGACCCCGGTGCCCACACCTTTCACTACTGGAGCCGGTTGACGGCCGAGATGCTGGAGGGCGTGGACGCCTACTTCCGCCGCGCCCAGCCCTAGTCGCGCAGCCAGCGCTGCATGCGCGGATAACCGGCCTCGCCACCCAGCCGGGTCATGCCGGCCTGCGCCAGGCCGGTCGCACCGGGATAGACGCCCATCGCATAGGTCAGGGCCAGGCCGGCCGAGTGGCCGTGGTAGCCGCCCGGGTGGAAAAGCAGCTCCGCAGGCAGGCCGAGCTGGGTCAGTGCGGCCCAGGCCCAGGCGGTGGCCTCGGCCTCGCCGCGATGAGGGATGGCGGGATCGTCGGCGAGCTGGTCGTCCAGCGTTGCGCGCAGTGCCGCCGGTGTCGTCGCGATATGGCCCGCCTCGTGCAGCAGGTCGCCCGGCCAGCGCAGCGCCGCGCGGTCCACCACCAGGGCGCCGGCGACGAGGCGGATGCCGGGCAGAAAGCTGTCGGCCGGCACCTCGCCTTCGCGCACGGTGATGCCGATGCCGGCAAGGAAGTCCAGCAGGATCTGCGTGGTGTCGGCGGCCCTCATGTCAGCTTTCGACGGTGCCGCGGTATTCGGGCCGAGCGCCGGGCCGTTCCCAAGCCGGCCCGCTTGATGCTGAAGGCGGCTCAATGCCGCCTTCAGCATCGTCCCCGCGCGGGACCGGCCAGGAATGCCCGCGTTCAGCGGCGCAGGTCTGGACGAGGGGCAGCTTCATCTCATGCCTGCACCACGTTGCGGCCCTGGTGCTTGGCACGGTAGAGGGCCGCGTCGGCCCGCGCCAGCACGACGTCGCCGCTGGCTTCGCCGCGCTCGGCCTCCGCGATGCCGAAGCTGGCGCTCAGATGCCAGTCCTGTTCCAGCCAGCGCAGCGGGGCTTCGTCCACCAGCATGCGCATGCGCTCGGCCACCAGGGCGGCGCCGGCAATGTCGGTGTCGGGCAGCAGCACGCAGAACTCTTCGCCGCCAAGGCGGCCGAAGCGGTCCACTTCGCGCACGCAGGGCTGCAGCTCCTGCACCATCTGGCGCAGGGCCGCATCGCCGGCGGCGTGGCCCAGGGTGTCGTTGAGCTGCTTGAAGCGGTCCATGTCGATCATCACCAATGCATAGCCCCGGCCGCGCCTGAGCCAGGCGTGGGCCTGGTCCAGGGCCTGGTCGAAGGCACGGCGGTTCAGGGTGTCGGTCAGCGGGTCGCGTTCCAGCAGGCGCTCGATGCGGTTGATGAGGCGCATCAGCACGAGGAAGGCCAGGGTCGCGTTCTGCAGCAGGGCCAGCGCCAGCGTGGCCCACAGGAAGCCGAGGTTGAAGTCGGTGGGGGCGCGCAGCCCCGGCGTGCGGCCCGGGTTGATGAAGGTTTCCAGGCAGCGCGCCGCCATCAGCGCCGCGATGAGGAAGAGGGGCAGGGACAGCGTCGCCGGCGTGCGTCGGCCGCCGGCCGCGCGGCTGAGGTTGCGCCAGGCCGCGATGCCTGCAATCAGCGTCAGGCCGGCGCCCGCGCCGTTGACGATGCGCGCCTGCCAGTGCAGGTCGCCATCATAGGGTTGGGCCAGCAGCAGCAGGGCCGCGGCGGCCACCACGAGGGCGCCGGGTTTCCAGGCCAGGTCGCGGGTCGTGATGCCGGGCACGGCCGCGCCCAGCAGCGCGAAGGAGGTGACGGCGAGCACGTCGGCAGGCCAGTAGCTCAAGGCGTCGGGCAGCACGCCGCGCAGCACGTGCAGGGTCAGCGAGGCCGAAGCCGCCGCGTTGGCCGCGGCCATGGCCAGCGAAGCCCGCGGCGCGATGCGCGCGACCAGGGCCAGCGCGATCCAGACGAAGGCCGCCACGCCCGCGATCAGGATGATGGCGGCCAGCAGGGTCTGGGTCTGGGTGGTGGTGATCATGTGGCGGCCATTTCGCCCAGCAGCGCCGCCACGCAGACGCGGTTGCGGCCTTCGGCCTTGGCGCGGTAGAGCTCGGCGTCGGCGCGGGCCAGGCCGATCTCGCCGCGCGCATCGCCGGCCACCGGCAGGGCCACGCCGAAGCTGGCCGACAGCGGCAATTCGACGTCCTTCCAGCGCAGCGGCTGGGTCGCCAGGCTGCTGCGCAACCTCTCGGCCACGGTGGCGGCACTGGTGAGGTCGTCCGGCCCGGCGAGTGGCAGCAGGGCGCAGAACTCCTCGCCGCCCAGGCGGCCGAGGCGGTCCACCTCGCGCAGCCCGGCCTGCCAGACGCGCACGCAATGCTGCAGGGCCGCGTCGCCGGCCTGGTGGCCGTACTGGTCGTTGATGCGCTTGAAATGGTCGATGTCGATCATGGCCAGCGCGAAGCCGTGGCCGCGCTGCAGCTGGGCCTGGGCTTCGTTGAGGGCCTGCTCGAAGGCGCGGCGGTTCAGCGCACCGGTCAGCGGGTCGCGATAGGTGAGGTGCTGGATGCGCGTGATGAGGCGCCAGATCATCAGCGCGATGAGGCTCAGGGTGATGCAGGCCGTGATGACGAACCACAGCGCCGCGCGAGCCGGCGTCGGCAGCTCGCCGTTGACGAAGTGGTCGTCCCAGCCCGGCACGAACAGCAGCTCGGCGGCATGGGCCACGCCGACGGCGACCAGGGCCACGAAGGGCAGGGCCGTGCAGGCCGTGACGAGGCGCGACAGCTGGTGGCCGATGCCGCGGATCACTTCGCGCACCGCCAGAGCGCCGAGCAGGGTCGCGCTGAGCGTGCTGGCGAGCTGCGGCGCCAGGCCAGAGCCGGCGGCCATGCCCAGCGTGATGCCGAGGATGCCCAGGCCGGTGATGGCGTTGAGGTCGCGCGGGCGCTGGCGGCTGCGCAGCATGCGCCTCAGGGCCATCAGCAGCAGCACCATGCAGGCCAGCAGGCCGAACTCGGGGATGGCCTGTTGCGCAAGCGCGGGCCAGCCGGCCAGGCAATCGCCGCAGCCTTGCGAGGCGATGCGCACCAGATGGGCCGCGGCCATCAGCCGGCTGGCCCGCGGGGCGATCTGGAAGGCCTGGGCCAGCGTCAGCCACGCCAGTGCCGCCATCAGATTGAAGAGGGCGCTGACCTTGAGGACCGTCGGGACGTCGAGGAAATCCATGCAGATTGGTGTGGGGCCACGCATCTTCACCGACCCGCCACAATCGTGGCCATGTCGGCTTGGGTATTGATCACCGGGGGATCGCGAGGCATAGGCGCCGCGACGGCGCTGTGCTGCGCCCGCGCCGGCTGGGACGTGGCCATCAACTATGCCCAGGATAGCGCCGCGGCCGAGGCGCTGGCGGCCGGATTGCACGGACTCGGCTGCCGCGCCCTGACCCTGCAGGCCGATGTGGCCGACCCGGCCCAGGTGGCGTCGATGTTCGAGCGCCTCGACGCTGCGGGCGGGCGGTTGGCGGGTCTCGTCAACAACGCCGGCATCGTTGCACCGGCGGCGCGGCTGGAGGCGATGACGCCCGAGCGCTGGCGCCGCCTCTTCGACGTCAACGTGATGGGCACGCTGCTGTGCTGCCAGCAGGCAGCACGGCGCATGAGCACCCGGCACGGCGGCGCGGGCGGGTCCATCGTCAACCTCAGCTCACGCGCGGCCGAGTTCGGCTCGGCCGGCATCTATGTGGACTACGCCGCCACCAAGGGTGCCGTCGACACGCTGACCAAGGGCCTGGGGCGGGAGCTCATCGGCGAGGGCATCCGCGTCAACGGCGTGCGGCCGGGCATCATCGAGACGGACATCCACGCCGCCAGCGGCATGGATGCCGGCGCCGCCGCGACGACCATTCCCATCCAGCGCCTGGGCCGGCCCGACGAGATCGCCGAGGCCATCGTCTGGCTGCTCAGCGACGCGTCCAGCTACACGGTGGGCACGCTGCTGGACGTGGCGGGCGGGCGCTGAGGTTCAGCCCCGCGCCAGCAGCGCACGCACCTTGGGCAGGGCGGGGTCGCGATCGCTGCCGGCCAGCTCCGGCTGCTCGAGTTCGGGCAGGGTTTCGTCGGGCTGCAGGCCGCGGTTCTGCAGCAGTTGGCCGCCCGGCGTGCGATAGAAGGCCGTGGTCAGCTTGATGGCGGTGTTGGGCGACATCTGGCGAAGAGTCTGGATGCTGCCGCGGCCGAAGGTCTTGCTGCCCAGCAGCCTGGCGCGGCCGTTGTCGCGCAGCGCCGCGGCGATGATCTCGGCGCCCGAGGCCGTGCCGCCATCCACGAGCACGACCAGGGGCAGGCGCGTCAGCTCCTCCGGCCAGGCTTCCTGAGAAGCCCGCGACTTGCGCCGGGCTTCCTCGCGGTCGGCGGTGTAGGTGTGGTTGGCCTCGGGCAGGCGGCCCTCGGTGCGGGTGACGACGGCCTGTTCGGGCAGGAACATCGCGGCCACTTCGATGCTGGTTTCCAGCAGGCCGCCGGGCGAGCGGCGCAGGTCCAGCACCAGGCCGGCGAGCCGCCCGCCCTGCTGCAGTTCGCGGAAGGCGGCGCGCAGCTCGGCGGCGGTGTTCTCGCGCAGGCCGCGCACGCGCAGGTAGCCGAGGTTGCCTGCCCAGCGCTGGCCGGTGACGGGCTTGGGCCGCACCGGCTCGCGCACCAGCTTCAGCGTGCGTGGCGTGGACTCGCCGGGTCGGCGGATCGTCAACGTCAGCTCGCTGCCGGGCTTGCCCCTCAGCCGCGCGACGGCCTGGTCGAGTTCGGTCTCCTCCAGCGACTCGCCGTCGATCTCGAGCAGGTAGTCGCGCGGCTTCAGGCCCGCCCGCTCGGCCGGCGAGTCCTCGTGCGTGGAGACGATCGCCGGCAGGCCGGCCCGGTGCGTCAGGTCGACACCGATGCTGGCCGAGTCCGCCGGGCGCGGCCCCCTCAGGTCCGCCAGGGCCTGGGCTTCGAGGAAGGCCGAAGCGCTGTCCAGCGCGCTGAACATGCCTTTGGTGCAGGCGGCGATCAGCCGCTTCTCGTCCACGGGGGTGACGTAGTCGCTGCGGATCAGCCCATAGGCCGCGGCCAGGGTCTGCATCGCGTCAAGGGGCAGGGGTGAAAGCTTGCCGGTCGACTGTGCGTGGACGGCGGGCGTGGCGGCGAGCAGCAGGGTGAGGAGGCTGAAGCGGAGGTCGGGAAGACAGGCCATGTCGGAAGGGGAGGGAAAGGGAGAAATGGGGTTCAGCGCTTTTCGACCAGCGTCGACTCCAGGCTGGCGTCGTCGCGCAATCGCGCGGCCGTCGCGCGCGCCTCGTCGGCGCTCGGGAAGGGGCCGGCGCGCAGCCGGTGCAGGCCGGCCTCGCGAACGATGGTGAGCAGGGGCATCAGGCTCATGTCGGCCTCGGCGATGCGCTGGCGCAGGCTCTCGGCGCCGTCGAGCCGCGCGAAGGCGCCGAACTGCAGCCAGTAGCCGGGCCCGGTGGCCAGTGGGACGCCGGTGGTCTCGCGCTGCGGCGCGCCGGGCGGCGTGTCCGGCACGAAGACGGGCGGGGGCTCGTCGGCGGGGCGGGACCAGTTGCCGGCGCGGATCTCGGCATAGGTGATGCGCCTCACCTCGACGGCGGCGACGCCGTGCAGCAGGTCGAGCTTGAGGGCGGCGGTGTAGCTCAGGTCGATGACGCGGCCCTTGTGGAAGGGACCGCGGTCGTTGACGCGCACGATCACCTCGCGGCCGTTGGCCGGGTTGCGCACGCGGGCATAGCTGGGGATGGGCAGGGTGGGATGGGCGGCCGTCATCGCGTACATGTTGTAGACCTCGCCGCTGGCGGTGGGCCGGCCGTGGAATTTGCGGCCATACCAGGAGGCCAGGCCGCGCTCGGTGAAGGGGGCGTCGTCGGTGATGGGCTTGTAGCGCTCGCCCGCCACCTCATAGGGCTTGTTGGGGCCGCCGTTGCGCACGGCCTCGATGCGCGGCAGCGCGTCGGGCAGCCTGGCCAGGTCGGCCGGCGGATTGGGCAGGGGGCCGTCGCGGTCGATGCCGACGCTGGGTACCGTGGGCTTGCTGGCGCAGCCGGTCATCAGCGCCAACGCCAGCAGCGCCAGGGCCAGCCCAGTATGCTGCGCGCTGTTCCTCCAATGTCGAAGCCATGCCATGAGCAATTTCGTCTTTCCTCCGGCCGAGATCCCCAGCGCTGCCGTGCGTGGCACGGACGCCCGTTACGCGGTCAGCCGCATCTTCTGCGTCGGCCGCAACTATGCCGATCATGCCCGCGAGATGGGCGCCGACCCGACGCGCGAGCCGCCCTTCTATTTCACCAAGCCCGCCAGCGCGCTGACCGCCTCGGGTTCGACGGTGCCCTATCCCACCGAGACCAGCAACTACCACTACGAGATGGAGCTGGTGCTGGCCATCGGCGCGCCGGTGTTCAAGGTCTCGCCCGAAGCGGCCGTTGCGGCCATCTGGGGCTATGCGGCGGGCCTGGACATGACGCGCCGTGATCTGCAGGCTGCCGCCAAGGCGGCCGGCAAGCCCTGGGACACGGCCAAGGGCTTCGACCAGTCGGCCATCCTCAGCGAGATCGTGCGCAAGAGCGAACTCGGCACGCTGGAAAAGGGCGCCATCACGCTGGCCGTCAATGGCGTGGAGAAGCAGCATGGCGACCTGGCCGACATGATCTGGAACCAGGCCGAGATCGTCTCCAACCTGTCCCATCTTTTCCATCTGCACCCCGGCGACCTGATCTACACCGGCACGCCGGCCGGCGTGGGCGCCGTCGTCGCGGGTGACGTGCTGCTGGGCCGCATCGAAGGCCTGGGCGAGATCCGGTTGACCGTCGGCCCGGCGGAGTGACGGCCATGTTTTCTTCCGAAGAGACGCTGGCGCAGGCGCGGTCGCGCAATATCCACGAGGCCCTGGCCGAGGACATCGGCAAGTGCGACTGGACGGCCCTGCTGGTGCCGGCGGGCCGGCGCGTGGCGGCCCAGGTGCGCGTGCGCGAGGCCGCGGTCCTGTGCGGGCGCGACTGGTTCGACGGCGTGTTCGCGGCGCTGGATGCGACGGCCCGCATCGAATGGCTGTATGACGAAGGCGCGCTGATGACGGCTGACAGCATCGTCTGCCGCATCGAGGCCGACGGCCGGGCCTTGTTGTCGGCCGAGCGGCCGGCGCTGAACTTCCTGCAGCTGCTGTCGGGCACGGCGACGACCACGCGCACCCATGTCGACGCGGTGGCGGGCGCGAGCACCAATCCGAAAGGCTGCGCCATCCTCGACACGCGCAAGACAGTGCCGGGCCTGCGCCTGGCGCAGAAGTACGCGGTGCGGGTGGGCGGTGGGCAGAACCAGCGGCTGGCGCTTTACGCCGGCATCCTGATCAAGGAGAACCACATCGCCGCGGCCGGCGGCGTGGGCGCGGCGCTGCAGGCCGCGCAGGCGCTGAAGGCCGGCGTGGAGATCCAGATCGAGGTCGAGACCATCGCCCAGCTGCACGAGGCGCTGGACGCCGGCGCCGTCAGCGTGCTGCTGGACAACTTCAGCGAAGCGCAGATGCGCGAGGCCGTGGCGGTGAATGCCGGCCGCGCCCTGCTCGAAGTGTCGGGCGGCGTGGCCCTGGACCAGCTGCGCTGGATCGCCGCGACCGGCGTCGACCGCATCTCCATCGGCCGCCTGACCAAGGATGTCAGGGCGGTCGACTATTCGATGCGGGTGCTGGGGCCCGTCTGAGGTCGTGGGCCGTCAGGCCGACGGCGGCGGGTTGACCTCGAACCAGGGTTCGTTGGGCAGGTCGTCGAAGACCTTGCGCAGGCCGGCGCTCCAGCCCTTGCGCAGGGCCTGGAAATAGGCGTCGTCGCGCTCGATGCGGTGCGGCGGCTTCATGGCCATCTCGAACTGGTTGGCGCGCAGCATCAGCATGTCGATGGGCAGGCCGACCGACAGATTGGACTGGATGGTGGAGTCGAAGCTGACCAGGGTGCATTTGGCGGCCTCGTCCAGCGGCGTCGTGTCGTAGCGGATGACGCGGTCGATGATGGGCTTGCCGTATTTGCTCTCGCCGATCTGGAAATAGGGCGTGTCCTCCGTCGACTCGATGAAATTGCCCTGCGGGTAGATGTGGAAGAGGCGCGGCCCCTCGCCCTTGATCTGGCCGCCGATCAGCATGTTGGCGCCGAAGTCCACGCCGTTGTGCTGGTCGGCGCTGTCGCGGTTGATGATCTCTTTCAGCGTGCGGCCCAGCAGCGCGGCGGCGTCGTACAGCGTCGGCACGTTGAGCAGGTGCTCGCCGTCGCCGTGCAGGCGCTGGTTCAGCACCGAAATGACCGACTGCGTCGTCGCCAGATTGCCCGCGGTCAGGATGACGATCTCGCGCTGGTGCGGGATCTGGAACTGGTACATCTTGCGGAAGCTGGCGATGTGGTCGACGCCGGCGTTGGTACGGGTGTCGGAGGCGAACAGCAGGCCCGCACGCAGGCGCATGGCGACGCAATAGGTCATGGTGAGGTCGTTCCGGCGAATGAGCTGGCGGTCATGTTACGGCTCGGCTGCCCGGGCAGGCAGCCCAGGCCGCGCAGCACGGTCTCGACGGCCTCGTCGAGGGGCGTATGCGGCTCGCGGCCCAGCACCTGCAGCAGGCGGGTGTTGTCCATGCGCACCGGCTGCTGCCAGAGGTAGCGCATCTCGCGCATCTCCCTGAAGGTGACGACGAAGGGCGCCGCCAGGTCCAGCAGCCACCAGGGCAGGCCGGTGATGCGCGGCTTGCGGCCATGGCGGGCGGCGACGCGCTGGATGGCCTCGGCCATGTCGCGGCCGCTGGCATCCCAGTGGCCGGCCATGTGGAAGCTGGCGAAGGTAGGCAGGCTGTCTCGCCGTGCCAGCAGTTCGACCATGGTGAGCGCCACGTCGGGCAGATAGGCCCATTGGTGGCCGACCCCGGGCGCCGCCGGGTTGCTGATGCTCGTGATCGCCTTGCCGGGCTTGATCAGGCCCTGGGAGAACCAGTTGTTGCCGGCCTGCGGGCCGAAGAAGTCGCCGGCCCGCACGATGAGGGCGCGCATACCTCGCTCGCTGGCCGCACGCAGCCGCGCCTCCATCTCCACGCGGATTCCACCCTTGCGCGTGACGGGGCGCTGGGGCGAGTCTTCGCGCAGCAGGGGGAAGGCGTCCGGGCCGAAGTTGTAGACCGTGCCGGGCAGCACCAGCGTGGCCCGCTGGGCGGTGGCGGCGGCGATGCTGTTGGCCAGCATGGGCAGCACCAGGCGATCCCAGTCGCGGTAGCCGGGCGGGTTGACGGCATGGATGATGACGCTGCAGCCCTGGGCCGCGCCGGCGACCTCCGAGCCGTTCAGCGCATCGCCGCGCAGCCAGTGGATGCCGTCGCGCATCTCGTGGGGCGATGCGAGGCCGCGCTGCAGGGCCTTCACCGTCCAGCCTGCGTCGCGCAATTGGCGCGCCACTTCGCCGCCAATGCCGCCGCTGGCGCCGAGGACCAGGACCGTCTTGCTGTCGTTGCCGTTCATGTCTGAGCTCCTGAAGTTGATGGAGGGCATTCTGGAAACGACGAGCCTCTTTGAGAATTGTTGAAGACGGGGGTGCGGCTATACATTTATGTATGACTTCAACCTTGCCCTGGGAACTGCTTCATACCCTGCTCGGCGTGCTGCGCGAGGGCTCGCTGTCAGGGGCCGCGCGGGTGCTGGGGCTGACCCAGCCGACAGTCGGCCGCCACATCGCGGCGCTGGAAGCCGCGTTGGGGCAGGTGCTCTTCACCCGCTCGCCGACCGGCCTGCTGCCGACCGAAGCGGCGCTGGCCCTGCGGGGTCATGCCGAACAGATGGAGACCGCTGCCGCTGCCTTGCAGCGGGCCGCCTCGTCGCGCGGGGGCGCAGAAGCGGGCGGCACGGTGCGCGTGACGGCCAGCGAGGTCGTCGGCATCGAGGTGCTGACGCCCATCTTCGCGGCGCTGCGTGAGCGCCATCCCGGGCTGGTGCTGGAACTGGCGCTGAGCAACCGAGTGCAGGACCTGCTGCGTCGCGAGGCGGACATCGCCGTGCGCATGACGCCGCCCGAGCAGGGCCAGCTGATCGCGCGCCGTGTCGGCAGCATCGGCATTGGTCTGCATGCCCGGCCCGACTATCTCGACCGCCATGGGCGCCCGGCCTCGCTGGCCGACATGGCGGGCCACACGCTGATCGGCTTCGACACGGTGACGCCATTCATCCGTGCCGGGGCCGGCCGGCTGGGCGGCATCAGCCGGCAGAGCTTCGCGCTGCGCAGCGATTCCGACCTGGCCCAGTTGGCGCTGATCCGCGCCGGCGCCGGCATCGGCGTCTGCCAGCTGCCGCTGGCGCGCCGCGAACCGTTGCTGGAGCGCGTGGTGCCCGACCAGTTCAACTGGCCGCTGGAGACCTGGGTGGCCATGCACGAGGACCTGCGCCAGAACACGGCCTGCCGGCTCGTCTTCGATGCGCTGGTCGACGGGCTCACGCAGTACATCGGCGCCTGAGGCCGGGCAGGGTCGTTTGGGGCCCGGCCGGAACCGCGGGGTACTTGGGTTGGCGGGCCGCCCGCGCGCACCCCGTGATACTGTACTGGTGGGGCAGGACGCCCCAGTGCTTGGCATAGCGTTCGTCAGACTTGTCGTTGTCACCGGCGTTGACGATGGCGCCGCCGATGCATGAGATACCAGGCCGTCGGGATGACCAGCATGCTGAGCAATGGCGCCGTCACCATGCCGCCGACCATCGGCGCCGCGATGCGCGTCATGACCTCCGAGCCCGTGCCGTGGCCGAGCAGGATGGGCAGCAAGCCGGCCATCACGACGGCCACGGTCATCGCCTTCGGTCGCACGCGCATGACCGCGCCCTCGCGGATGGCCGCCAGCAGCGTCTCGTCATTGTCTGGCTCGCCACTGGCAAGGCGCTGCTTCCAGGCGTTCTGCAGGTAGACCAGCATCACCACGCCGAACTCGGCAGCGACGCCGGCCAGGGCGATGAAGCCGACGGCCGTGGCGACCGAGATGGCATGGCCGAGCGCCCACACGAACCAGAAGCCGCCCACCAGCGAGAAGGGCACCGCCGCCATGACCAGGGCGGCATCGCCCGCGGAGCGGAACAGCAGGTAGAGCAACACGAAGATGACGGCCAAGGTGATCGGGACCACCAGCTTCAGCCGCTCGGTGGCCCGCTCCAGGTATTCGAACTGCCCGGACCAGGACAGCGCATAGCCAGCCGGCATCGCCACCTGTCTGGCGACGACCGCCTGCATCTCGTGCACGACCGAGCGCAGGTCACGGCCACGCACGTCCACGTAGACCCAGCCCGAGAGGCGCGCGTTCTCGCTGCGCACCATGGGCGGCCCGTCCTCGATGGCGATGCGGGCCACGTCCTGCAGCAGCACGGTGGCGCCCTTCCCGGTCACGAAGGGCAGCTGGCGCAGGCGCTCCAGCGAGTCGCGCACCTCGCGGGGGTAGCGTACGTTCACCGGGAAGCGCTCGCGCCCCTGGATGACCTCGCCGACGTTGTCGCCGCCGATGGCAGTGGCGACGACCGCCTGGACGTCGGCCACCGACAGGCCGAAGCGGCCCGCCGCGCTGCGGTCCACGTCCACGTCGATGTAGCGCCCGCCCGTGAGTCGCTCGGCCAGCGCGGACGACACGCCCGGAACGCCTCGCACGGCGGCTTCGATCTGCACCGTCAGCCGGTCGATGGTGGCCAGGTCGACACCGGCGACCTTGATGCCCACGGGGCTCTTGATGCCGGTGGCCAGCATGTCGATGCGGTTGCGGATGGGTGGCACCCACACGTTCGAGAGGCCAGGCACCTTGACGACACGGTCCAGCTCCTCGATGAGCTTCTCCGGCGTCATGCCGGGCCGCCACTGCTCGCGAGGCTTGAACTGGATGGTGGTCTCGAACATCTCGAGCGGTGCCGGGTCCGTGGCCGTGTCCGCCCGGCCGGCCTTGCCGAACACCCGCTCGACCTCGGGCAGCGTCTTGATGAGCCGGTCCGTCTGCTGCAGCAGCTCGGCCGCCTTGGACACGGGAATTCCGGGCAGCGCCGACGGCATGTACAGCAGGTCGCCTTCGTCCAGCGGCGGCATGAACTCGCCGCCGACGCGGGCCATCGGAATCGCCGTGATGGCCAGCACCAGCGCGGCGGCCATCAGGGTCAACTTGGGGAAGCGCAGCACGGCCTCCAGCGCCGGCCGGTAGACGGCGATGAGGAGACGGTTGATGGGGTTGGCGGTTTCCCTGGGGATGTGCCCGCGGATCAGGTAGCCCATCAGCACGGGTACCAGCGTGACCGAGAGCCCGGCGGCCGCGGCCATGGCATAGGTCTTGGTGAAGGCCAGCGGCGCGAACAGGCGGCCCTCCTGGGCCTCCAGCGTGAAGACCGGCAGGAAGGACAGCGTGATGACCAGCAGCGAGAAGAACAGCGCCGGACCGACCTCGACGGCCGCACCCGCGATCAGCTCCCAGCGCTCGGCAGGCGCCGGCTGGCGCCCCTGCGCCGCCTCGAAGTGCTCCAGGTGCTTGTGGGCGGCCTCGACCAGCACGACCGACGCATCGACCATCGCCCCGAGCGCGATGGCCACGCCGCCCAGCGACAGGATGTTGGCGCTGACGCCCTGCCAGTGCATCACGACGAAGGCCGCCAGCACGCCGATCGGCAGCGTCACCACGGCCACCAACGCGGATCGCAGGTGGAACAGGAAGACCGCACAGACCACCGCGACGACGATGAACTCCTCCACCAGCTTGATGCGCAGGTTGTCGATGGCGCGGTCGATGAGCCTGGAGCGGTCATAGGTCTCGACCACTTCGACACCCTTGGGAAGGCTGGGCCGCAGCGCTTCCAGCCTGGCCTTGACGGCGGCGATGGCGGTGCGGGCGTTCTTGCCGGAGCGCATGACGACCACGCCGCCCGTGACCTCGCCCTCGCCGTCGAGCTCGGCGATGCCGCGGCGCATCTCGGGGCCCATCTGGATCGTGGCCACGTCCCGCAGCATGACGGGCGTTGCACCGCTCACGGCCAGCGGGATGGTGCGGAAGTCGTCCAGCGACTTCAGGAAGCCGCGCGAGCGCACCATGTATTCCGTCTCCGCCATCTCGACGACCGAGCCGCCGGACGACTGGTTGGCCTGCTGCAGCGCCTGGGTCACCTGGGCCAGCGTGATGCCCAGCGCGCGCATGCGGTCGGGGTCCAGCACGACCTGGTACTGGCGCACCATGCCGCCGATGCTGGCGACCTCGGCCACGTCCGGCACGGTCTTGAGTTCGAACTTCAGGAACCAGTCGTTCAGCGCGCGGAGCTGGCCGATGTCGGTGCTGCCGGTCCGGTCGACCAGGGCGTATTCGTAGACCCAGCCCACGCCCGTGGCGTCGGGCCCCAGCGCCGCCGTGGCGCCCGCGGGCAGGCGGCCCTGCACCTGGCTCAGGGACTCGACCACCCGCGACCTGGCCCAGTACGGGTCGGTCTTGTCGTCGAACAGGATGTAGACGAAGGAGTCGCCGAAGAACGAGTAGCCGCGCACGGTCTTGGCGCCGGGCACGCTGAGCAGGGTCGTCGTGAGCGGGTAGGTGACCAGGTCTTCGACGACCTGCGGCGGCTTGCCGGGGTAGGTGGTACGGACGATGACCTGCACGTCGCTGAGGTCGGGCAGCGCGTCGACCGGCGTGCGGGAGGCGGACCACAGCCCAGCGGCCACCAGGAACGCAGTGGCCATCAGCACCAGGAAGCGGTTGGTGATGGACCAGCGGATGAGGGCCGCGATCATTGGGCGCCTCCCATGGCCGCGGAGGCCGGCCGCGTCGCGGCCATGGCACCCAGTACCGACTTCAGCCGTGCCTCGGAGTCGATGAGGAACTGGCCGCTCACCACCACCTCCTCGCCCTCGGCCAGGCCTTGCACGACCTCGAGCTGGTCGCCCAGGTCCGTACCCAACGTCAGCTCACGCGGCTCGAACATGCCAGCGCCCTTGCGCACCAATGCCACGGCGCGCGTGCCCGTGCGGATGACGGCTTCTGCGGGCACGACAAGGCGGGCGCTCACCGCACCCGTGACCTGCAGGCGCAGCAGCATGCCGGGCATCAGCCGACCGCCGCGGTTGTCCACCTCGAAGCGGGCCTGCAAGGTGCGCGTGTTGGCGCTGACCTGGGGCAGGATTTCCTTCAACTCGCCCGCGAAGGTCTGCGAGGCATCGGCCTGCAGCGAGGCCTTGACCTTCTGGCCATGTGCCAGCCGAACGGCCTGGACTTCGGGCACCTCCACGATGGCCCACACCTTCTCCAGCCCG
>CBHWBD010000039.1:0-31994 GCA_966111775.1 uncultured Comamonadaceae bacterium | reverse complement strand
ACCCGCACCCGCACCCGCACCTACTCCTACGCCCGCTCCCGCACCGGCCCCAGGGCCTGCACCCGCTCCGGCGCCGGCCCCCAGCGGCATGCGCGACCTCACCAGCCTGCAGCTGTCCCAGCTGATGGGCGCCGGCTGGAACCTCGGCAATTCGCTCGAAGCCATTGGCGGCGAGACCGCCTGGGGCAACCCGGCCACGACGCAAGCCTTCATGACGGCCGTCAAGGCCGCCGGCTTCAAGACGGTGCGCATCCCCGTGTCGTGGAAGCAGTACGCCGACGCCAATGACGTCATCAGCACCACCTGGATGGCCCGCGTGACCCAGGTCGTCGACTACGCCAAGGCCGCCGGCCTGTACGCCCTCATCAACATCCACTGGGACGGCGGCTGGATGCAGCCCACCTATGCCGCCCAGCCGGTGGCGAATGCGCGCATCACCAAGTTCTGGACGCAGATCGCCAACAACTTCAAGGCCTACGACGACACCCTGCTGTTCGCCGGCACCAACGAGGTCATGGTGGATGGCGACTACGGCACGCCCAAGGTCGAGTACTACACCGTGCAGAACGGCTTCAACCAGCAGTTCGTGACGGCAGTGCGCGCCACCGGCGGCAACAACGCGGTGCGCCATCTCGTCGTGCA
Source organism: uncultured Comamonadaceae bacterium (assembly GCA_966111775.1). GTDB lineage: Bacteria > Pseudomonadota > Gammaproteobacteria > Burkholderiales > Burkholderiaceae_C > Pelomonas. The sequence continues at coordinate 31,352 of CBHWBD010000039.1, read as the reverse complement.
GGGCTTCAACACCAACATCGATCACACCATCAACTTCGCCGTCCTGCCGACCGACTCGGCCAAGGACAGGCTGATGATGGAAGTCCACTTCTACGACCCCTACGACTTCACGCTCAACGACAAGAGCACGATCTGGCAATGGGGTGCCGGCGCGACCGATGGCAAGGCCAAGGTCGCCGGCTTCGACGAGGCCTGGGTTGACGCCCAGTTCCAGAAGATGAAGGCCAAATACGTCGACAAGGGCGTTCCCGTCATCCTCGGCGAGTTCGGCGCCATCCGCCGCACCGAGTACGCCGGCGCCGAGGCCTACCGCCTGGCCTGGGACCAATACACCGCTCGCTCCGCCTGGGCGCATGGCATGGTGCCGGTCTACTGGGACGCTGGCGCCGCCAGCGAGAACCACAGCATGGGCCTCTTCAACCGCAGCACCGGCGCCCAGGTCTACCCCGACATCGTCACCGCCCTGGTGAACGCAGCGAAATGACTCGCGCACCGCAGTAACGACTGCGAAACGTCCTCCCGGGCAGGGCGGCACGCACTTCGACTATCCTGTTAGCAGCCCGGCAGTTCCGGGCGCCTCAGGGAGCCGACTTGACCGCAAGCAGCTTGCCCCGGGAGGGCAGCGCCCCGATGGATGCCGCGCCGGCCGCCGCCCGACCGGCTTTTCTGCTCGACCAGCCGGCGGGCGCGCGCGAGCGCCGCCACGCGCTGATCGTCGCCCTGGTCTCGATGGCCGTGTTCGCGGCCCTGGCACCTTTCGCCAAAACCAATTTGGCCCCGGTGCCGGCCTTCATTCCCCTTTACCAGTCGGCCCTGGTGCTGACCGACCTGATCACGGCGGTGCTGCTGTTCGGCCAATACCGCATCCTGCGCTCGCAGGCGCTGCTCGTGCTGGGCTGCGGCTATCTGTTCACGGCAGCGTTGACGACGGCCCACACGCTGACCTTCCCCGGCCTCTTCAGCGCCACGGGCCTGCTGGGCGCCACCACCCAGAGCACGGTCTGGCTCTACATGCTGTGGCACGGCGGCTTCCCCCTGTTCGTGCTGGCCTACGTCAAGCTGAAGTCCCGTCCACCGTTGTCCTTGCCCGCGATGGTCTGGCCCCTCGTAACGGTGTTGGCCGCAGCTGGCTTCATTGCGCTCGCAACCCTGGGCCACGACTGGCTGCCCGACCTGCTTGTGGGTGGGCGCTATTCGCCGGCATTCCGAACCGCGGTCGGCTGCGTCTGGGCGCTCAGCCTGGTGGCGGTCATCGCGCTGTGGCGCCAGCGGCCACGCACGGTGCTGGACCTGTGGCTGATGGTGGTCAGCATGGCCTGGCTGTTCGACATCGCGCTGTCGGCCATGCTGAACCAGGCGCGCTTTGACCTCGGCTTCTATGCCGGCCGCATCTACGGCCTGCTGGCCTGCTCCGTCGTGCTGATGGAACTGCTGCTGGAGAACAGCACGCTGTATGCCCGCCTCTTCAAGTCCTATGAGGCCGGTCACCGCCAGGGCGAGGCGCTCGCCGCGGCGCGCGAGAAGGCGGACGCGGCCAACGCGGCCAAGAGCCTCTTCCTGGCCAGCATGAGCCACGAGATCCGCACCCCGATGAACGCCATCATCGGCCTGACCAACCTCGTGCTGGAGACCCCCCTGGACCCGCGCCAGCGTGACTATCTGGGCAAGGTGCAGACCTCGTCCAAGGCCCTGCTCAGCCTGCTCAACGACATCCTGGACTACTCCAAGATCGAGGCCGGCAAGATCACGCTGGAGGCCGAGGAATTCAGCCCCGAGGAGCTGATCGAGAACGTCGGCCATCTGTTCTCGGCGCGGCTGGAAGAGGCCGGACTGGACCTGCTGTTCGAGTTCGATGACAAGCTGCCCGACCGCCTCGTGGGCGACAGCCTGCGCCTGACCCAGGTGCTGAACAACCTCGTCGGCAACGCCATCAAGTTCACGCCCCGGGGCGAGATCGTCGTGCGCGCCGAGTTGCTCGGTGAAGCGCAAGGCCGCATGCGGCTGCGCATCACCGTGCGCGACACCGGCATCGGCATGACGCCCGAGCAGGTCGGCCGCCTCTTCCAGCTCTTCGGCCAGACCGACGCCTCCATCGCCCGCCGCTACGGCGGCACCGGCCTGGGCCTGGCCATCTGCAAGCGCCTGGTGGAACTGATGGGCGGCAGCTTCGAGGTCAGCAGCGCGCCTGGCGCGGGCAGCAGCTTTGCCTTCAGCTGCGACTTCGGCAAGGCCAAGCCGGGCGCGGAGCGCATCGACCTGCACCGCATCCGCGGCATGCGCACCCTGGTCGTCGACGCCCAGCCCACCGAGAGGCTGATCCTGCAGCAGATGCTGCAGAGCTGGCACTTCCAGGTCGGCGTGGCCTCCTTCGCCGATGAGGCCTTGTACCGGCTGCGCCAGGCCGATCCGGCCCACCCCTACGAACTGCTGCTGCTGGACTGGAAGACGGCGGGCGCGGACTTCGTCGACGCCGCCCGCCGTGCGGCCACGGAACGCGGCGCGCCGGGGCCGGCCGTCATCGCGCTGGGCAGCCTGCATGCGAGCGAACGCGTGACCGAAGAACTGCAAGGACGGGCCAACACCCTGGTCCTCGTCAAGCCGGTCACGCCCTCGCGGCTGTTCGATGCACTGACTCAGCTGCAGCGCGGCGAGCCGCGAGCCCACGCTGCGACCGGCAGCAGCAGCATGGTCGACCTGGCCGAAACCATGAAGACCCTGCAAGGTGCCCGCGTGCTGCTGGTGGAAGACAACCCCGTCAACCAGCAGGTGGCCAGCGCCTTCCTGGCCATGGTCAAGCTCGAGGTCGAGATCGCCGAGAACGGCCTGGAGGCTGTCGAGCGACTCAAGCAGGAGAGCTTCGACGCCGTGCTGATGGACATGCAGATGCCCGAGATGGACGGGCTGACGGCAACGCGGTTGATCCGCGCCATGCCCCAGCATGCCCGCCTGCCCATCATCGCGATGACGGCCGGCGCGATGGACCACGATGTGCAGGACTGCCTGGCCGCGGGCATGAACGCCCACGTCAGCAAGCCCATCGACCCGCGCCAGCTGGTGCGTACCCTGCTGGCCTGGATCTCGCCCTTCGCGCGCGGCGCGGCCCGAGGCCGTTAGGCGACTCGCTCGAAGCCCATCTCCCAGTTCACCTCCCAGGTCTTGCCGCCGTCGGGCGAGAAGGCCTGGTCCCAGCGCGGGTTGGCGGTGCGGGTGTCGGTCCAGCGGTAGCGCACGCGGATGGGCTGGTCGCGCAAAACATCATCGCAATAGAACTCGCCGATGCCATCGGCAAAGCCGCCGACGACGGGCGGCTCCAGGCTGTGCGGGTTGCGGCCGTCCACCCACCAGATGGCCCATTGCTTCCTGGTGTGGTCGAAGGTGCGCATGGACAGGGCGCGGTAGGTGCCGGTGGGCAGCTCCAGCACGTTGTCGTCGATGTTGCCGCTGCCGTCGAGCAGGGGCCACATGCGACAGCTGCCATCGAAGCGCTCCCATTCCTCGCAGCCCAGCAGCCTCTCCTTGAGGCGGCGGTGGCTGACCTTCCAGTGGCCGATGAAGAAGTCGAAGTCTTGCGCAGTGGATGTCATGTTCATGATGATTTCAGGAATGAAGGGCGGAACGGGCGGTGGGCGCGAGGCGCAGGGTCTGGGCAGGCTTGGCCAGCCAGGGCTGGAGAGAAGCAGCGAAGTCCCGCGACAAGGCCGCGCTGGCGTCATCGAACAGGACCAGCGAGACCAGCACGTGCTCGCCTTCGCGAACCGGCAGGCGCGGGAAGTTGTTGGGCGCGGCCTCGGTGACATACCAGGCCAGTTGGCGGGCGCCTGCGGCGCGCAGGACATCGCTGAGCGGGCCGCGGGCCTGGGTCAGCAGTTCGGGGCCGGCTGCTGCCTTCAGGTGGAAGACGGTCGCCAGCAGCAGTCCATGCGGCAGCGCCGTGGCGCCGCGTTCGGCACGGGGCTGGGCCGGCTTGGCCAGTGCGGCGCCGGCCCAGGCGGGGTGCAGCAGCAGCACATTGTCCGAGTCGATCATGGTGGCGTTGGCCGTGTTGCGGTGCTGGGCCCAGGCCGGCCCGCCGTAAAAGGCGGGCAGGCTGTCACCACGCGCGGCCATGTCGGCAAAGCCGCGCAGCCAGACGAAACGATCCGGGCCATCCAGGTCGCGGAACTGGCCGAGCACATGGATGCCGAGAGCCTCCTGGGGTTCGACGAACTCGCGGTCGAAGAGTTCGATCAACGTGTCACGTTTGCCGGGGTGCAGGGTGTACTGGCGCAGCTCGACGACCTGGCAGTCCGGCGCGGCGGGTGGCGTGTGGAGGGAAGCAAGTGGCATGGCGCAGAGCCCACGGAGTTCAAGGTCCGTGCAGTCTGCGCCGCCATACCTGTCAAGGCATGTCGTGTTTTACAAGTTGCCGCTGATTCGCATGGCTTCCAGCCGCAGGGCGAGTGCCTGCTCCAGTTCGGAGAGCTGCTGCTGAAGTCGGCGGCGCTCGGCTTCATCGGTCGCTGCCGCCAGCTCGGCACGCAGCGCAGCGCGCTTGTGGAAGAGCGCCACCTCCACCGGCGGCGCACCGGCGTTCTTCAGGATCTTGAAGGGCAGGCGGAACTCGGCAGGCGTCTGCGCCCAGCCTTCAAGCTCGGCCAGGGGCTTGCCGAAGCTCTCGGCGCTCTGCAGCTCGCCGCTGCGCCAGGACTCGGCCAGGTGGTCGGCAATGGCCTCGTCCAGGGAGCGGATGGACGCATCGCGCAGCTTGCGGCGCTCGGAATCGGTGGGGTGGCTCATTCCGGCACCGGCAGATGGAGGCCGCGCTTGAGCACGCCCATGGCGACTTGCGTCGTGTAGCGGCGCACATGCGGGTTGTCGGACAGCAGCCGCGCCATCAGCGCCTCGTAGGCCACCGCGTCCCAGGCAGCCACGACGAGAACGAAGTCAGCCTCGCCGGTCACATAGAAGGCCTGCTGCACGGCGGGCTCCGCGTCCAGCCAGGCCCGCAGCTGGGCCATCAGCTCGGGCCGCTCGTTCTCGACCTGCAGGCCAGCGATGAAGGTCGTCGGCCTTCCGACGGCGGCCGCATCCAGCACCGCAATATGGCGCTGGATAACGCCCTGCTCGCGCAGGCGCTTGAGCCGCCGCTGGATGGCCGAAGCCGATAGGCTGACGTGCTCCGCCAACTGCTCGGCGGTCAGGGCGGCGTCCTGCTGCACCAGGGTCAGCAGTTGACGGTCGAAGCGATCCAGCTCGGTCATGTCTTGCGGAAATTGCGGCCAAACGGCGGAAGGTCAATGCATCTTGCCGGATTTCATCGCGGCGCCGTTTCTAGGATGACCGGCATTCGCAAAGGAGTCTTTTCCATGATCGATCACGTGTCCCTGGGCACCCGCCACTACGCCGAATCCGTGGCCTTCTACAGCCGCGTGCTGGCGCCGCTGGGCCTGCACTTGCTGCGCGACACCGGCAGCGAAGCCGCCTTCGGCACGCCGGAGCGCTGGTGCTTCTTCCTCTACCCGGTGCCCGAAGACGAGCCGGTGACGGCGCGCGGTACCCATGTCGCACTGGGCGCACCCGACCGCCTTGCCGTGGCCGCCTCGCACGAGGTCGCCCTGGCTGGATCGGCCCGCGACATCTTCACGCCGCGCCGCCGGCCCGACATCAGCGAGACCTATTTCGGCGCGATGTTCCATGACCTGGACGGCCATCGCATCGAGGTACTGACCAACGCCGCCTGAGCCTCGATCCGGGCCGGCCGCGCCGAAGCTGAGGAGACATCCCTCTTAAGGGGGAGATGGGGTGGGATCAATCCCCCTTCTCCCCCTTCTCCCCCTTCGCTCCCCACCTCGGGGCGATATCCGTCACAGGCGCCGGCGCCCAAACTGCTTCCATCAACAGGAGACAGCCATGACCGCCATGACCGCCAGCCGCACCGCCGAACTGATGAGCCGCCTGCCCGGCTGGTTTGTGGAACACGCCCGCGTCACCGAGGAAAAGGCCCGCCGCCGCCGCGAACTGCTGGCCAAGCGCTACGAGCTGCTGTGCGGCGAGGAGGTCAGGGGCAGTTGGAGCCACACCATCGTCGAGTTCACCAGGAAGCCGCCGCTTTCGCGCCCGGCCGCGGCGCCGGCCCCGACGCCCACAACCGTTGCCGAGCCGACGCTGGAGCGGCGCAAGCCCCCGCCGACCCACGCTCAATGGCAGGAATTCATGACACCCGAGGAGCTGCGTGACCTGACCGGCCGCCGCTCGCTGAGCAGCCAGCTGGACGCCCTCAAGGCCGATCGCATCCCGCACCGCGTGATGCGCAACCGCCTGCTGGTCAGCCGCTTCCATGTGCGGGAATGGCTGGCCGGCCGTCTGCCCGCCAAGGCCGTCGACGGCAACCATCCGGCCCTGGCCGACTAGGCCGCGCCGCCGCCGCTGCAGGCGCGAAAACCCGCCGGGTCTCACCGTCAAGACGCGGACCGGCATCCAGGCCCGCGCCGCCGCCCCCCTAGCTTTAGGGAGCGAATGAGCCCCTTGAAATGTTCTGGCCTGCTCCTAATTCGGCTCCGACCGGCTGGAAGCCCCGGCCGGTGAACACCACTGAACGGAGATCAAGCCATGTTCAACTCATTGCTGACCCATCCGAACAGCCTGTTCGGACAATTTGACCGCCTGCACCGCGAGCTCGACGAGATCTTCGGCATCTCCGGGCTGCCCACCAGCATCCGCTCGGTCGCCACCGGCACCATGCCGCAGATCAACGTCGGGCGTACATCGCAAAGCGTGGAGGTCTACGCCTTCGCGCCCGGCCTGGATGCCAACAAGATCGAGGTGACCCTGGACCGCGGCGTGCTGCGCCTGGCCGGCGAGCGGCTGCCGCCCGCATCGGGGAACGAGCGTCAGCGCTTCTATGCGCGGGAGCGCGCCACCGGCCGCTTCGACCGCACCGTCGCCTTGCCGGATGACGTCGATCCGGACCAGGTCAAGGCCAGCTATCGCGACGGCGTGCTGCAGGTGAGCATCGCCCGGCGCGAAGCGGCACAGCCCAAGCGCATCGCCATCCAGTAATCGCCGCCAGCAAGGAGCCGACATCATGAGCAAGCAAATCACTCAAAGCGACAAGCCCCAGGCCGCCGTGGACAGCGCCTCCACCGAGCGCGCGGTGACGCCGGCCGTGGATGTCTTCGAGGACGAAACCGGCATCACGCTGCTCGCCGACATGCCCGGCGTCCCCCGCGATCAACTGGAACTGCATGTGGAAGGCGATTCGCTGCTGATCGAGGGGCGGGTGCAGCCCCAGACCCCCAACGGCCTGGAGGCCATCTACGCCGAGCTGCGCGCGCCGCGCTACCGCCGTGGCTTCACGTTGAGCCGGGAACTGGACACGTCCAAGATCGACGCCAACCTGAAGGACGGGGTGCTGACCCTGCGCATTCCCAAGCAGGCACATGCACAGCCCAGGCGCATCGCCGTCACCGCGGGCTGACCGGAGGGCCGAAACCATGACCCATCTTGCAGAGCAGTTGAAGAATGGCGCCGGCCAAGCCTGGGAATCGCTCACCGACGGCTGGCGCGAGCTGGGCGCGCGGGCCAGCGGCGCTCTGACGCGTTTCTGGAACGACGCCGACGACGCCCGGTCGACCGATGCCGGTACGCCGGGCCGGACTGGCGACGCCGATCGTTGGCTTGCGCCCACCCGCTGGTCCTTCATGGCGGTGGATGTCTACGGGTCGCACGACAGGCTGGCCGTTCGCATCGAGGCTCCCGGCATGGCGCAAGAGGACTTCCAGATCGAGATGAGCTCGCCGGAGACGCTCAGCGTTCTGGGGCGCAAGCGCTACGACCGTGATCGCGCGAGCAGCAGCTATGCACTCGTCCAGTGCGCCTACGGCACGTTCCGGCGCGACATTCAGTTGCCCGTGCCTGTCGACGTCGAGCGCGCGAAGGCCACCTATGAGGCAGGCGTGTTGCGCATCGACTTGCCTCGTCGCGAGCTGGCCTCGCAGCGTCGCATCGAGGTGCGGGCCGCGTGATGCTGGCGGCGCTCCGCCGCACGGCCCTCACGGAAACTCGCTCGGCGCGGGTGGCCGTGGGGGCCCAAGCCCTTGCTGCATTGACCGCCTTTGTCGATTCGGATGAGGAACTGAATCATGGCCAAGTTGAACGCTTGCATCGCCGCGTCAGGACGCCCGCCACGCTCGCGCCCGTCCATGACGCCATCCCAAATCCGCGCCTATCTGCTCGCGCGTGAAACGCTGCGCCGCGCCGGGCTGGCGGCCTCCGTCGCCGTTTCAGGGTCAACGCAGGGGCGCAAATGAACATCGAGTGCTACCGAGTCAGGGTGCCCGAGGGACGACGGCTGACCGGCCTCACGGCCGCCGGCCAGCGCGTGCCGATCCTGCCGGGCGAATACCACGTCCATCGCCTGCCGTCCAAGGCCCCTCTAGCGGGGGGCGCGGCGTTGCGGTTCGTCGGCGCCCATGGCCCGGACAACGACGTCCACATCAGGCTGCCCGAAGGGACCGACATGGGCACGGCGCTAGCCGTTGAAGTACAGCCGGTCGAAGCCTTCTGATTCTGCAGGGCCGCTGCTTGCCGGACCCGGCTGCCCTCGCGGCAACGCCCCCAAATGGCCGTCTTGCGACATCTCATGTCTCATGAGGCTGCACTGAGCCACACCCGACCGCGGCGCCAGAAACGACAAAGCCCGCACGGGGCGGGCTTTTCTAAGTCCTTGTGAGGACTCTTTATTTCTTGGTTGCGGGGGCCGGATTTGAACCGACGACCTTTGGGTTATGAGCCCAACGAGCTACCAGACTGCTCCACCCCGCGACTGAAGCTAGCAGTATACACGAGATTTGACTGACTCGGCAAAGTCGCTGTGAAGCTTGCTTGACAGGGCGGGATGGCCCCGCGCAGCCGCGGTTTCAAGCCCGCGCGCGAGCCGCCCCCGGCCCTGAAATGAGGCGTGCTCAGAAGGGCAGTTGGGCGCCGCGGGCCTGCAGCCGGGTGCGCAGATGCGAGCGGGCGCGCGACACGCGGCTGCGCACGGTGCCGATGGGCACGGACAGCAGGGCGGCGGCGTCCTCGTAGCTCATGTCGTCCATGGCGACGAGCAGCAGCACTTCGCGCATCTCGGGCATCAGGCCGTCCAGTTCGGTCTGCAGCAGCACCATCAGCTGGTTCATATGGCATTGCTGCTCGGGGTTGGCCTGGTTGCAGGGCGTGGCGTCCAGGGCCGTCTCGTCCTCGAAGCGGTAGAGCCGCGACGGTGCACGCGACAGGTGATTGCGCACCAGGTTCATCGCGATGCCGTAGAGCCAGGTCGACAGCTGCGACTCGCCGCGGAAATGCTCGAAGGTGCGGGCCGCCTCGACGAAAGCCTGCTGGGCCAGTTCCTCCGCTTCGGTGCTGTCGCCGATATGGCGCAGCACGAAGCGGTAGAGGCGGTCACGGTGTTCGCCGAAGAGCTCCGAGAAGATGACGTTGGGGTCGGCAACTGCGGGGTGGCGGATCGGTTGGCACTGGGGCTGCATGACGGGCTCCGGGCGGGTGAGCGACCGAAATGGCCGCCTTGTTGGATCAGACGCCGCCGCCGCCGGACTCGCGACAAGCCAAACCCGCCCTCCCCCATGTTCATGGGCATGGGTTAACCCCCGAGACCGTGAACTACGTCACGAACTCAATGCGGGACCTGGCTGAGCAATGCCCGAAGCCGCGCGGCGAGGGCGTCGGCATCGGCCGGCGGCTGCCGGAAGTCGGGCGCCAGGGCCAGGTCCAGGGCCTGACGGCGCTCGATGCCGAGGCCGGCCGGGTCCAGGCCCAGCCCCTCGGCGACGCGTCGGAAGCGCCAGCCCAGCATGACCGCCGAGAACTCGATCTGCACCAGGGCCGACTGGGCCTGCAGCAGGCTCAACGCCGATTCGGCACAGGCCACCACCTGCTTGACGGTGCGGGCCTGCAGCAGCCGCCGCGAGTTCTGGTTGAGCCGCCATTCCCGCTCGGCGATGGCGCTGGCCGCCTCGCCGAAATGCTCGCGCAGGGCGGCCACGAACAGGCGGCCAATCTCGTCCGACACCGCGCCCGTCGGCGTCGGGCCGCCATGCACTTCCAGTCGGCCCGCCACCTGATTGGCCCACAGCAGAGGGCCGCTGGACGCGGCACTCGTGAAAGCGTCCAGCCTGGGCGCTTGGAGCGTCGCCACCGAGGGGGCGACCGGGGCTTGGATGGAGTTCAGAACGCGGTCCAGAGGTCGACAAGAAGGACCGGCAATCCGCTCACCGGCACCCATCTGTAACCGCGACCGCGGCCGGGTTCCGCGAACCTTCGCTATTTGACGGCTTCGACGCTGAACACGGCAGCGCCGTACTCGGCCGCGCAGTTGGGATGGCCGCAGTCCGGCTTGCCCAGCAGCCAGATCGGCGAGGCTGGCACCCCTGTCGGGCCCTGGGCCGGCAGGCTCAGGAAGCCATAGCTCGGGTCCTTCTCGGAGGACCAGGGCGCGAAGCTGCGCGGCTCGGCCGCGACCAGCACGAAGAAGTGCTCGGGGCCCGGCGGGTCGCTGGCCTTCAGCGGCCAGCTGGCACCCGGCAGGCGCATCGTCTCGCCGGCACCGATGTGGTTGTTCCTGGCCTTGTCATTGGGAGAGAGCTGCACCAGGCTGCCGTCCGGCCCGGCCAGCAGCACATAGACATAGCCCTCGCGCGAGGCGCTGACGCTGAAGCGCAGGTCGTCGCGGTCGATGCGCAGCTGCGTCTTGTCGGCCTGGGCCTGCACGTCGAAGCCCTCGCTGTGACGCGCCACCAGGGAGCGGAACTGACTGGGCAGGTCGCGCGCAACGGGCTCGGGCTCTGCGGGTGCAGGCGAAGGCGCAGGCACGACCACCGGCGCCGCGGCGACGGGTTCGGGCACGGGGGCGGGTGCAGGTCGGGTCGCAAACCAGGCGGCCGCGCCCGCCACCGCCAGGCCGGCCCGGCCGAGCCCCGCCAACAGCGGCAGGCGACGGGCGGCGGGCTTGGCGGCGGGCCCGGGCGCGGCGGCCGGCGCCTGGATCAGCGTCGCCATCTGCCCCGGCTTGGGCGCGTAATGGCCGCTCCGGCCCAGGTCCTCGCGGAACTCGGTCAGGGAGGGGGTGCGCTGGTCGGGCAACACCTGCAGGGCGCGGTCGACGGCCTTGACGAGGCGGTCGCTGTAACGACCTTCGGCCAGCTGGCTCAGGGGCAGATAGTCGTCCTTGACCATGCGACCGACGCTGGGCGGCGGCGTGCGGCCGGTGATGGCGCAGTAGACGACGGCGGCCAGCGCGTAGACGTCGGTCCAGGGGCCCTGCTTCATGCTGGGCACCTCGGCGTACTGCTCGATGGGGGCGTAACCAGGCTTCAGGATGACGGTCAGGGCCTGGGTCATGTCGCCGATGACGCGGCGGGCGGCGCCGAAGTCCAGCAGCAGCGGGCGGGCGCCGTTGCCATTGACCAGGATGATGTTGTCCGGCGCGATGTCGCGGTGATAGCAGTTCTCGCCGTGGATCACCAGGAGGGCCTCGGTGAGCGGCGCCAGCATGTCCATCAGCCAGGCCTCGGTCGGCGGCTCGGGCATCTCCTTCAGCGTGTCCTTCAGCGTCTTGCCCTCGATGAAGGGCATGACCATGAAGGCCGTGCCATTGGCCTCCCAGAAGCGGTAGACCTTGACCAGCGAGGGGTGGTCGAACTGGGCCAGCAGGCGCGCCTCGTTGATGAAGCTCTTCAGGCCGGCCTGGAAGGTGTCGCGGTGGCGCTCGGAGCGCACCCTGACCTGGGAGCTGTCGCCGCGCAGGGCCAGGGCGGCGGGCATGTATTCCTTCAGGGCCACCGTGCGCTCCAGCGCATGGTCGCGCGCCAGGTAGACGATGCCGAAGCCGCCCTCGCCCAGCACGCGGATGACCTCGAACTCGGCCTGGCGGCTGCCGACCGGCAGGGCATTGCCGCCCTCGTCCCGGTCGATGCGCGGGGGCGCTGGCGGCTCCGGCGCTGCCGGTTCCGGCGCCGGCGCGGCGCCGATGACCGTGGGCGCGTCCTCGACGGGCAAGGGCGCGGCAGGGCCAGCCGGGGCGCTGGGCCGGATGATGGTCGCGTCGTTGTCTTCCGGATCGCTGGTGGAGTTCATCTTTGCAGGCGGGACGTCCAAGGTACTGAGTGTCGCCGCGCGCCATTCCGTTCCCGCCCTCCCCATACCCAAGTGGCCGCCCAGGGAACTAAGCGCCGCGCCGGGTTACTTACCGGCCGAACCCCCGCCTGCTCTCTGTGCAGGCCCTTTTGCGGACACCCATGGACAGCACTTCCTTCGACGAGACGCTCGACCCCGCAGAGGCGCTGCGCAGCGACCCCGCGCTGGCGCCCTGGCTGGAGCCCGTGTCCGAGGACGAGGTCTGCGGCCCCGACCTGGAGTACGACAACGACTTCCTGGCCCTGACCCAGGCCGCCGCGGGCAAACCCGAAACCCAGTTCGCCGCCGCCGAGCCGCCGGACTGGCGCGGCGTGTTCAGCCAGGCCGAAGACCTCAACGGCCGCAGTCGCGACCTGCGCGTGGCCAACCTCTGGCTGCGTGCCCGGCTGCGCCTGGAAGGCTTCGCCACGCTGGCGCCGGGCCTGCGCCTGTTCGAATACCTGATGACGCGCTGGTGGGATGAACTCCATCCCAAGCCCGAGGACGGCGATGCCTTCGCCCGGGTCAATGTGCTGGGCGAGCTGAACAGCCTGGACACCACCCTGGGCGACGTGCGCGCCAGCCTGGTGCTGAACGACCGCGGCATCGGCCAGATCAGCGTGCGCGACATCGAGATCGCCATGGGCGACCTGCAGGCGCGCGACGACGAGTCCGTGCCCTCGCGCGGCCAGATTGAAAGCATGCTGGCCGACGCCGTCGGCGACAACCCGCAGGTCAGCAGCCAGGCCACCGACGCCGTCGCGGCGCTGGACTCCCTGGTCGAATGCCTGTCCATGCGCCTGGGTTTCGGCGAGCAGCCCGACTTCTCGGCGCTGCGCAGCATGCTGGACAACATCGTCGCCGTCTCGCCGCGGCCGGTGAGCACCGATTCCGACGACCTGGCCGGCATGCTCAACGATCTGGGCATCGACGGCGACAGCGGCGGCGACGACTCACCCGCGCCGTCGCGTCGCCGGGGCGGCGGTGGCGGCCTGGGCAGCATCGAGAGCCGGGCCGACGCCGTGCGGGCCATCGATCTCGTTTGCGCCTATCTCGAGAAGAACGAACCCACCAACCCGGCCGCCGACCTGCTGCGCCGTGCGCAACGCCTCATCGACCGCAATTTCCTGCAGCTGGTACGAGAGTTTGCCCCCGAGGCCGTTGGCGAAGTGGCCCGTATGCTGGGTGTGGACCCCGACAGCCTGCAATGAACGTCGCATGTGGTGCTGCGATGTCGTCTACTCATGCAGACCCGCAGCGATCATCGTGGCCCAACCTCTTTTGAACCCCTGAATCCCATCCGCAAGGAGCATTGAGATGAGCAAGAGCAGCCAGAAATTCATCGCCCGCAACCGGGCCCCGCGGGTGCAGATCGAGTATGACGTGGAGCTCTACGGCGCCGAGAAGAAGGTGCAGCTGCCCTTCGTGATGGGCGTGATGGCCGACCTGTCCGGCAAGCCCGAGGACCCGCTGCCGCCGGTGTCCGACCGTAAATTCCTCGAGATCGACGTCGACAACTTCGACTCGCGCATGAAGTCCATGAAGCCGCGCGTGGCCTTCAACGTCGAGAACACGCTGACCGGTGAAGGCAGCCTGCCGGTGGACATCACCTTCGAGAGCATGGACGACTTCTCGCCCGCCGCCGTGGCGCGCAAGGTCGAAGGCCTGAACAAGCTGCTCGAGGCCCGCCAGCAGCTGTCCAACCTGATCACCTACATGGACGGCAAGAGCGGTGCCGGCGACCTGATCGCCAAGGTGCTGGCCGACCCGACGCTGCTGAAGACGCTGACCGACGCACCCAAGGCCGAATAAGCCGCAGCCTCAAGAACACGACCGGAGCTTCCAACATGACCCAAGCGGAACAGTCAGCATCGGCCCTGGCGGGCGTCACCTTCGAAGGCAATGACTTCGCGGCACTGCTGAACAAGGAATTCAAGCCCAAGACCGACGAAGCGCGCGGCGCCGTCGCCCAGGCCGTCCAGACCCTGGCGCAGCAGGCACTGAGCAACACCCAGCTGCTCAGCGACGACGCCGTCAAGACCATCGAGTCCATGATCGCGGCCATCGACCAGAAGCTCACCGAGCAGGTCAACAAGATCATGCACCACGAGGACTTCCAGAAGCTGGAATCCGCCTGGCGCGGCCTGCACTACCTCGTCAACAACACCGAGACCGACGAGCAGCTCAAGATCCGCGTGATGAACGTGTCCAAGAACGACCTGGGCAAGACGCTCAAGCGCTTCAAGGGCACGGCCTGGGACCAGTCGCCGCTGTTCAAGAAGCTCTACGAAGAGGAATACGGCCAGTTCGGCGGCGAGCCCTATGGCTGCCTGGTGGGCGACTACCACTTCGACCACACGCCGCCCGACGTCGAGCTGCTGGGCGAGCTGAGCAAGATCGCCGCCGCCGCGCACGCGCCCTTCGTGACCGGCGCCGCGCCCAGCGTCATGCAGATGGAAAGCTGGCAGGAACTCGCCAACCCGCGCGACCTGACCAAGATCTTCACGACGCCCGAATACGCCGCATGGCGCTCGCTGCGCGAATCGGACGACGCCCGCTACCTGGCCCTGTGCATGCCACGCTTCCTGTCGCGCGTGCCCTATGGCGCCAAGACCAGCCCGGTCGACGAGTTTGCCTTCGAGGAAGACACGGAAGGCGCCGACCACAGCAAGTACACCTGGTCCAACGCCGCCTACGCGATGGCCGTCAATATCAACAGCTCGTTCAAGCAGTACGGCTGGTGCTCGCGCATCCGCGGCATCGAGTCCGGCGGCGCGGTCACGGGCCTGCCCACCCACACCTTCCCGACCGACGATGGCGGCGTGGACATGAAGTGCCCGACCGAGATCGCCATCTCGGACCGCCGCGAGGCCGAGCTGAGCAAGAACGGCTTCCTGTCGATGGTGCACCGCAAGAACAGCGACTTCGCCGCCTTCATCAGCGGCCAGTCCCTGCAAAAGCCCGCCGAATACGACGACCCCGACGCGACCGCCAACGCCGCGCTGGCCGCCCGCCTGCCTTACCTCTTCGCCTGCAACCGCTTCGCCCATTACCTGAAGTGCATCGTGCGCGACAAGGTCGGCTCCTTCAAGTCGCGCGACGCGATGGAAGACTGGCTCAACAGCTGGATCCTGAACTACGTCGACGGCGACCCGATGAACTCGTCGGAAGAGACCAAGGCCATGCGCCCGCTCGCGGCCGCCCAGGTCGAGGTGTCGGAAGTCGAAGGCGCCCCCGGCTACTACCAGTCCAAGTTCTACCTGAAGCCGCACTACCAGCTCGAAGGCCTGACCGTGTCGCTGCGGCTCGTGTCCAAGCTGCCGTCCGAAAAGTCGGCATAAACAGTTCGGAAGAACTCGCCCGGCGCGGGAGCAGGACGGGTCTTCTCACATCACCACCATTCCCGCGCTTTGAACCTCTAAAGGAGATATCAACATGGCAGTCAATGCATTCCTCACCTTCTTCGACAAGGCCGATGGCGAGTCCATCCAGAAGGGCAAGGAGAAGTGGATCGAGATCCAGGGTTGGGACTGGGAAATCGAAGCCGAGACCAGCTGGACCAAGGGCGGCGGCGCTTCCGTCGGCAAGCCCAATCCCGGCAAGATGAACTGGGAGCACTACTTCGACACCTCGTCGACGGTCATCATGGGCTATATCTGCACCGGCAAGGCCTTCCCCAAGGTCGAGCTGCAGATGATGAAGACCACCGGCTCGGCCACGCCCGAGACCTACTTCACGATGACGATGGAAGGCTGCTTCATCACCAAGGTGCAGCAGAACGGCACCGAGGAAGGCAGCGTCACGCAGAAGGTCGAGATGGTCTTCAAGACCGTCAAGATCGAATACAAGCCGCAGGACAACAAGACCGGCAAGCTGGGCGCGCCCAAGACCTACAACTGGGACATCCCGGCCGGCACGGCCTCGCCTTCCGCTTAACGCGATCGGTGGACGTCTTGTTCGTGTTCGCATTCCGGGCCGAACGCCGGGCCGCCCCAAGTCGGCCCGCCGTGGCGATGTGCTTGCCGGTCAATCTGGCAAGCATCGCCGTCCCCTCGGGGGACCGGCCGGCGTACCCGGCGGACGAGGGGTCCACAAGATGAGTCGTTCCAATATCTTCATGCAACTCATCACCGGCGCCGGACCGGTGGTGGGCGAAGGCCTGCTCGAGGGCTGGGAAGGCTCGATCGAAGTGCTGGAGTTCAGCTGGGGCATGCACGCCCTGAAGGACCCCAAGGGCAGGCCCAGCGGCCTCGGCGGCCTGGCCGCGGCGGCGGCCTCCATGGCTGGCGTCGGCAAGCCGGTCACCATCAAGATGGAGCCGCTGGTCTTCAAGAAGCGTTTCGACGTCGGCTCCTCGCAGATGCACTTCTGCCTGGACAACCACCTGCCGGTGGTCAGTGCCTCCATCACGGTGCTGCACGTGAAGCAGCAGGGCCGGGCCATCCACCAGCCCGGCTTCGTGGTGATGTGCACCCAGGGCTACTTCGCCGACTGCATCTTGAACGTCCAGGACGACGGCAACTCCAAGGAGCTGACGGAGACCTGGACACTGAACTTCAAGAACATCAAGATGACCTACCTCAAGACGCTGGGCAAGGACAACCTGCCCACGGCGCCCTTCTTCCACCCCATGGCGCTCTAGTGATGTCAAGCAACGGCGCCGACATCTATCTGATCCTGCTGCGCCCCACCCGCGTGCCGGTGGTGGGCGAGTCCGTGTCCCATCTGTTCCAGGGCCAGGTGCTGGTCGAATCCCTGCGCTGGAACCTGCACAACGAGGACGAGATCCGGCGCGCCGAGAAGAACGAAGGCGAATTCCAGAAGATCAAGAGCCTGGTGGAACGCAAGGGCAGCGAGGGCCTGCGCACCCAGCACGCCCTGGACACCATGCGGCGCGACCTGCTCAAGGCCGAGCACGACAGGCGCGACGCGCTGGAGAACGCCGACAAGGCCGATCACCGCAAGATCCACGACGCCCATGAGGCCCGCGTGAAGGACCTCGTCGCCGACACCTCGAGCAAGGTCAAGGAGATCCAGACCGGCGAGGAAGACGAGCGCTACCGCGACGCCGACGAGGAACGCCGACGCTTGGCCATCGAGCGCGCGGATCGCAACCCCAACTTCGAGTTCACCTTCACGAAGCGCGTCGACATCGCCAGCACCCAGCTGCTGAACTCGATGAAGGCCGGCGACATCTTTCCCTCGGGCACGCTGACCATCCACAAGCGCTCGGCCACCGTGATGGACGGGACCTCGCTGGTGTTCACCATCCAGAAGATCCGCCTGCTGGACTACTCCCTCCAGGTCGTGGTGACCGACACCATGACCGAGATGATGGAGGAGTGGATGTGCGAGTTCGCGTCCCTCGCCTACGTCTACAAGAACCCGCCGTCGCATTACGCGAGCAGCGGTGCCGGCCAGACCGCCGTCAAGGCGGTCACGCAGGGCACGGCCCGGGCCTTCACCATGAAGAACATCGGTTCGCCCATATGACAAGCCCCTCGCCCAGCCTGGCCTTGCTGAACGCAGGTCATGCCAGTCGGTCCCCCGAGGGGACGGCGATGCTTGCCGGATTGACCGGCAAGCACATCGCCAGCGCGGGCCGGCTAGGGAGCGGCCCGGCGCTCGGCCCGCAAACTGCATCGCTCGATGCGAGACAGAACTGCTGATATGGCCCTGACCAACTACCGCGACATCAGCACGTCGATGAACGACGTGTCGGCTGGCTTCCAGTTCGAGTTCTTCTGCGAGAAATGCGGCGAGAGCTCCCGCTCGGCCTTCAGGCCCTACCGCAAGGGCCAGATCACCGGCTGGCTGAGCCGCTTCGCCTTCATGTTCTACGACCTCAACAAGGCCAGCCGCGCGACCGGCGCCTTCGCCGAGGCCGGCGGCGGCAGCGCCAAGGCCGAGGCCCTGGCCGAGGCCATGGCCCTGGCGGCGCCGATGTACGAACGCTGCGAAGGCTGCCGCAAATGGGTGGGCCGCGAATGCTGGAACGCCAGCAGCAACAGCTGCCGCGACTGCGCTGCAAAGGCGGGCTCTGCCGCGAGCAGCGGCTACGCTGCCGCCAGCGGCGGCTCGGCCTGCCCCAACTGCCAGACGCCCAGCCAGGGCGGTCGCTTCTGCCACGAATGCGGCTTCGACATGGCCAGCACGCACAAGAGCTGTCCGGCCTGCGGCGTCACCCTTCCGCGGCAAGCCCGCTTCTGTACCGACTGCGGCCATGGCTTCTGATCCGACACCCCAACAAGCCGCCGAAGAGGCGCTGCGCGCCGGCGACCCGCGCGCGGCCCTCGCCAAGCTGACCGAGGCCGTGCGCGCCAAGCCGGCCGATCCCAAGCTGCGCACCTTCATGTCCCAGCTGCTCAGCGTGCTCGGCCAATGGGAGCGGGCCCACACCCAGCTCAATGTCGTGGCCGACATGGACAAGCTCGCCATCCCCATGCGCGAGACCGTCGGCCACGCCATCCGCTGCGAGCTGCTGCGCGCCGAGGTCTTCGCCGGCAAGCGCACGCCCGTCGTCTTCGGCCAGCCCGAGGCCTGGGTGGCCCAGCTCATCGAGTCGCTCAAGCAAGGCGAGGCCAACCCCGAACTCGCCGTCGACCTGGCAACCAAGGCCTTCGAGGCTGCGCCGGCCAGCGCCGGCAGCATCGACGGCCAGCGCTTCGAATGGCTGGCCGATGCCGACTCGCGCCTGGGCCCAGTGCTCGAGGTCTGCCTGAACGGCCACTACACCTGGGTGCCCTTCAAGCACCTGGCCAAGGTCCATTTCGACGCGCCGGAAGACCTGCGCGACTGCGTCTGGATGCCGGCCCAGCTGAGCTTCACCAACGGCGGCAACAGCGTCGCCCTGGTGCCAACGCGCTACCCCGGATCGGAGAAGAGCAGCGACGGCCTCATCAACCTGGCGCGCAAGACCGAATGGCAGCCCCTGCCTGGCGAGGACCGCTATGCCGGCCTCGGCCAGCGCGTGCTCACCAGCGACATAGGCGACCACGACCTGATGGCCATCCGCGAGATCACGTTCGAAGCCCCGACCGAAGGCACCTGATGGCCGGCCTCGGTGCCCAGGATCGGCTCCAGCCCTCGCTGCTCGACAGGCTGACCGACAACGACCCGGGCTCGCGGGTCGAACCGCTGGAGGCCCGCGTGCTGAATCGCCAGCAGTTGCGCGAGGCCGTGCTGCGCGACCTGTCGTGGCTGTTCAATGCGGTCTGCGAGGAGCCCCACCCCCAGCATGGCGACCCCGAAGCCGTCGCGCTGTGGCAGAGCATGCCGCATGCGCGCGACTCGGTCGTCAACTTCGGCATCCTGCCGCTGACCGGCCAGTCCTTCTCGGTGCACAACTTCCCCATCATCGAGGCCCAGGTGCGCCAATCCGTCATCCGTTTCGAGCCGCGCCTGGACCCGGCCTCGGTGGAGGTCCGCATCATCAACGAACTCAACACCGGCATGCGCCCGACCGCCCTGCGGCTGACCATCAAGGGCCAGATGTGGAACCAGCCCGTGCCGCTGGAGCTGCTGCTGAGCGCGGACGTGGACATGGATACGGGTCAGGCGGCCGTGCGCGACTTGCGATGAGCGCCTCGCCCAGTCTCGCCCCGAATACGATTCGCTGACATGGACCCCCGCCTCCTCCGCTACTACAACCAGGAACTGCGCTATCTCCGCGAGATGGGGGGCGAGTTCGCGCGCGAGTTCCCCAAGATCGCCGGACGTCTCGGCATGGAAGGCCTGGAGGTCGCCGACCCCTATGTCGAGCGGCTGCTGGAAGGGGCCGCCTTCCTGGCCGCGCGCGTGCAGCTCAAGCAGGACGCCGAATTCCCGCAGCTCGCCCAGCGGCTGCTCGACATGGTCTGCCCCAATCTCGCGGCACCGCTGCCGTCGATGCTGGTGGCGCAGATCACGCCGGCCAACGATCCCAACCTGATCGCCGGCTTCACGCTGCCACGCGGCAGCGCGCTGATGGGCCCGCGCACGGCGCTCGGGCCGACGCGCTGCGAGTTCCGCACCGCCCAGTCCGTCACGCTGACGCCGGTGCAGGTCCGCCGGGTCGAATACTTCCTCAGCGCCACCGACGTCAACTTCAGCAACCTGCCACTGCGCGAGCGCCCCAAGAGCGCCGTGCGCGTGCGTCTGGAGTTGCCCGAGGGCATGCGGTTCGCGCAGCTGCCGCTGGACAGCCTGCGCTTCTTCATGGGCGGACTGCAGGACGTCGCGCTGAAGCTCCACGAGCTGGCGACCTGCCGCTGCGTCGGCGTGCTGGCCGGCGCCGGCGGACGCGATGCGCAGCGCCTCTTCCTCGGCCCCGACAAGGTGCGACAGGTGGGCCTGGCGGATGACGAGGCCATGCTGCCCGTCACGCTGCGCGGCCTGTCGGGCACGCGACTGATGCAGGAGTACTTCGCCTTCCCGCAGCGCTTCCTGTTCATCGACGTCGCCGGCCTGGCGCCGGCCCTGGCCCAGACGGCCGGCAACAGCTTCGAGCTGGTGCTGCTCTTCGACCGCTACGAGGCTTCGCTGGAGGGCGGCGGCGAGCCGGCCAACTTCGCGCTGAACTGCGTGCCGGCGATCAACCTCTTCGAGCGCCGCGCCGAACGCATCTCGGTGGACGACAGCAGCACGGGCTTCCAGGTCATCCCCGACCGGCTGGCCGGCACCGACTACGAGGTCTTCGACGTCTCCGCCGTCACCGGCTTCTCCAACGACACCGACGAGCTGCGCTTCCTGCCGCTGTTCGACGTCCCCCACGTCGACCCCACCGGCGCCGACGGCTTCTTCAGCGCCCTGCGCGAGCCGCGCCTGGTCAGCGAGCGCGGCAAGCGCGAGGGGCCGCGTTCGGCCTATGTGGCCTCGGAGGTCTTCCTGACCCTGGTGGACCTGCAACGCGCGCCCTACCGCCAGGAGCTGCGCCAGCTCGCCGCCGAGGTGCGCTGCACGAATCGCGACCTGCCGCTGTTCATGCCGGCCGGCAGCGCCGATGGCGGCCTGACGCTGGAAAGCCGCGCGCCGGTGCAAGGCGTGGGCATCGTCGCCGGCCCGTCGCGGCCGGTCAGCTCGCTGCGCGAGGGCCCGCTGGCCTGGCGTCTGCTGTCGCTGCTGTCGCTGAACTACCTGTCCCTCGTCGAGGAGGACCCCGAACGCGGCGCCCTCGCCCTGCGCGAGTTGATCGGACTGTTCGCCCAGAGCAACGACGCCGGCCTGCTGCGCCAGGTCGAAGGCGTGCGCGGCGTCGGCGTGAGCCCGGTGGTGCGCCGCCATCCGTCGCCCGGCCCCATCGCCTTCGGCCGGGGGCTGGAGGTGCGCGTGGAGGTGGACGAACTCTGCTTCGAAGGCGGCAG
Source organism: uncultured Comamonadaceae bacterium (assembly GCA_966111775.1). GTDB lineage: Bacteria > Pseudomonadota > Gammaproteobacteria > Burkholderiales > Burkholderiaceae_C > Pelomonas. The sequence continues at coordinate 9,861 of CBHWBD010000039.1, read as the reverse complement.
CGCGACGCTGCTGGGCACCGTGCTGCACCACTACTTCAGCCGCCACGTGTCGATGAACAGCTTCGTGCAGACGCTGCTGGTCTCGCGCACGCGCGGCGAACTCAAGCGCTGGCGCCCCCTGCCCGGCGCCAGGGCGGTGTTGTGAGCGCCAAGCCGCCACCACCCATCTTCGAGGCGCTGACCCAGCGCCCAGGCCGCTTCGACCTTTTTCAGGCCCTGCGCCGCATCGAGGCCGCCCACGCCGACAAGCCTCGCCTGGGCGATGCGCTGCGCCCCGGTGACGAGCCCGTGCGCTTCGCCAGCGAGCCGGCACTGAACTTCGCGCCGACGCCCATCACCCGGCTGGCCGCCAACGACCACGGCCCGCCGCGCCTGGTGCAGCGGGTGCTGAGCCTGTTCGGCCCCAACGGCGCCCTGCCCACCCACCTGACCGAATACGCCCGCGAGCGGGCCCTGCACCATGGCGACCGCACCTTTGCGGCCTTCGCCGACATGCTGCTGCACCGCTTCGGCCTGCTGTTCTACCGGGCCTGGGTGCGCGCCAATCCGGTGGTCGGCATGGACCGCGGCCGCGACGCCCCCATCGTGCGCCACGTCGGCGCCCTCATCGGCCTGGCCGAGCCCTCGCTGCGCGAACGCGACGCCCTGGGTGACTTCTCCAAGCTCTATTTCGCCGGCCGCCTGGCCCGCTCGGCCCGCGACGCCGACGGGCTGCAGAGCTGGATCGCGCTGCGCTTTCGCGTGCCGACCCAGGTGCAGCAATTCAGCGGCCACTGGATGGCGCTGCAGCCCGAAGAGCGCACCCGGCTGGCGCGGCATGACGGCGTGGCCCTGGGCCGCGGTGCCGTGCTGGGCCGCCAGGTCTGGGACGTGCAGCACAAGTTCCGCATCGAGATCGGCCCGCTGGACTGGCCGGCCTTCCAGACCTTCCTGCCCTCGGGCCAGAACCTGCCGGCCCTGCAGGCCATGGTCAGGCAATATGTCGGCCATGAATTCGCCTGGGACCTGCGCCTGCAGCTGAAGCCCGCCGAGGTGCCGGCCTGGCCGCTGGGCAAGACGCCCGGCGTCGGCATGCTGGGCCGCAGCGCCTGGCTGAACAGCCGACTGCCGCGCCAGCACGCCGACCAGCTCATCATGAACGTGGAAAGCATCTGCCGCAAGCCGCTGGGCCCGTCGCTCGCGCCCAAGCATCAGATGTAGCACCGCTGGCGGAACCGAACGGCGGCCTCGGTCACTCAGCACCGAGGAGATCTCCACATGACCGATATCAGCCGCCAAGCCCTGTTCGGAAAACTCAATCCGCTCGCCTACAAATCCATCGAAGGCGCCACCGTCTTCTGCAAGCTCAGGGGCAACCCTTATGTCGAGCTGGTGCACTGGATCACCCAGCTGCTGGAGAACAACGAATCCGACGTGGCGGCCATCGTGCGCCACTACGGCCTGGACGCCGCCGCCCTGGCCCGCGATGTGACCACGGCCCTGGACCGGCTGCCGCGCGGCTCGACGTCCATCAGTGATTTCTCCGAGCACATCACCCATGCCATTCAGCAGGGCTGGGTCTATGCCACGCTGATGTATGGCGACGCCCAGGTGCGCTCCGGCCATCTGCTGCTGGCCCTGCTTTCCACGCGTACGTTGCGCGAGGCGCTGTTCGGCATCTCGCGCCAGTTCGAGAAGATCAAGCCCGACGACCTGGCCGACAAGCTGCAAAGCCTGATCGGCAAGACCGGCGAAGCGGGCCTGGGCGCTACCGATGGCAGTGCGCTCGGCTCGGCCCAGCCCGGCCAGGCCGAAGGCGCCATGGCCCCGGCCGCCATGGGCCGCCAGGAAGCCCTGAAGAAGTTCACCGTCGACCTGACCGAGAAGGCCCGCAAAGGCGAGATCGACCCGGTCACCGGCCGCGACGACGAGATCCGCCAGATCGTCGACATCCTGATGCGCCGCCGCCAGAACAACCCGCTGCTGACCGGCGAGGCCGGCGTCGGCAAGACGGCCGTGGTGGAAGGCTTCGCGCTGCGCCTGGCCCGCGGCGACGTGCCGCCGAACATGCAGGGCGTGACGCTCTTGTCGCTGGACATCGGCCTGTTGCAGGCCGGCGCCTCCATGAAGGGCGAGTTCGAGCAGCGCCTGCGCCAGGTCATCGACGAGGTGCAGGGCAGCCCCACGCCCATCATCCTGTTCATCGACGAGATCCACACGCTGGTGGGCGCCGGTGGTGCGGCCGGCACGGGCGACGCGGCCAATCTGCTCAAGCCGGCCCTGGCGCGCGGCAACCTGCGCACCGTCGGCGCGACGACCTGGGCGGAGTACAAGAAGTACATCGAGAAGGACCCGGCCCTGACCCGCCGCTTCCAGACCGTGCAGGTCGAGGAACCCGACGAGAAGAAGGCCATCCTGATGCTGCGTGGCGTGGCCACGGTGCTGGAGAAGCACCACCAGATCCAGCTGCTGGACGAGGCCATCGAGGCCGCCGTCAAGCTGTCGCATCGCTACATCCCGGCCCGCCAGTTGCCCGACAAGGCCGTCAGCCTGCTGGACACCGCCTGCGCCCGCGTCGCCGTCAGCCAGCATGCCATGCCGGCCGAGGTGGAAGACTGCAAGCGCCGCATCGAATCGCTGGAGATCGAGCAGGGCATCATCGGCCGCGAGGCCCAGGTCGGCGTGCACATCGGCGACCGCGGCACCCTCGTCGAAGAGAAGCTGGCCGCCGAGCGCAGCCGCCTCGGCGAGCTGGAAGCCCGCTGGACGCAGGAGAAGGACGTCGTCGCCAAGATCCTGGAACTGCGCGCCAAGCTGCGCGGTGATGGCCAGCCCGCCGACGCCGGCGGCAGCCCCGACCGCGACGCCCTGCTGGCCGAGATGCACGCCGCCCAGGCCAAGCTGGCCGAGCTGCAAGGCGATGCGCCGCTGATCCTGCCCTCGGTGGACGCCCAGGCCGTGGCCAGCGTCGTCGCCGACTGGACGGGCATCCCCGTCGGCCGCATGGTCAAGAACGAGCTGGAAGCCGTGCTGCGCCTGGGTGCCACGCTGGGCCAGCGCGTCATCGGCCAGCAGCATGGCCTGGACATGATCGCGCGCCGCATCCAGACCTCGCGCGCCAAGCTGGACAACCCCAACAAGCCCATCGGCGTCTTCATGCTGTGCGGCACCTCGGGCGTCGGCAAGACCGAGACGGCCCTGGCCTTGGCCGAGTCGCTCTACGGTGGCGAGCAGAACGTCATCACCATCAACATGAGCGAGTACCAGGAGTCGCACACCGTCTCCACGCTCAAGGGTGCGCCTCCGGGCTATGTGGGCTACGGCGAGGGCGGCGTGCTGACCGAGGCCGTGCGCCGCCGGCCTTACAGCGTCGTGCTGCTGGACGAGGTGGAGAAGGCCCACCCCGACGTGCACGAGCTGTTCTTCCAGGTCTTCGACAAGGGCTGGATGGAAGACGGCGAAGGCCGCCTCATCGACTTCAAGAACACCATCATCCTGCTGACGAGCAATGTGGGCTCGGAGCTGATCATGAACATGTGCCGCGACCCTGAGCTGCTGCCCGACCCTGAGTCGCTGGCCACGGCCCTGACCGAGCCGCTGCAGAAGGTGTTCCCGCCGGCGCTGCTGGGCCGCATCGTCACCATCCCCTACTACCCGCTCAGCGACGAGATGCTCGCCCGCATCGTGCGCCTGCAGCTCGGCCGCATCGTCAAGCGCGTGGCCGAGAACCACCGCATCCCCTTCGAGTACAGCGACGCGGCCGTGGAGCTCATCGTCAAGCGCTGCAACAACGCCGAGAGCGGTGGCCGCATCATCGACGCCATCCTGACCAACACCGTGCTGCCCAAGGTGTCCATCGAGTACTTGTCTCGCACCGCTTCAGGCCAGCCGCTGACGCGCGTCGCCCTCGACGTCGCCGACGGCGACTTCAGCTATGCCTTCGACTGATCAAGCTGCACGCCGGGAGGTGCCGACATGAGTCTGACCAGCCATGTGATGTCCATCACGACAACATTGGGGGCCGACAAGCTTCTCGTGTTGCGCATGAGCGGCCAGGAGCAGCTCGGCCGCCTGCCCGAATGGCAGGTCGACCTGATCGGCAATGTCAACCTGCTCGGCATGAAGGAGCACATCAACCTGCACTCGCTGCTGGGTACGCGTGCCAACGTCACCATCGAGCTGCACGGCGCCAAGCGCGAGTTCAACGGCTATGTGACGCGCGCCCAGCGCGGCGAGCGGCACGGCCGTTTCGAGGCCTTCAGCATCGTCATGCGGCCCTGGCTGTGGTTCGCCACGCGCAGCCGCAATTCGCGCGTGTTCCAGAACAAGAGCGTCAAGGACATCGTCACCGACGTGCTGACGACCTACAGCAGCGACTTCGCCTGGCGCCTGCTGCTGCCCTCGGTCTACCCGACGCTCGAGTACTGCGTGCAGTACGACGAGACCGACTTCGACTTCGTCAGCCGCCTGCTCGAAGAGGCCGGCATCTACTACTTCTTCGAGCACACGTCGACGACGCACACCATGGTGCTGACCGACTCCATGGCCAAGCACCGCAGCAAGGCCAGCACCTCGCCCATCCAGTGGTCGCACGGCCTGAAGCAGGACCAGGCCATCATGGAGTGGCGCAAGCAGGAGGAGGTGCGCTCGGTGAAGGCCACCGTGCGCGACTACGACTACCTGGCCAGCGCCACCCAGATCGAGCAGGACCACTCGGCCCTGCCGCTGTCGGCCACCGCCAAGCTCGGCGACGCCGAGATCTATGAGTTCCCGGCACGCGCCGTGCTGAACCAGAAGAACCCCGAGTCCGCGCCGGCCACCTCGGCCGCCACGCAGGTGGCCAAGGTGCGCCTGGAAGAGGCCCAGGCCCTGCAGACCGTCTACACCGGCACCACCAACTGCAACGACGTCGCCGTCGGCACGACCTTCCTGCTCTCCAAGGCCGCCTCGCTGCTGGAGAACATCAACTACCTCATCGTCGGCATCAACTTCTCCGCGGAGTTCGCCGACCACGAGGCCATTGAGGACATCAAGTCCATCAAGCGCCGCCGCGACGGCTTCCTCGCGCAGATCTCGTGCATCAGCATGAGCGGCAATCCCTTCCGCCCGGACCGCCGCACGCCGCGCCCCGTCATGCACGGGCCGCTGACGGCCCTCGTCGTCGGCGCCTCGGGCAACGAGGTCGAGGTCGACAAGCATGGCCGCGTGAAGGTGCAGTTCCCCTGGGACCGCGAGGGCGCCAACGACGCCGCCAGCTCCTGCTGGGTGCGCGTGGCCCAGCCCTGGGCCGGCAAGGGCATGGGCATGTGGATGATCCCGCGCATCGGCCACGAGGTCGTCGTCAGCTTCGTCGGCGGCGACCCCGACCGGCCGCTGATCACGGGCTCGGTGCACAACGACGTCAACCTGCCCGCCTACGAGTTGCCCAAGCTCTCGCACGTCAGCGGCTGGCGCACCCATTCCACCAAGGAGGGCGCGGCCGACATGTACAGCGAGCTGCGCTTCGCCGACGAGAAGACCAAGGAATACGTCTGGCTGCAGTCGCAGCGCAACTTCTACCGCCACGTCAAGGAAGACGCCTTCGACTTCGTCGAGAAGAACGAGACCAAGAAGGTCAAGCTCACGCGCAAGGAAGTGGTGGGCGAGAACTGGTACGTCAACGTCGGCCAGGACGTCATGCAGGACCTCGGCAAGGACCTGCACACCAAGGTTGCCGGCGACATCTTCACGACCGGCGCCGCCACCTACCAGCTCAAGCTGGAGAAGGACTTCAACTCCAAGGTCGGCGCCGACTACGGCCTGGACGTCACCGGCAAGACGGCCATCAAGTCCACCGGCGCCGTGGCCGTCAAGACCGATGCCGACATCAGCCTCAAGGCCGCCGGCAAGATCGCCAGCGAGGCGACCGGCAAGGTGTCGCTGAAGTCCGTGGCCGACGTGGTCATGGAGGGCATGAACATCAAGGCCAAGGGCCAGACCGAGATCGTGCTCGAGGCCACGGCCGGCATCAAGATCGTCTGCGGCGCCTCCGTCATCACGCTGGGGCCAGCGGGCGTCACCATCGACGGTCCGCTCGTCAAGGTCAATTGCGGCGGCGGTGGCGGCTCGGCCGGCAGTGCCGAGTCGGCCGCCGACGCGGCGCCCACGGCACCGGCCGACGCCAAGGACCAGGCCGACCTCAAGCCCGACCAGGCCACCGACTACGAGAAGCTGTTCGCCGACCCGGCCGCGGAAGGCGGTGGTTCTTGACCGCTGCCCCGGGCTCGCGCATCAAGGCGGCCCTCTGGTCGTTCGAAGGCGCTCGCGTGCATGCGGTCATCGATGGCGCCGTCGTCGGCGGCCTGCCCGAGAAACTGCAGTCGGCGGAATGCGCCGGCTGGGACTGCCTGCAACGCGGCGCCCTGGCGCCCGAGGCCGCGCAGCGCGCCGCCTACATCGTCGAATTGCAGCGCGAAAGCCCCTTCACCGATTGGCTGCTCGGCGAGGTCAGCACCGGCTTCGACGCCTGGGGCGTGCTGACGACCTCGCGCCAGCCGCTGCTGGCCATGCGCGAGCACAGCCGCGACCTCGCCGAGGTGCGCACCCCCGAGGGCCGACGCCGTCCCTGGCGCTGGTGGGACGCCGAGTTGCTCGAGACGCTGCTGCCCAGCCTCGGGCCGTCCCAGCTCGACCGGGTCTTCGCGCACGGCCAGCAGATCGTCTGCCCCGGCAAGACGCGCTGGACCTGGTGGCAGCGGCTGGACGGCGTCATCGACCGCCAGGAACGGGCCCCGGACGCCTGACATGCTGCAACTGACCCCAGAACAGGTCGACAAGATCGCTCGCCTGCAGGCCCGGCGCGACGCCGGCGCCCTCGTGCAATTGCTGGGCGAAGCCTGGCCCGACGTCGCCGGGCAGCTGCAGGCGCGCTGGCCGGCCTTCGTCGAGGCCGCCGTCGAGCGGGCCTTGCAGCAAGGCCTCACGCAGGTGGCCGACCAGGCGCGCTATGCCTCGCTGTGCTGCCTGTGGGGCGCGAGCTTCGAGGACAAGCCGCGCTTCGAATGGGCTGCGGCCATTTGCGCCGAGCCGGGCCTGAGCCCTGCCGTGCGGCTGCACCAGCTCAACCACCGCTCGCGCGAAACGCTGGTGCGCCGTGCGGCCCGCGCCGACCCCACCCAGCAGACCCACGCGACCATCACGCCGGTCGGCTTCGACAAGGCCCTGGCCGCCGTCGAGGCCGGGCTCAGCCGCATCACGATGGGCCGCACCATCTACCTCGACCAGGCGCCGGAGCCCCGCCCCAAGGCTTGCGATCTGGAAGGCATCACCTTCGCCGTTGCCGAGCCCAAGCCCTTGCAGGCCTACCAGCCGCAGGAGTCGGCCTGGCCGCGCGTCGACCTGGCACCGTGGGCGCCAGCGCCCGAGACGCTGGCCGTGCCGCCGGAAGAGCCGCGCATGCTGCCCGTGCTCAGCCGCGCCGTCGGCGCCGGCGCGAGCGCACGGCTGCAGCTGGTGGTGGCCACCCAGGCCGCCTGCGACGCCCACCATCCCGAGGTGCTGCATGTCAGCGGCAACGGCCGACTGAGCTGGCGCGGCCCCGACACGGCCAAGCTGAGTCTGACGCTGCACGCCCCGCCCAGCCCGCCGCCGGACGCCCGGCTGGGCCCCGCCGGCATCGGCTTCGGTGAACCGCCAGACCAGCAGACCGTGCGCATTGCCAGCTGCGGCATCCGCGATGCCGGTGCGCCGCTGGGCTCGCTGGAACTCGGCCTGCAGGTGCATGCCGCGACGCAGCGCCTGGTCGAGATCAGGCACGGCGCCCTGCCGGCGCAGGTCTGGCCCGCCGAAGGCGAGTCGCCGGCTCCCTCCGCGGCCAGCACCGCCTGCCGCCTGGAGGCCGACGGCCAGGCCGAACCTGCCCCGGCCTGGCTCAAGGCCTGGCAGAACCTGCAACCTTTGACGCGTGCCGGGCTGGAAAAGCTGTTCAGCGCCTGGGCCCGCCAGATGGCCGGCACCAGCGGCCGCCTGCAGGCCGAACTGACCCCCCTGGTGGGCCAGGCCGGCATCACCTGGGGCTGGCAGCACGAGGCCGACGGCGCCATTGCGCTGCGGCTGCAGGGCAGCATCGATTTCGCGACCCTGATGCTGGATCTGCGGCTGAGTGGCGAACTCGATTGGGCCGGCAGCCGCACCCGCATCAGCCTGCAGGCCCAGGGCCGCAGCGAATGGCGCATGACACTGGACCAGCGCGGCAGCACGGCCGCCGAGGGCCAGGGCCTGGCCGACGCCAGGTGCAGCTGGCGTCACCCTTTCGTGACCAGCGTGGAGGCCATCGCCACCGGCGAGCCGGCCCTGCTGTCGGCCGGCCCGGTGCCCGAGGCGCTGCGCGGCGCCGTCGTCGGCGAATGCGGCCTGCGCCCGCGCCCCGATGGACGCGGCCAGCAGTGGTTCTACCGCCTGGCCGTCGAAGCGGTCAGTGTCTGCCTGCTGAAACGGGACCCGGTCGGCGGCACGCAGCGCCAGCAGCGCGAGCTCATCCCCGCTCTGACCCTCATCGACTGGACTGCCGGATGATGGACCGCCTGATGTGCCTCCATCTGCAGACCAGCGGCGAGCCCGTCGAGGCCCACGTCAACGGCGTGCCCGTGCTGGCCCTGCCGGCCGGTGCGGGCAGCCAGTCCGTCGCCGTGCACGAATACCTGCAGAACGGCAGCAACCGCATCACCCTCGTCGTCGCGCCACCGCCCGTCACCCAGGCCGTCGCCACGCCCGACGCGCCGGCCCAGCCGCGCATGGCGGCTCGAGCGGCCCAGGCGCGGGCCCGCCTCGTGCTGCTGCGCCAGGGCAAGAGCCTGGCCGACGAAGCCGTGCGCGTGCTCGCCGAGGTCGCCTGGTCTGTCGAGGAGGGCATGGCTTTCGAGGCGCCGACGGAGCAGCACCAGGACCTGGAGCTGCCGCTCGGCTTCCCGCGCTGGCGCTGGCTGGACGCGCCCGTCCTCAACCCCGGTCCCCAGGACCGCCAGACCATGCTGGCCGCCCTGCAGCGCATCGCCTTCGACCTGTCGCGCGGCAATCCCGACAGCTGGCTGGCAGCCTGCCGGCTCAAGCTCGAGGAACTGGACCAGGCCTACCAGCAGCCCGCCGGCCACGGCGCGGCCGCCCTGCGCGAGCAGGTGCAGCAGCTCTGGCAGGCGGGCGTGCTCGAGACCCTGAAGCCGCCCACCGCCGAGACCCTGCTGCTGCGCATGGTGGCTGGTGGCCGCCTGCTGGAATGCCTCAACCCCATGGGAGCCCCCCTGCTCTCCAGCCAGAATGACGACGTGATGCCCGGCAACATTGCCTGGCCCCTGCGACTGACGCTGATCGAAGGCAAGGTCTATGTGCTCAGATAGGCCCATGCAGCAACACCCGTCGTGCAGGGGTCGCCGCCAGAGCGAGCCGCACTGAGAATCGCCTCATGATCCGTCTCAATGTCACCACCTTCAACGGCCTGCCCGTGAGCCAGCCGCTGTCCGCCCAGTTCGATGAACTCGGCGGCGACATCGGCCGCGCGGACACCAACCAGCTGGTGCTGCCCGACCCCGAACGCACCATCTCGCGCGTGCATGCCCGCGTGCTGTTCCGCGCCAGCAGCGGCTACGGCATCGTCGACCAGGGCAGCAATGCCATCAGCGTCAACGGCATCCAGCTCGGCAAGGGCCGCGAGGCCGCCATCAAGCCGGGCGACCAGATCCAGATCGGCGGCTATGTGCTCGTCGTCGAGGCCGGCAGCGCCGGCGCCGCGGCGGCCGATCCCTTCGCCGACTTCTTCGGCATGGCGCCGGCCACGGCCCTGACCCAGCCCAGCATCCGCCGCGACCTGGCGGCCGCCGACCCGCTCGGCCTGTTCGGCGGCACCGTGCC